>OZ251449.1:0-515000 GCA_965242505.1 Alphaproteobacteria bacterium
TGCTCGTCGGCGCCGCGGCCGTGGAAGGCCGGCGCGCCTACTCGATGGCCGACTATCGGCGCCCGGCGGACCGCCTCGCGTTCGTCGTCAAGCAGGTCCCGGAAGGAGGGTTCACCGATTGGCTGTTCGCCGAGGACCGGACCGGCGCCGAGCTCGATCTCTTCGGGCCGCTCGGCGTCGCGACCTACGCCCCGCCGCTGCCCAACGACCTCGTGTGCATCGCCGGCGGCTCGGGGCTCGCGCCGATGCTGTCCATACTCGATCGCGCGGTCGAGGCGGGACACTTCGAGACCCGCCGCGGGGATCTGTTCTTCGGCGTCCGCGCGGAGCGCGACGTCTATCTTCTCGATCGCCTCGAGGCCTGTGCGGAGCGCGGGTCGGGGAGGCTGAAGGCCACGGTCGTCCTGTCGGACGCCGCGCCCGCGGCGGAACTGATCGCCGCCCACCCGGAACTCCGGTTCGACGCGGGTTTCGTGCACGAGGCCGCGATGCGCGGCATGGCCGGACGCTGGGGGAACGCGATGGCCTACCTCGCCGGCCCGCCGCCGATGGTCGACGCGACGTTGCGGGCGCTGGTCACGGAAGCAAGATTGGCTCCGTCGGCGATTCGTTACGACAAGTTCAGCTGAACCCGGCCGGGAACGGCGGGCGCGGATCGCTTCAGCTTCAGCAACGGACGGTCCGGCGACTCCGGGCGCGGCCCAAGCGTGCGATTGCCGCAGTCCGCCACCAGGTCCAGCGCTCCCAGCACGATCTGGCCGATCAGCGGCTCGCTCGAGGGCGGGCCGACGATGCAGTCCGAGATCATGAAGCGGTCGCCGATGTGGACCGTCACCGGCCCGGCGACCTGGCGGGTCTCCCTGTATTCGTTGGCGTAGGTCACGGCGACCTCGCGCTGCGTTTCGAGCCCGAGCCGGTCGACGACGTCCTTCGGCAGCACGAGCATGACCGCGCCGGTGTTCACCACGCCATCCACCGTCGCGCGGCGCACCGTGGATTCGTCGCGCAGCCCCCGTCTGACGACTTCGCGGTCGACGGCGTTTTCCAGCTCCATCGAAGCGACGATCTCGCCCATTCGTCCCGTTCCTCCGTCAACAGCCGTAATCTACCCCGCATGTCTCATACCTGTCGAGGGCCTGTCCTGGCCTGGCTCCTGGCGCGGGTGAATGACGGCGGTGGGGCTCGTGTTGTGGGGGTATGACGTTTTCGGGGCGCGCGGCGGAGGCCGCGATGCGCGGCATGGCCGGACGCTGGGGGAACGCGATGGCCTGCCTCGCCGGCCCGCCGCCGATGGTCGACGCGACGTTGCGGGCGCTGGTCACGGAAGCGGGACTGGCTCCGTCGGCGATTCGTTACGACAAGTTCAGCTGAACCCGGCCGGGAACGACGGGCCGTTGTGAAGGGCGGGCCGGGTCGCTAGGGTTCGGCGGCGACCGGGGCGTGGGAGTCATCGACATGAGCTGGCGGCGGGTTTGCGCGGTCGACGACGTCGACGAGGACGAGCTGGGGGAATTCGAGGTCGGCGGCGTCACCGTCCTCGTCGCCAACGCGGGCGGGGAGTTCTTCGCCTATCCTCCGTTCTGTCCGCACCAGGAGACGCCGCTTTCCCTCGGCATGATCGACGGCGATACGCTCACCTGCATCAAGCATCTCTGGCAGTGGAACCTGAAGACCGGCGAGATGCGGGAGAACGCCGAGAGTCCGTTGCTCCTCTACGAGGTCATGGTCGAAGAGGGCGAGGTCTTCGTGAATCTGGAGAAGGAGCTCAGGTACGGCTACCAGTGACGCGCCCGCGGGCCCGCGCCGGGACCCCGCCGGATTTCCATCGAGGTTCCGGATTTCCGCGCCTTCCACGATTGCGGCGTCCCCGGTAATGTCGTACCGTTGCGAACCGGGTCAGGGTCGTTGACCCGAGGATCGGGGAAACGCCGCATATTCCGGGGATTCAAGCATGTCGCGCACAGCCGAAGAGCATCTCTCTCCGCCCAAGGTCCGGGGCGATGCCTACATCCATTCGTCCGTCTACACCGACCCGGACATCTTCGCGGAGGAAGAGGAGAAGGTCCTGCGCCGCACGTGGAAGTTCGTCTGCCACGTCAGCGAGGTCGCCGAGGTCGGCGACTTCCGGGCCCACCAGTGGACCGGCGCGCCGCTGGTCACCGTGCGCGGAAACGACGACAGGATCCGCACCTTCGTGAACACCTGCTCGCACCGGGGCGCCAAGATCGTGCGCGAGCCGGCCGGCAACATGAAGCACATGACCTGCTTCTTCCACATGTGGGAATACGACCTGTTCGGCAACTGCGTCTATCAGCCCCGCGAGGAAGGCTACGCGGAGCTGGGTCCCGCCCGGGAAGACCTGTCCCTTCGCGAGATTCGCACCGACGTTTTCGCCGGCCTCGTGTTCATCAATTTCGACGGCAACGCCGAGTCGCTGCGCGACTACATCGGCGAGGCGGGAGAACCCTTCGAGAAGATCTTCGACAACCACGAGCTGGAGGTCTTCCACTACAACCAGACCCACGTGCGCGGGAACTGGAAGGCCTGGTATCTCACCAACTGCGACCTCTATCACGAGTGGTCCCATCTGGTGAACCGCACCACCAGCGTGTTGACGCCGGGCTATCACGACCGTCCCTGGCGGATGCAGCGGAACGGCCACGGGTACAACGCGCACCTGATCGACGGCAGTCCGTTCCAGGTCCAGTACAAGAAGTACAAGAGCTGGAGGAACCGCGACGACCTCGTCTTCAAGGGCCTGGCGCCGGGCGAGTTCCGGGTCACCGACATCTTTCCGAACCTGTCGGTGTTCTTCCGCGCCACCTGCATCCGCCTCAACCATTCGACGCCGGTCGCGCCGGGCCACACGATCATGGAAGAGCGCGGGCTCGGCGTCAGGGGCGAGTCGAAGGAGGACCGCAGGGTCCGCTCGAAGCAGTTCGTGCAGATCTGGGGGCCGTTCAGCCGCAACGCGTCGGAGGACTGCGCCTACGTCGAGGCGACCCATGCGTGCCAGGAGAGCGGAGCCAGCCCCTACGACCTGATGTCCCGCGTCGAGTACTTCGACGACGGGGCGCACGAGCGCATCCACAGCGACGCCTATCTGCGCCACTTCTACGAGGAGTGGAGCAGGCTCATGGGGCGGCCGGCCAACAACCCCAGCAACTTCATGATGGCGGCCGAGTAGCGCTCTCGCGTTCGAGGGCGGGTCCCGGCGGCCCGCGCCATCGGTTCGACCGACCGCGATGACGATCACCGACGATCAGATCAGGAACCTGATCTACAGGTCGTGCCGGCTTCTCGACGCCGAGGAGTTCGACGACTACCTCGATCTCTACACGGAGGAGTTCGGGTACAGGGTCACCAACTACTCCCGCGAGATCCGCAAGGAGCAGGAGTGGATGGACGTCGACCGGGGCGAGATGAAGGGGTTGCTCGCCAACGCGCCCCTGCACTTTCGTCTGCTCGGCAGCTTCATGCGCCACGCCACCGTCTACGACATCGAGCGCGACGGCGACGGCGCCGCCAGGGCGCTCACCTACGTGACCGTCTACTACACGACGCCCGAGGGCGCGACGAGCGTCTGGGCGGTCGGTCGCTACCACGACGTGATCGACGTCTCCGGCGATGCGCCGCTGATCGCCGACCGCAACATGAGGCTCGAGACCCGCGAGGTCGGCATCGGCACCCACCTGCCGATGTAGCCCGCATTTCCCGTACCGGCAGGGATCGAGGAGCGCGGGGCGCGTCCGGACCCCCCTCCCGACCTCCCCCCTGTCAGGGGGGAGGAGTGTCAACGGTCTCTCCCTCTCCCTTGCAGGGGGAGGGTCGGGGTGGGGGTCGCGGCGCCAGGGGAAGGGGCGCGAACGGACCCTGCGGCGCCCCCGATGCGGCCTACTGCACCGCCTGCTTCGGTATCTCCTTGTTCGGGTCCTTGAAGGGCACGGGGACGACTTCCGCGTCCACGGGCGCGTCCTCGGCCGGCAGCGCCGCCTTCAGCTTCGCGCCGACCTTGGCGTAGGCGACCGGCAGGGTCGCCAGGGCGATGTTGGCGCCGTGGGTCGGCGACCAGAAGGCGCTGGTGATGTAGCCGACCTCCCGGCCCGAACGGTTGGTCACGTACCAGAAGTCCTCGTTGTACCAGGTGATGGGGCTGCCCCCCATCCTGAGTCCGACGAGCTTCTGCTTCACGCCCGCCTTCGCGATCTTCTGGAGCGCCGCCTTGCCGATGAAGTCGTCCTTCGAGAAGTCGACCTGCCAGCCGAGGCCGACCTCGAACGGGTTGGTCTCGATGTCCATGTCCTGGCCGTAGGACAGGATGCCGGCCTCCAGGCGGCGGATGTGGCTCGGCGCGATGACCCGCAGGTTGTGCGGCTCGCCGGCCTTCTTGACCGCGCGCCAGAGCTCGTCGGCGTGGCGCGTGGCGTCGCGCAGGTAGATCTCGTAGCCGACCTCGCCGGAGAACCCCGTGCGCGAGATGACGACGCGCAACCGCCCGAGATCGGCGTGCATCAGGCCGTAATAGGGGATCTTCAAGACCTTGCGCCCGAACAGTCCGGTCATCAGCTTGACGGACTTGGGCCCCTGGATCTGCACCGGCGAGACGTCGATCTCCCTGATCGTCACGTCGTGGCCCGAACAGGCGTTGACGCCCTGCGCCCACAGCAGGACGTCCGAGTCCGAGATGCTGAACCAGAATTCGTCGTCCGCGACCCGCAGCAGCACCGGGTCGTTGACGATCCCGCCCTCGCGATTGCACAGGATGACGTAGCGGCACGTGTTCGTCGGCAGCTTCCGGTGGACGTCGCGGGTGATCAGCAGGTTCACGAACTTCGCGGCGTCCGGCCCCTTGATCTGGATCTGCCGCTCCACCGCGACGTTCCACATCGTCACGTGTTTGGTGAGGTACTCGTACTCCCTCATCAGGCCGCCCTGCGTCATGCTGATGTAGGCCCGCGGGTGGTACATGTGGTTGTAGACCGTGTAGGCCCAGCAACCTTCCTGTTGGGAGAGATGCCAATAGGGGCTCTTGCGGACGCGGGTCGAGATCAACATGCGGCCTCCGCTGTCGCCGCTCTGGCGCACGTTGATGGGAACGTCGCGCTTCTTGATGTCGATGACCGGCGGGCGCCTGCCCCCCGGCTTGCGGGCCGCGGACCTGCCGGCGGCCTTCGGCGGACGGGCGGATTTGGAAGCGGAAGATTGGGCGGGCATGGCGATAGCTCCCGTGTGCGGGCGTTCGAGGCTCGGAAGGGCCGCGCGGGCGCGCGTCCCCTCGCCGTCGATCGGAATATCCCCGCCTCCGGCGCCGGCGTCTGTTCCCGGCGCGACATGCGGAGAGTCCGAAACCGCGCAAATGCGACGCGGGCCTCATCCGGCGATGGGGGCGCGGCAGGATCCGTTCGCGCTCCCCCCTTGGCGCGACCCCCACCCCGACCCTCCCCCTGCAAGGGAGAGGGAGAACGAGGGGGGCGGGCCGCCCTGCGCGCTCCCCCCGGCGCGACCCCCACCCCGGCCCTCCCCCTGCAAGGGAGAGGGAGAACGAGGAGGGCGGGCCGCCCCGCGCGCTCCCCCCTGGCGCGACCCCCACCCCGGCCCTCCCCCCTGCAAGGGAGAGGGAGAAGAGGGGGGACGGAGGGAGCCGTTGACGCTCCTCCCCCCTGACAGGGGGGTGGAATGCGGGCTACCCGCCGTCGAGCTCGCGGACGAGGCCGGCGACCGCCTCGCCGATCTCGTCGGGGCTGTCCTCCTGGATGTAGTGGATTCCGGGAACGACGATCTCCCGCGTGTTCGGCAGGCTGCGGCAGAAGTCGATGCGCGGTCCCTGGACGATGCCGCCCGGCTGGCCGCGAATGAAGACCTTGGGAATCTGCGTTTCCCGAAGCCACGCGGCGTTGGCCTCCACCGCGGCGGCGACGTCGGCGGGCTCGCCCGAGACCGGCAGGTTGCGCGCCCACGTCAGCGTCGGGCGCCGTCCCTCCCCCGGCTCGGCGAAGGGCCGCCGGTAGACCGCCATCTCTTCCTCGGTCACGTCGCGCAGGGTGCGCGTCGGGATGCGGGTCTCCACGAACATGTTCTCCTCGAGGATCATCCGCTCGCCCTCCGGGGAGCGCAGGCGCTCGAACCAGCGGCGCGTCGAGTCCGTGTCCTCCGGGTTCTCCGGGAATTCCTCCCAGGAGAAGGGCGTCACGATGGCCTCGAAGTGGACGATGCCGCCCATGCGATCGGCGTGCCGGCGCGCCCAGTCGAAGGCCAGCGCCGAACCCCAGTCCTGGCCGACCATGACGACGCCGTCGCCGAGGTCGAGCGTATCGAGCAGCGTGTCGAGATGGTCCCGGTGGACGGCGTACCGGTAGGCTTCGTCGTCCGACGACGGCAGCTTGTCCGACTCCCCCATGCCGATGAGGTCCGGCGCGATGCAGCGCGCCGCGGGCTCCACGCGCGGGATGACGTTCCGCCACAGGTAGGACGACGTCGGGTTCCCGTGCAGGAACACCACGGACCGCCCCGCCCCGGCCTCCACGTAGGCCATGGAGCGGCCGAGGACGGCGGCGCGCCGCCTCGGGTAGGGGTCTGCGGCGGAGATCATCGGAGGTCACTCCCGCGCGAATTCCGCCGCCGGCGGCTGGATCTCGTCCCAGGCCTTGGAGTCGTCGCCGTGGAAACGGTCGTCGTCGGGGGTCTTGTAGGGGAAGATGTTCTCGGGTTCGATGATCGTGTAGTCGTAGTAGCCGAGGCGCGCCACGGGGCGGAGCTTCTTCATGTCGATCAGCCCGTCGTCGGTGATCACCTCGTCGGCGATGTGGATCTGGACGACGTGGCCGACGACCATCGTGGCCCGGCTGCCGTCCTGCGGCGTCGGCATGTCGATGGTCTGCATGTATCTGCATTCCATGGCGATCGGGGAGTCCTTCAGGCGCGGCGGCCCGACCTTCTCGCACGGGACGCCCTCCAGCCCCGCTGCCTTCATCTCGTCGAAGTTCCGGGGCGAGTGCCTGGACGTGACGACCATCTGGTCGATCAGGTCGGCCGTGCACATGTTGTAGACGAACTCGCCCGTGTCCTCGACGTTGGTGAGCGAGTCCTTGGTCTCACGGGTGCCCGGCTTGAAGTAGTTGGGGCAGTAGACGACGCAGGGCGGCGAGCCGCTGACCTGATTGAAGAAGCTGTAGGGCGCCAGGTTGAAGTCGCCGTCCGGGCTCATCGTGCTGATCCAGCCGATCGGCCGCGGCACCACGAGGGCGTTGTAGACCGTGTGCTTGAACGGCGGCGGCCGCATACCGACTTCGTTGGGATCGAAATGCGCCATGACGATGCTCCGGGGGTTTGCTTGTTCGCGGCGTTTATAGGATAACGACGGCGGAGAGTCATCCGCGCCGCGGCGACGCGGCGCCGGCGGACCGATTTCGAGGACATCGAGAAGACATCGGAGGAGCGACCGATGAGCATGAATGGCCCAGACACCGGAGACACCCACCCGAATTTCGCCCGCGGCGGCGGCCAGGCCTACAGGGGCCACGAGAAGACCGGGGTCCTGCCCGAGGATCCCGAGCTGACGCATACCGATCCGGGAACGCCCATGGGCGATCTCATGCGCCGCTTCTGGCAGCCGGTGTGCCTGTCGGAGGAGCTGACCGACGTGCCCCGCGCGATCCGCATCCTGGGCGAGGACCTCGTGGCGTTCCGCGACAAGTCGGGGCGGGTCGGCGTGCTCCATCGGCACTGCGCCCATCGCGGCGCCTCGCTGGAGTACGGGATCATCCAGGAGACCGGCATCCGCTGCTGCTACCACGGCTTCCACTGGGGCGTGGACGGGACCCTTCTCGACGCGCCCGGCGAGCCGGACGGCGGCGAGCGCATGTCGAGGATGGTCGGCCAGGGCGCCTATCCCGCGTTCGAGCGCTACGGCATGGTGTTCGCCTACATGGGCGACTACGACCGGATGCCGAAGTTCCCGGAGTGGGAGTTCTTCCACACCTACGACGACCTCGAGTTCGCCTCCTATTCCAACATCTACCCGTGCAACTGGTTGCAGGTGTTCGACAACATCCCCGACCAGATCCACACCTCGCAGCTCCACAGCCCGCACATGCGCGTGATCGGCGATGACGACGATGGCAGCTATCCGACGACCGCCTTCAACCCGGTCTTCGCGCAGCTTCCGGTCATGGAGTACGCCTCGGTCCGCGGCGACACGGCGATGGTCTTCAGCGCCGGGCGCCGCGTGGGCAGGGACCGGGTCTGGGTGCGCCTCAACGACGTCATCCTGCCCAACCTCACTCTCCATCCCCATACCGCCGAGGACGGCCGCGAGGCCCGCTACTTCCATCGCGTCTACATGGCGCGCTGGTACGTTCCCATCGACGACGAGAACAGCATCGTCTTCGGCCTCCGCATGTTCGGCGATTCGATCGACCCGTATGGCGCGGGCGACAAGTCCAGGTGCGGATACGACAGGACCGATTTCCTCGACGGGCAGACCGGCGCGCGGCCCCGCGAGGTGGCGCAACGCCAGCCCGGCGACTGGGACGTCGTGACCAGCCAGCGGCGGATCGCCCGGCACGCGATGGAGAACCCGACGAAGGAGGACGTCGGCGTCTACATGAACCGCAAGAACCTGCGCATGGCCGTTCGCGGAGAGAACCCGCGCATGGCGCAGGACGCCGTTCACGCGCGCGCCAACGCCGGGCGGCGGGACTACGTCTACACCAACAACACGATCCTCGACATCCCCATGCGGGAGGGCGACGACGACGCGCTCGTCCGCGAGGTCTGCAAGAAGGTGCTGGAGGTCGCGGTCGCGGGCGACGCCTACGAAGGCGCGGAGCGCGACGCCTTCATCCACGGCGCGCTGAGGGATTACGAGCGCTCCTTCGCCACGGCGGCGGCGGCGGAATAGCGCCTCTCGCCGCGCCGCGGCCCGCCACCCCGCCGGGCACCGGCCCAAGGCGCCCAGCGGGCGGATCCGCACACCCCGCACACCCTCGGGGGGGGGGCGAGTCCGGCGCGGCGGTCCGCACAGTCCGCACACCCTCGGGGGGCGGGTCCGGCGCGACGATCCGCACACTCCGCACACCCTCCGGGGGCGAGTCCGGCGCGGCGACCCGCACAGTCCGCACACCCTCCGGGGGGCGAGTCCGTCGCGACGGTCCGCACGGCCCGCACACCCTCGGGGGGCGAGTCCGTCGCGGCGATCCGCACAATCCGCACAACCCGCACACCCTTCGGGAGCGAGTCCGGCGTGGCGGTCCGCACACCCCGCACACCCTCGGGGGACGAGTCCGGCGCGGGGATCCGCACAGTCCGCACACCCTCGGGGGGCGGGTCGGCGCACGGAAAGCGATTGACCGACGAACGACGACGCAACGTTGACGTGCGGATAACAGTTGACGTGCGAATAACGCTTCTCGTAGATTGAGCGAACTTGCTCCCCTCGGGACTTGCCTGCTCGGGATCTCCGCTCATTGATCGAGATCATCCCGAAACGGCCCCCGAGGGGTTATTCGTTCATGGATCGCGCGATGGTTGACGAACCCACCGTCAAGCGCGCTATTGCATTCTTCGACGGGCAGAACCTCTATCGCCATGCGAAGGAGGCTTTCGGGCACCATCACCCCAACTATGACCCGAAGAAATTGTTCGGGGCGATCTGCGCATGTGAGGGTTGGGAGGGTCGCGGGGTCCGATTCTACACGGGCACACCGAACCGTCAGCATAGCGAGATGTGGCACGGCTACTGGGTCAACCGGCTTCTTGCCATGCGCCGCGCAGGTATAGTCGTCGAAAGCAGACGGGTTCGCTACCAACCATACGAGGTTGAACTACCCGATGGGTCTGTCGGAACGGAATATATCCCGCAGGAGAAGGGCATAGACCTACGCCTTGGCCTGGATGTCGTCAGGCTGGCTCGTACGAGCCAATTTGATATCGCGGTTATCTTCAGCCAGGATCAGGACTTGGCTGAGGTTGTCAAAGAGGTCAAGGACATTGCGCGCGACACCGGCAGGTGGATCAGGGTCGTGTCCGCTTACCCCGTTAGCCCGGCGGCCACAGCCAAACGCGGCATCAACGGAGCGGAATGGTATCGGATGGACCAAGCATTCTACAACGCATGTCTCGACGAGCGGGATTATCGCCCTCGACTGTGGCGGCGCCCCGCCTCATGACGGAATTTGATGTGCCGACGCCGAAGGACGGAGTGACGCTGGGCGGGTGTGTCTGCTTGGTCCGGAACCGGGATATCGCTGGAAACCGCCGTGCGCCAAGGGCGCCACCGTCGTTGCGTCCGGCGGCGGGGATATTTACGGTAGATTGTGCTCCGATTCTTCTACCGGAGGGGGAGATGAGCCTTAATATCAAGAACGACGAGACCTGCCGACTGGCCGGAGAGCTGGCGCGGTTGACCGGTGAGACCATGACCGGCGCGATCACGGTCGCGCTGCGTGAGCGTCTGGAGCGCGAGAAGCGCCAGCGCGACGTGGATGCGCGCGTCGAGGAACTGGTCGCCATCGGGCGGCGTTGCGCCAAGCTTGTGGGGCCGGGGCCTTCGGCCATGGAACACGGCGATCTGCTCTATGACGAACGGGGTCTGCCGAAATGATCGCCGGCGGCTTTGAGGAGTCTGGCGAGGATGTGATCGTCGAGCGCGACGGCGCGCCAGTGGCCAGCCCCGTTTCCCCGGATGCGCCGGTTGGCGAAACCGTCGCGTTGTTGCGGCGGGAACGGGCGCGACGGCCACAAGTCTCGGCTGTGGACGTCCGCGCCGCCAAGGAACAGGGCCGCGCCTGACGCCGACCGTGCCGGGCTTGGCCGGCGGCTTGTCCGCTCTGGACCGGGGCTTGCCGCGCCCAGCGCGCATTTCTCGTACCGGTGGAGGATTGAGGGTTTCGCGGCGTTGCGGGACTGCGGTCCACCCCCCTCCCGACCTCCCCCCCTGTCAGGGGGGAGGAGCGTCAACGGCTCTCTCCCGTCTCCTTGCAGGGGGAGGGTCGGGGTGGGGGTCGCCGCCAGGGGAGAGAAACGCGGGACAGCGTTCAGTCACTGACCTCGTTGCCTTCCACAGCCTGATGGAATGCCCGGCTTGGTTGCGCTCCGAGAGTCGGTATCCCGGAAACGTCCACGGCGCGTTCCGCGACCGCCAGATCGTACCGGCGTTGCAGGTTTACCCAGAAACCGGCTCCGTTGCCGAACAGTTTGCCGAAGCGAACTGCCATCTCGGCGGTGACGGGCTGCTTTTCGTTCAGGATGCCGTACAGCGTCTGCCGGGATATCCGCAGAGCGTCGGCAACGGCCGTCTTGCTGATGGCAAGGGCCGGCAGGATGTCTTCCCGGAGGATTTCCCCCGGATGCACCGGGTCTATGGAGGGATGCCTGTCGATCATCTGTGGTAATCCTCTATATCTACATCGGCGGCGCCGTCCTCGTTCCATCCAAAGGTGACGCGAACGTTGGCCGTCAGGCGTACCGAATAACGGCCTCTCCGATCTCCCTTCAAGGGATGGAAATACGATCCGGGGTAGTTCATCCCTTCAGGTTCGTTGGCGGCTTCAAGGGCGGCAAGGATACGGCGCAGCTTCCGTATCCATCCCGCATTCAGACCCCTCGCTTGACCTTTCGTCCAATAGTTCCGGAGCGCCTTGTGCCGAATGCTCCCGATCATGCGCACAGGGTCGCGGGTGATGGCGGGTTTGTCAAGCGTTGCCTTACAGGCGTCGGTATGCGGCGAATGTCGGTGTCATCGCATCGCATCGCGCAATGTTCACGCATCGCGGTCCGAGATCACGCTCAATCCATTTCGGCCCAACTATCGTCGTCGGCCGTCGGCCATGGCACAAGGGCGATGCCATGGCCTGCGTTGCTGCGGCGGGAACGGGCGCGACGGCCGCAAGTCTCGGCTGCGGATGTCCGCGCCGTCAGGGAACAGGGTCGCGCCTGATGGCCATCGTTGTCGACGTGTCGGTCGCCGCAGCTTGATGCTTCCCGGATGGGTAGGCCGGCACCGCCGAACGGGTGCTGGGAGATCTACTCTGGCTCATCGTCGTCGACATACTCCGATGTTTTGGGATTCCATTTTTGAAACTGATATTCGTCACCGATCTGTTCGACAGCATCGAACGGTACCAGACCACCGACGCGACCATCGGTCCTATAACTATAGTAAAGTTTCTCATCATGACCGTCGAGAGATATGATCTGCGGCGCAATGATCTCAATGTCATGTAGAACGCCTTGACGACCACGCCTTGCAACGATGCTTCCAGGAGCCAGCACCAACAGCAGGCCATCGGTCGTCAGCTCGACTCCGTCGTCCGCAAGGCTTGAGAAATCATCTGGGCTTGTGGACTCGAGTTGTTCGAACCAGTCGCGGAATCCAGATACGATTTGTTCTGGTGCCAGCGCATCTTCATCCGACGATGAGTTCTCGTTGGAGCGTTCAAGTCGGGCGATCAGGAGATCGAGTTTATTGAATACAGGCTCCGTGAGTCGAAGGCTGCCATAGGTCGCATCATAGATGACGATCACGTCGCTCACGGAATGGCGCTGGCCGTTTCTGACCATCGAGATATTGGTAGCCGCACCTCCGATATCTTGCGGTGAAATACTGTACTCGCGAATCGTGAGATCACGCAGCGCATCCGCAAGCTGCCGCTTCCTATCATCTTTTCTCATCCACTGAGTCTCGATTTTGAGCGCGACACCGGTCGTTCTGAAATCGCGTGTCTTGGGAGACATGTGGGGATTGTCCTGACGCAAATCACGATAGGATTTTCTGTTACCACGTTCCCAATATCCTTCGACTCGTTCAGTGATTTGGAGTTGACACTCCGCGAGGAATCCACGGGGACCCTTGCGGAAATTATTGGCGACCCGACCGTCGCGATCGACACTCAGGTTCACGAATGTCCTGATTATGTGTTGTGTGTTGATCGGTGTTTGCCATCGCGACACTCTGATCTTACGTTCCCAAGCTGCCCGCCACTCCTGAACTCTCCAGCGACGTCCCATGTGCATGTAGATGGCGCCTGGATAGGCTTCTCGAATGGCCTGTTGCAGGGTCAGCTCACCGATCCGTCCAAACGGCCCCGAGCCTTCGACTTGGAAGTTCTCCTCACCTATGTTGCGGAGCGGATAGTTGAGGTGTGGGTTGTCGCCACCGATTCCAGCAATGTGCGATTCCAGCAATGTGGTCAAACTCTCTCGGGCGTGCCTTTCCACCGCCGACCCTTGCGAAGTCGTATACATCTGAGAAATTGACAGGCCAGTCTATGTTACCCGGTGGAACTGACCGTCCTTTCACTCCCAGCATGTCGAGCTCGTCCGCCAAGCACTTCGCATGGGCAAAATGAACGAAACGGTTGTGAAGGTACAGATGGGACGGCTCGACCGAACCTCGGTAGTAGTCTTCAAGCGATGAACCGTAGCGTCGGAAGGCGTTGGGTTCGGCCACGACGGCGAATACACCGGGCGTGGACCTGCCAATACGCCCCAACCGTTGCCGGAATGCCTTTCGCGACATTGGCAATTGAAGATTGAAGCCAACCGAGAAGTGTGGAATATCGATACCAAGCTCAAGGGCCGACGTGGTAACGACGCCGCGCAGGAGACCGGATCGCAGCGCTCCCTCGATCGCGGTGCGATCTTCGGCCTCGAAGCCACTCCGATACGGCATTACAAGATCGTTCTCGGTCTGCGCGGCGAGCCGTTCGACACCCTGTCGCGAATCAAGGAAGGTAATGAAGCCGCCCGAATCGGATTTATCGACAAGATTTCTCTGAAGGTCCGAAATTATGGTCTGCATTTTCTCCGGGTCACAGGCCAGATGCAGCAGCGAACGAGCATACTGGGGAGATCCATCCTGATCTTCATCGATTACGGAGAAGTCGAGGCCCGTCATCGCGTGTAGATGCTCGCCCGGATTTGAGATCGTAGCACTCGTAGAGACGACCGAGAAAGTACGATCTTCTCGCTTCTTTGCACGACAGATCCTCGCAGCAGCCTGTAGCCTCCGGAACAGAAAGGCGGCATTGCTACCGAACACGGCCTCGAAGACATGCGCTTCATCGATAATCAGGAGATCAAGCCCGGC
Organism: Alphaproteobacteria bacterium; assembly: GCA_965242505.1. Classification (GTDB taxonomy): domain Bacteria; phylum Pseudomonadota; class Alphaproteobacteria; order UBA2966; family UBA2966; genus UBA2966. The sequence goes on from OZ251449.1 coordinate 14,087, forward strand.
GAGAAAACGCTTGACTGCACGACTGGCCAAATTCCGCATGAGCCAAGCGTGACAGACGTCTGGCGTAGCAATGATGATCCGGGATTTTTCGAGTGCGGCCTCGCGTTCTGGCATCAACACGTCGCCCGTGACACTCGCAACCCATTCTCGCGGCATGTCCGCCATTTCGAGAGCGTGACGCCAGCTCACATCCTGATCCGCCGCCAGTGCTTTCAGGGGGTAGAACACCAGTACTTTGGCTTCATCATCTTCCTGAAGTGTCTTGATGGCGGCAGCTTGGAACATGAGAGACTTACCGGATGCGGTTGCCGTCGAAAGCACCACGTTGTTTTGTGCCGCAAACGCTTCAAGGGCGAGCGCTTGGTGCCGCCAGAGATTTCCCTTCAGGTTGTCGTCCGATAGCAGCCAGTTGCTAACCGGTCCTGTTCTGTAAGCGTCAGGAATCGGCATCGTCCTTTCTTCGCGTGACGGAAGCTCAAGCCGTTCGATGACGGTGAGTTTCTCGTTATCTACCTCCTTCTCAAACACGTCCCGCATGTAAGGCATTACTTCCCCCTCCTGATCCGTTACCTATGCTTCTATACCCATGGGCGCGTTCATGTCAAGCCTTTGTCCTGCTTCCGGCCACATGCTCGCCGGGGGGGCTTGCCGCGCCCGCCCGCGGGTGGCATGAGTTGGGATCGTCGTGTCCGTTCCAACGCCAACGAAACGAGGTCATCCGCCATGGTTCCCACCTACAAGCACGCCCTGATCGTCGGGGCCGGCCCCGGTCTCTCCGCCTCCCTCGCCCGTCTGCTGTCGTCGAAGGGCATGGTGGTGTCGCTCGCCGCCCGGAGCATCGACGACCTCTCCGGCCTCTGCTCCGAAACCGGCGCCACGGCCCATGCCTGCGACGCGACCTCCCCGGAGGACGTGGACGCGCTGTTCGGGGCGCTGGAAGGGAACGACCCCGACGTCGTGGTCTACAACCCGAGCGCCCGCGTGCGCGGCCCCTTCGTCGAGATCGACCGCGAGACCACGAAGAACGCCATCCTCGTCACCGCCTACGGCGGGTTCCTGATCGCCCAGGCGGCCGCGCGGCGCATGGCGCCCAACGGCCACGGCGCCATCCTGTTCACGGCGGCGTCGGCCAGCGTCAAGGGTTACGTACAGTCCGCCTCGTTCGCCATGGGCAAGTTCGCCCTGCGCGGTCTCGCCCAGAGCATGGCGCGGGAGCTCCACCCCCAGGGCGTCCATGTCGGGCATTTCATCATCGACGGCGGCATCCGCAGCTCGCTCCGGCCCGAGCGGATGGACCCGCCCGACAACCCGGACAGCATGTTGGACCCGGACGCCATCGCCCGGAGCTACCTGCATTTCCTCGAGCAGGACCGCAGCGCCTGGGCCTGGGAGATCGAACTCCGCCCCTGGGTCGAGAATTTCTGACGCCGGCCTGCTCGGCCTTGCAGAACGCGCCGGCGGCGCGGTCGCCCTCCGCCTGTCGGCCGAGACCGTCGCCACCCATCCCCGCTTCGCCGGCTTCGACGACGAGGGCGAGTGGGCCGAGCGCGGCTCCCGCCATCGCCCGATGTGGATCGAGGAGGACGGCAAGTCCTGGCTCGTCGTCGCCAAGCGCGCGGCGGGCGGCGGGGTCTACCTATTGTCGTACCGGAGGGCGAATGGCCGCGAGGTCAAGAAGTGGAGGAATGGGTGATTGGAACCCGGGGGGCCGCAAACTCCCCGCCGAACATGCGTCGGGCTGGACGTAAGGCGAATGCCTGACTCGGGTTCCGACGACACCATAGAGGGAGGAGACGCCAATGGACAAGTGGCAATCGTTCGAGGGGTAGGGGGAAGAGTGAAGCGGAGCCCGGGGGGCCGCAAGCTCCCCGTTGGGCATACGCCAGGCGTTCACGACCCCGCCGAGTTCCTCCTTCTCTTGGGCAACGCCTACTGGCCCATCCTCAGAGAGCCGCTTCGCTCGACCCTGCCGCCGATTTTCGACGGTGTGGAGGTCCCTGAGGGCGAACGCGGGGAGGATCTGTACGACGAGAACGGCGATTTGATGGTGTGACCCGAAAGCCGCGATTTACAACCTGTCAATCGCTGGACACGACTTTCGTCCATCTACAGCCGGGCTCGCCCCCCCTCCCGGCCTCCCCCCTGTCAGGGGGGAGGAGTGTAAATGGCCTCTCCCGGCTTCCCCCGTCAGGAGGGATCAGGGAGAGAAGCAATTTTCTCCCTTCCCCTTGCAGGGGGAGGGTTGGGTGGGGGTGTGTCGGGTTCGTTCGGAGGGTCGGGGCGGCAGGTCGATAATCGGCCGCCGCGCGGTTCACTCCTCCATTTGAAGGAGGGCCTCGATTCGAGCCAACTTGGTTTCGATGTCGCCCTCGGCGTCTTCGTGGGGGACCTGGAACACTTGCCTTGCTTTCCCGAACGTGCCGGATTGCCTGTTGAAGCCGGGGTTGACGATCGCGATTGAGACGGCTTCCAGTTGACGGAGAGCGACGTCAATTCCAGTTTCATCCTTCTTTTTGTAGCGTTTGCGCCCGAACCACGAAAACTTGTCCCATCGGCCGGATAGTGGGCCTTTCCGGTGCCTCTTGAGACGATCGAACAAAGTCTCCTGGGTTCCCAGCCCGGCCTCTCCGATATAGAGAAGCTCGCCGTCTCCGTAGAGGCAGTAAATACCGACGTAGTCTCGGAAGTCCCTCGCGTTTTTCCGTTCGGCTCTGGTGGGCGCTCCTTGCCGGCCGAGCTGTACCCTCACGCGCCCGAGCAATAGGCCCGCATTGTTTTGGCGGCCCCAGAAAACGTCCCGCTCGGACCAGAACAAACCGTAGTGAGTGATCATGCCATGTCCTCCCGTTCGTCGGGCGCGGCGCCCGTCCGGGTCAGGCGCCGTCGTGGGCAGGCCGCGAGATTATTCGGTCCCCATCGCTGGTTCGCGCGATGTAGGCGCCGTCCCTCCGATAGCCGTAGAGGGTGCCCCCCGCCTTGACCTGGAGCAGAAGGTCCGCTTCGACCTGTCTGCGCCAATCCTCCTCCCGGTCGGGTGGATCCGGCGTCGCCACCGTCGTTTCCGCGCGCTTGGACATGGCCGGGACCCTACACCCTCCGGTCGGTCGCGTTCAACGCGCCGTCCTTCGCCTGGGGGCTGGATACCGGAGGACCGTGAATCCCCCGCCGGACATACGCCGGGCTGCACAGCGGCCTCGCAGCCTGACTCGGTATCCGACGACACCATAGAGGGAGGAGACGCCAATGGGCAAGCGGCAATCGTTCGAGGAGTAGGGGGAAGAGTGAAGCGGAGCCCGGGGGGCCGCAAGCTCCCCGTTGGGCATACGCCAGGCGTTGCAGCGACTCGGGAAGAGTCCGACTCGGGCTCCATACCCCCCTCCCGACCTCCCCCCTGTCAGGGGGGAGGAGTGTAAATGGCTTCTCCCGCCCACCTGTCCAGGAAGGGAGGAGTATGAACGGACCCCGCGGCGCCCCGGTGCTGGACGAGTCTTGCGGACAAGCGGGAAATGGAATCCCGCCATCTGCTTGCGCTCCTCCCCCCTGACAGGGGGGAGGTCGGGAGGGGGGTGTATCGGGTTGTTCGGACCGTGCTACTCCGGTTTCCACTCCGGCAGCGCGGTTCCGCCGGCGAGGTGGTCGCCCGACTCCGTGGTGCGCAGCAGGACGTAGACGTCGCGGGTTCCCATGACCTCCTCGAAAAGGTCGCAGATCAGTTTGGCGCACAGGTCCTTCTGTTCCCGCCCCCGCCCCGGCCGGGTGTCGATGGTCACCGTCGGCAGGCCCTTGCCCAGTTCGCCGTAGGCCTCCGTGATCGCCGGATAGATCCACTTGCGCGTCTCGGGGAAGCGGTCGTTCTGGCCGGGGTCGATGGACTCGTTGATGGCGTCGCGAAGCCCGTTCGCGATCCGGTCCTTGACCTCGTTCGGGTATCCTTCCGGAATCTGCACCCTGACGATCGGCATCCCTTGCGTCTCCCCTGCCGCGTGATCCCTATTCCGCCGCCGCGATCGCCGGGTTGTCCCCGTACTCGGCGTTCCTGCGCCCGTCCGACCCGTCGCCGACGGAACCCGTCACGCGGCGGGGGAGGAGCAGGAACCCGCCGAGGGCCTGCATCACCTCGTCGTCGCTCTCGCGGCAGATCTCGTCGAGCTTCTTGAGCACGGCGCCGGCGGTCGTCTCGTTCCAGAACCAGTCGGCGATCTGGGTCGAGGTCCCCGCGGCCCGTCCCGGTTGCGCGGCGACGGCCTCGGAGTACCAGGCGCGCACATCCTCGAAGGCGTGCTTGAGGGCCAGGGGGGCGCTCATGTCTTCCGACGGGGACTCGGGCCACGCGTCGCCGAGGAACGCCGTGACGTAGCGGGCGTTGCCCTCGATGTCGAGGGGGCTGACGCCGACGGTCGTGCGTCCGCGCCGTTCGACCGACAGTTCGTACCAAGGACGAAGCTGGCCGATCTCGCGCAACAGCGCCTGCTCCAGGGCGGCGGCGTCGCCCTCCGTCCACGGCGGCGGGGCCTTGAGCTCGATCGGGCAGGCCCAGCCCTCCCGTTCCTCGCCGGCCTCGACCGACGGCTGCGGCGCGTCCTCGTCGAAGTCCGCCAGGACCGGGCCGCTCTCCGCCTCCAGCGTCCCGAGCAGCGCCTTCAGCACCCGGGTCTGGAATGCCGGATCGTTCGGCGCGCCGAAGGGGCGCCCCAGCTCGAACGGCACCCACAGCGCCCGCGGCGGCCTCATCTTCTCCGTCTGGAAACGGATCAGGCTGATGCCCGCCGTGGCGATCCCCTCACGCTCCAGATAGTGGCCGAGCGCGCCGACGGCGCGCGTGCAGCGGGGTCACACGGGACACATCAGCACCGTGTCGACCTCGTCGCCGCGCAGCAGCCGGGCCAGTTCCGGCACGTGGGGCTCCATGTCCTGGGGCCGGCTCCCGCCCATGAAGGCGTAGTGGAACTTCGCCACCGACCCGACGGCGCCCTCGGCCTCGAGCTCGCGCATGCGCTCGAGGGGAATGACGACGTTGATGTCCTGCTGGAACCCCGTGCGGTCGAAGTTCGGCGACATGTGGCTCATCACCAGTTCGCCCGGGTCTACGTCGGTCGGAATCAGGCGGAACTCGCCGGAAAAGAACGGGTAGGGCTTGTCGCCCCGGCGCTCGATGCCGGCCGTCGAGATCAGCGCGATCCGGCTCTCCGACACCGGCCTGGCCGGGGTCCACGGCGCGTCGTCGAACTCGGGCAGCCGCAGGCCCGCAAGATATTCCCGCTCGTACTCCGGAAGGTCTTCCCAGCGCGCCATCGCCGCCTCCGCTCGTCGCCGTCCCCATCGGACGGTCTGGAATATACCGATCCCCGCCGTTCGGTAAAGCCCCGGCGGCGTCGCGGTTCGGAATACGGCGCGCCGGGCCGTTCGCGTTCCCCCTGGGGCGACCCCCACCCCGACCCTCCCCCTGTCAGGGGGAGGGAGAAGAGGGGGGCGGAGGGGGCGTTTCCTCGATGGCCCGGTTCACGGAGACCGCCGGATCAGGTCCGCCGCCTTCTCGCCGATCATGATGGCCGGGACGTTGGTGTTGCTCGATACCTGATGCGGCATGACCGAGGCGTCGGCGACGCGGAGCCCGCCCACGCCGCGGACGCGGAGCTCCTCGTCGACGACCGACTCCGGGTCCGCACCCATGCGGCAGGCGCCGACGGGATGCCAGGAGGTGTCGCCCGTCCGCGTGATGTAGTCGAGTATCTCGTCGTCGGTCACGGCGTCCGGTCCCGGGCGGGTCTCCCGCACGATGGCGTTCCGCAGGGCGGGCTGCGCGGCGATCTCCCGCGCCTTCCTGAAGGCGAGCAGGGTGACTTCCCGGTCGCGGGGATGCGCCAGATAGTTGGCCCGGATCTCCGGCCGTTCCGCCGGGTCGGCGGACCGCAGATGGACGGAGCCCCGGGACTCCGGCCACAGGTAGTAGGACCCGATGTGGAAGCCGGAGAAGCGGTCGATGTCGCGCGCGTAACGGCTCGCGCCGCTCGACAGGGCGCACTGGATGCGCGCGTCGGGATACTCCGCCTCCGGGTGGCAGCGCGCGAAGGCGTGCACCTTGAAGGTCGGCGTCGAGAAGATGCCGTCCCGATGCAGGGCGTAGCGGAGCAGGTTCCGCGCCGCATGCCAGGGGCTGCGGACGATGTCGTTGGCCGTGACGGGATGCGTGGTCTCGAAGTTGAGCCGGTTGTGCAGGTGGTCGGACAGGTTCTCCCCGACCGCGGGCAGGTCGTGGACCACGGGAACGCCGTGCGAGCGCAGGAGCCCGGCGCCGCCGACGCCCGACAGCTCGAGCAGGTGCGGCGAGGCGACCGCGCCCGCCGACAGCACGACCTCCCTTCCGGCCCTGGCCTCGCGTTCCTCGCCGTTCGCCCGGTAGGCGACGCCCACCGCCTTCCGGCCCTCGAACAGGACCCGGCCGGCCATGGCGTGGGTGACGACGTTCAGGTTCGGCCGGCGCCGGGCGCCGTCGAGGTAACCCGCCGCCGTCCCGCACCGGAACCCCTTGCGGGTGCTCAGCTGATGGCGGGTGACGCCTTCGGTCGAACCGGCGTTGTAGTCCTCGTTCTCCGGCAGGCCGATCTCCTTGCAGGCGTCGAAGAAGGCTCGCGAGACCGGATCGTCCGTCTTCACCCGGGTCGCGTGGATGGGGCCCTCCCGGCCCCGCCACTGCGGGTTGCCGAAGGCGGCGGTCTCGAGCCGCTTGAAGTAGGGGAGCACCTCGGGATAGCCCCATCCCGCGCAGCCGACGTCGCGCCATTCGTCGTAGCGCGCCGGCTCCCCGCGCACGTGGACCATGCCGTTGACCGAGCTCGATCCGCCGAGCAGGCGCCCGTGGGGCCAGTGGATGGCGCGGCCCCCCATCCCGGGTTCGGGTTCGGTCAGGTCCCGCCAGACGTAGCGTTCGCTGTCGATGATCCTGCCGACCCCGAGGGGGATCCTCACCCAGAGGTCCTTGTGGTTCCGGCCGCCGGCCTCGAGCAGCAGAACCCGCGCGCGGCCGTCCTCGGTCAGGCGGGCGGCCAGCGCGCCGCCGGCCGAGCCGGCGCCGACGATGACGTAGTCGTATTCGGCGGACACGGAGCGCGGGCTCAGACGCCGATGGCCGGGTCCGGCGTGCCTTGGTTGATGATCACCGTGCGGCTGCGCGTGAAGTGCTCCAGCATGCTCTCGAGCGACAGCTCCTTGCCGAGGCCGCTCTGGTTGAGCCCGCCGTAGGCGACGTTGGCGATCGGCGTCCCGTACTGGTTGACCTGAACCAGGCCGGCCTCGATCTCGTCGACGAAGCGCATCGCGTGGTTGAGGTCCCGCGTCCACAGCGTCGCGGCGAGGCCGTATTCGGTGTCGTTCGCCGTTTCGAGCACGGAGGCGAAGTCCTCCCATTCGAAGACGACCGCGACCGGCCCGAATATCTCCTCCTGGGCGCACGGCGAATCGTGCGGCACGTCCCTGATCAGCGTCGGCGCGAAGAACAGGCCCTTTTGCAGCGCCGGGTCGTCCGGCTGCCCGCCGCCGCAGAGGATCTCCGCGCCGGGCGCGCCGCGCGCCATCTCGACGTACCGGGCGACGCGGTCGAACTGCTCCTGCGAGATGATCGTACCGACCTCGCTCTCGGGGTCCAGCGGATCGCCGATCTTCAGGTTCTTCATGGCGGCCATGGCGCGCTCGATCACCGTACCGGCGATCTCCTTGTGCAGGAACAGGCGCGAGCCGGCCGTGCACGACTGCCCCTGGCGCGAGAACCTCATGCCCTGGATGACGCCGGGGATGGCCAGATCGAGATCGGCGTCCGGCATGACGATGTTGGGGCTCTTGCCGCCGAGCTCCAGCGTCACCGGACAGATCTTGTCCGCCGCGTAATGCATGATCCGGCGCCCCACCGGGCATGACCCGGTGAAGGTGATCTTGCGCACGTCCCCGTGCTCGGCGAGCGGCCGGCCGCATTCCTCGCCCATGCCCGAGATCGTGTTGACCACCCCGGGCGGGAGCGCCCGCTGGGCGATCTCGGCGCACTTCAGCACGGCGAGAGGCGCCTGCTCGGCGGTCTTCAGGACGACCGTGTTGCCGGCCACGACGGCGGGCGCGATCTTGCAGGCCCACAGCAGGATGGGCGCGTTCCACGGGATGATCGCGCCCACCACCCCGATCGGGTCGCGGGTGGTGTAGTGCAGCGTGCCGCCGAGCCAGGGCACGGTGTTGCCCTTCAGCTCCGTCGCCAGCCCCGCGAACATGCGCAGGACCTCGATGGCCATGTCCAGCTCGGGCCGCGCCTGCGTCGCGTAGGCGTTGCCGGTCTCCAGGGCCTCGAGGCGGGCGATGTCGTCGGCGTGCGCCTCGATCAGGTCGGCGAGCGCGCGCGTGAGCGCGCCGCGTTCCCTGGCGCTCCTTCGCGACCACGACCTGAAGGCCCTCTTCGCCGCGCCGACGGCGCGGTCGACGTCGGCCTCGCGGCAGCGCGGCGCCGACCCGACGACGTTCAGCCACGCCGGATTGACGACCTCGAAGGTCTCGCCGGCGACGGCGGAGTCGAGCCTGCCGTCGACGACGACCTTGTCGGACAGGCGCGCCGCCTCGTCGTAGGTCGCCTGGACCTCCGGCGCGAGATCGCCGATTTCCTCGGGAATTTCCTGGACCGACATGGCGTGGCCTCCGTTCTTCCGCGTCTCGGGTCCGCCCGGAGGAGCGGGCGGTCTCGCCCCGATGGCCGGTGGGGCGCTCGATGGCGCCGGATTGTGGCACGGCGACGGCCTACGTGGCCATAACCTCGCGCATCGTTTCGCCGAGCTCCGACGGCATGTCGAGCACCGCCGCGCCGGCCTTCTCCAGCGCGTCCCGTTTCGACCGGTAGGCGCCCTTGCCGCCCATCACGATGGCGCCGGCGTGGCCCATCTTGCGGCCGGGCGGCGACGCGCCGCCGGCGATGAAGGCGACCACCGGCTTCGACATGGCGGAGATGAACGCCGCGGCGTCCTCCTCGGCCGCGCCGCCGATCTCGCCCACCAGCGCGACGGCGTCCGTTCCCGGGTCCTCCTCGAGGGCCTGGAGCGCCTCGACCGTCGTGGTGCCGAGGATCGGGTCGCCGCCGAGCCCGAGCACGGCGGACTGTCCGAACCCCGCCTGCGCGAGATGGAGGCACGCCAGCGTCCCGAGGCTTCCGCTGCGGCTGACGACGCCCACCCGCCCGGGGCGGCAGATGTCTTCCTCCCAGGCCGGCATGATGCCGACGAAGGTCTCGCCCGGCGTCACCAGACCCGCCGTGTTCGGCCCCATGATCCGCGTGCCGGAGTCCTTCGCCGCCGCCATGAAGTACATCACGTCCTGGGCCGGGATGTGCTCCGTCAGGACCACCAGCAGGCGCGCGCCGGCCTCGATGGCGTCGAGCGCCGCCGCCTTGGCGGCCATCGGCGGGATGAACATGACCGCGACGTCGATCCCGGTCTCCTTCGCCGCCGCGACGGCGCTCTCGTGCACGGGAACCCCCAGGAACTCCTCGCCGGCGCGCTTCGGGTTGACGCCCCCGACGACCCTGGCGCCGTACTCCTGCATCCGTTGCGTCCAGAAGCCGCCCTGGCGTCCGGTGACGCCCTGCACCAGGATGCGGTCGGGCGCGCGGACGATCATGCCGGAGAGGTCGCTCATTTCGCCGCCGCGATGGCCGCTCGCACGGCCTCGTCCATGGTCGGGAACGGCTCCATCCCGAGACGCTCGCGGACGATCGGAACCGCTTCCTTCGAGCCCGTGCCGTGGATGCAGAAGAACACCGGGACGTCGGGTTCGAGCGCCTCCCAGGCGCCGACGACGCCCTCGGTCATCACGTCGGTGCGGGCGAAGGCGCCGCAGAAGTTGACCACCAGGCTCCGGACCCCGGGATTGGAGAGAACGAGGTCGAGCGCCGGCGTGGCCCTGGTGTAGGACTGCCCGCCGATCTCCAGGAAGTTGGCCGGCGCGCCGCCGTAGTGGCGCACGGCGTCCATGGTCGCCATCGTGAGGCCCGCCCCGTTGGCGAGGATGCCGACCTCCCCGTCGAGCTCTATGTAGGTGAGGCCCAGGTCCCGGCCGCGCGCCTCCAGGTCCGTCAGCTGGTCGGGGACGCCGGCACCGACGATGTCCTCCTGCCGGGCCCTGGCGAGATCGTCCAGGGTGAACTTGCAGTCGAGCGCGACGGCCCGCCCGTCGCCGGTGACGGCGAGGGGGTTGATCTCCACCAGCTCCGCGTCCCGCGACCGCCACACGCCGTAGAGCCGGACGAGGATGTCGGCCACGGCTTCCGCGGCCGCGCCGAGGCCGAGGCCGTCGAGGATGCCTTTCGCCGCGCCGTGGTCGAGGCCGCGCCGGATGTCGACGGGATGGCGCCGGACGACGCTCGCGTCCCGCGCCGCGGCTTCCTCGACGTCCATGCCGCCCAGGGTCGAGAACAGCACCAGGGGCCCCTTGCTCTCGGCGTCGTTGAGAACGGCGGCGTAGAGCTCGCGGGCGACGTCGGCGCGCTCTTCCACCAGGACCCGCTCGACCGCGCGCCCGCCGAGCGTCATACCGAGGATCTCGCGCGCCGCGGACCTGGCGCCCGCCGCGTCGTCCGCCGGCCTGACGCCGCCCGCCTTGCCGCGCTTGCCCGCGGGCGCCTGCGCCTTCACGACCACGAGTCCCAGGGACTCCGCCGCCGCCGCCGCTTCGTCGGGCGTCGTGGCGACCTCGCCGCGCGGGACGGCGATGCCGGCGGCCGCGAGCAGCGGCTTCGCCGCGTGTTCCTCGAAGTCCATGGCCGTTCAGCGGCGCGCCGTCATTGGCCGTGGCGCGCGAAGTAGGCGCCGAACAGCTCCTCCTCCGCGGGCGTTTCGTCCGGGATCACGGTCGACAGGTGCGTGACGTTGATGAAGTTCCGGTAGTTGAGGTTCTCGGTGATGGAATTGCCGCCCCAGGTCCCGCACCCCATGCTCAGGGTGAAGTTCAGGCCGTTGTCGAAGGCGCCGCCGTTGCCGATGGCGTGGGCCTGGTTGACGAGGACGCGGACGACGTCGAGCTCCTCCGCGAGTCGCCGCATGTTCTCCTCGCTGGTCGAGTGCAGCCCGCACGAATGTCCGGCCCCCTGGTAGGCGAGGATCTTCCGGACCGTCCCGATGGCGTGGTCGAAGTCCCTGGCGCGATAGATCGCGAGCGCCAGCGACAGCTTCTCGCCCGAGAACGGATGGTCCCGGCCGGCGCCGGTTTCCTCCACGAGGAAGAACCTCGCCTTCCTCGACGCTTCGGGAAGGTCCGCCATCCCGGCGAAGACGTCCGCGTCCTTGGCGATCATGCGCCGGTTCAGCTTGCCGTCCGCCCACAGGCTGTCCTGGATCTTCCGCTTCTCCTCGGGGCCGGCCAGGTAGCCGCCCTCGGCCTCCAGCGCCGCGATGGCCGCGTCGTAGACCGAATCGACGATGACGACGGCGTTCTCCGACGAGCACGACGTGGCGTTGTCGAACGTCTTGGAGAGGCGGATCCTGGCGGCCGCGTCCGCGACGTCGGCGGTCTCGTCGATGATCACGGGCGCGTTGCCGAGGCCGACGCCGATCGCCGGCTTGCCGCTGCTGTAGGCCCGGCGCACGTTGTCCTGGGACCCGGTCACCACGATCAGGTCCGCGGCGTTCATCAGCTTCTGGGTGAGCGCCTTGGACACCTGCGGCAGGACCTGCACGAGGTCTTCCGGGTGGCCGGCGCGGGCCAGCTCGTCGCGCATCATTCCCGCGGCCCGGGAGGTCGCGGACCGCCCGGCGGGGGAGGGGGCGAGGATGATCGCGTTCCGCCCCTTGACCGCCAGCATCGCCTTGTTGACCGGCGTCGCCGCCGGGTTGGTCGACGGGCAGACGGCGGCGACCACGCCGACGGGCTTGGCGTATTTGACGAGTCCGCGGTCCGGAAGCTCCTCGATGACGCCGACGGTCCTGGCGCTCTCCCGCAGAAGGTCGCGCAGGGTTCCGAAGGTCTTGCGGCGGTTCTTGACGACCTTGTCCTCGACGTTGCCGAGGCCGGTGTCCCGCACGGCGGCTTCCGCCAGTTCGCGGGCGCGCTCGGGCCTGTAGATCGCCCAGGCGAGCGCGGTGACGGCGTCGTTGACGGCGTCCTGGTCGGCATCGGCGAACGCCGCCATCGCGGCGCGGGCGTCGGCGACCAGTTCGGCGATGATCGCGTCTTCCCGCGCGTCGTCGTCGACGGCGGGCGCGACTTCCTTCAAGGCCATGGAACCTCCCTCGTTCGGCCGGTCTCGTCGTGGGTCCCGGACCCTATCGCCTGAAAGCGCTTGCGGCAAGCCGGCATCTCGGTCAATATAGCTCATGAGGCATTAGGATGACCCGCCACCACGGCTCCGGGGGCTGCTGCCATGGCCGCAAGCAGGTTTCCGGCCCAAGGTCGGACAAGGATAGGCCGAAAGGGCTGAGTCTCACATGTGTTTGGGTTGAGAAAGGTGTGTTCCAAGGATGACTTCGGAAACGAGCCCTCGTGTTTATCGTGCCCTCAGCTTGGGTGCTGGAGCACAGAGTACAGTATTGGCGCTTCTGCTATCTCGATCGGATCCGCGTCTGGCCAAATTCGGTTATCCCAAGCCCGATGTTGCCATCTTCGCCGATACAGGGTGGGAACCTGAATATGTATACAGGCATTTGGATTGGCTTGAAGGGCAGCTCGCGTTTCCGCTGATCCGGGTGTCCGAGGGTAATCTGAAGAAAAATCTGAGACGGGGCCGCACCGCGTCGGGACATCGTTTCGTCGATGTTCCCTTGTTTACCGTCAATGAGGATGGAAGAAAGGGGATGCTGCGGCGACAATGCACCAACCACTACAAAATTCGGCCAATCTATAGACGAATCAGAAAGTTGGCCGGTGGAGAGCGCGGTAAGCCATTTCCCAAGAGTATCCATGTCGAGATGTGGCTCGGGATTTCGTTGGATGAAGCGCTTCGTATGAAACCGAGTAGAGAATCGTGGATCGAGCATCGCTGGCCGCTGGTGGATCTCGGAATGTCGCGCCACGACTGCGTCGAATGGTTCTCTTCCGAGTATCCGGGCCGCCATTTGCCTCGCTCAGCCTGCGTTATTTGTCCGTATCGCTCGGACGAACAGTGGTTTGAGCTGAAGCGATGTGACCCGGCCAGTTACGAGGAAGCGGTGCAATTCGATTTCTGGCTCCGTGCAAGCACCAAAACTCCAGTGCGTAAGCTGTTGACTGGCCGTCCATATCTTCACTCGGCCCGTCGCCCTTTGGCCAGTGTTATTGAGAAACGGAAGATTGAAGGCGTGAAAGAGATCAATCAGTTCAATAACGAGTGCGGGGGTCTCTGCGGTGTCTGAAATGGAAGCGGTGCCGATCAAACCGAACTACTCGCTGCATCCCTATCAGCGTCAGGTGCTCGCGGATATCATCAGCGCCCTGTCGTCACCCGGGCGCCGTGCCGTTGCTCACCTGCCCACTGGTGCCGGCAAGACCAGGATCGCGACTCATGCCGCGTGCTATCTTCTCAACAAGGAAGGCGGTTCCGACTCGCTCGTCATCTGGTTGGCATCCACGGAAGAGCTCTGCGAACAGGCCGCAGACCAACTTGTCAGAGGCTGGACGTATTTGGGGCTCCGAGATGCCTACGTTCATCGACACTGGGGCAGTTTCTTGCTCGACTTGAGATGCTTGGAATCCGGATTTCTGGTCACAGGGCTCGCCAAGCTGCGCTCCGCTGCATCGCATGACGACACCCTTCTTGCCCATCTTGCGAATCGCACCTCCGCCGTCATCTTCGATGAGGCTCACCAGGCGGTGGCGCAAACCTATTCGTTTGTGACTGAACAGCTTTGCAGCCATCGGCCGCCGCTCCTCGGGCTAACAGCCACTCCCGGGCGCACGGCGAACCTCACCGACCAAGATTACCGACTTGCCGAGATGTTCAACCGTACTAAAATCTCGATAGATCCAAGGGGGCATGACGGTCCTGTCGCGTATCTCATCCAAAACCGATATTTGGCCGATCCGCGATTCACCCGGATCAGTTTCGAGTCCGCTGTCTCCATCGCCGATCCACTACCGGGTGTAGATTATAGCGCTCGCGATCTTGATCGCTTGGGCCTTGACACCGAACGAACGCGCAAGATTGTCGAACTCGCCGAGCGTGCGGTTGCGCGCTATCCCCGAACGATCGTGTTCTGTCCCTCTGTGAAAAGCGCCCTGGAATGTAACGAACTACTTAAGGAAAAGGGGGTCGCAACGTCGGCGATCACTGCCAACACTCTAAATGAAGACCGTCGGGATATCATTGGCAATTTCAAGAGTGACGATAGAGAGCATATGGTGATGTTCAACTATGGGGTTCTCACCGCCGGATTTGATGCGCCCCGTACCCGTTGCGTCATCATAGCTCGTCCCACCACCTCACTGGTGCTCTATTCACAAATGGCGGGTCGCGCATTGCGTGGCCCCAGGGCTGGTGGGAATGCAACCGCGGAGATATTCACCGTCGCCGACACGAACCTTCCCGGCTTCGGGTCCGTGACCGATGCGTTCACGAATTGGGAGGGCTTATGGTCAAACAACTAGACAGTCTGTCTGATGAAGATCGTAATCTGTTTCCTAGCAGTTTTACGATACGTGCGCTTAGGGATAGCAGATATCACAATACTGCATATGCCGTTGCCGAGCTCATCGACAACTCGATAGAGGCGAATGCCGAACGGATTGAACTTCTTTGCCAAGAACAACATGTTCGAGTGAAAGCTCAACAGAGAGCACGCCTTTCCGAGATAGCCGTTTTGGATAATGGCGAGGGTATGGACGCAGAAACCCTTTTGAACGCTCTCAAGTTTGGAGGGGGAACGCGACATTTCTTGTCAAAGGGTATCGGAAAATATGGAATGGGTCTCCCTACATCATCGATGTCACAGTGCAAAAGGGTTGATGTTTGGACATGGAAAGGTGGTCCAGACACCATAATGCATTCCAGTATAGATGCCGATGAAATCGAGCAGGGAAATCATCTTGTTCCTATTCCTGATCAGGAAACCCCAATACCTGAGATCTGGAAACGTGCGGGGAAGGAGGAAATTTTTTCAAGTCAATCGGGAACATTGGTTGTGTGGAGCAAGCTGGATAAGATTCAATGGAAAACTGGCCGTACGTTAATCGATAATACAGCTACGGAAGTTGGGCGTATTCATCGTCATCATATTAACAGTGATATCGTAAGGATTCGCGCCATTTCTTTTCTTCAGAATCGACCGGAAGAGCCATCGATCGACAAGAGTATTGTCGCTAATGACCCTCTTTATTTGATGAAACCCTCCTCTACTCCGGAGACACCGTGGGATAAAGAAGCCATGTTCAGTGAGTGGGGTGATGTGCAATACTATACACATATTGTGAATGGTCAGGAACAAACGATCGAAGTGCGATATTCAATTGTCAGACCAGAAGCCTTGAAAACAGAACGAGTTACACAGTACCCAGGTGATACCGCTCGCGGGAGACATGCCAGACACAATATCGGTGTATCTGTTGTTCGAGAAGATCGAGAAATCATCCTTGAGGATGCATTCCTCAGAGAGGGTGGTAGTGCGGATAACCCTCAGAACCGTTGGTGGGGATGTCAAGTTTCTTTCTTTCGCTCTTGTGATGAATTGTTTGGCGTGGATCATAATAAGCAAATGGTTGCCAATTTCACGCAGGCTGCCAAGACGCTTGCCCGTGATGATCGTCCCAACGAGACTATTCTCAATGAGATGGGAATTGATGATGATATCATTTACCAAATAGTGGGAGATATTCGGAATCAGACCCGCGCGATGATGATGAAAATCAGAGATATGTTCGAGCAAAAACGTAATCCAAAGGATCATCATCGAAGCCCCGAAAAGAAGGCTACTGAGACTGCCACCGAAGCAGATCGGGATGCTGTGGCAGATGGTAGTGAGCAACCAACTTCCACGGACAGAGAACGTGAGAACAAATCTCCCGAGGAACGAGTCGCAGGCCTTACTCAGTTATTTGTCGATGCTGGACAGGCGGATGATGATGCGCAACAGCTCGCCAGAATGATAGTTGAAGAAGATCTGTCATATCAGTTCAATCCAGCTCAACTCGATGGATATCAAATGTTCAATGTGCGCTCGAATCAAGGAGTTCTACATATCAACCTCAACACCGATCACCCGGTCTATGATCTTCTCAAGCATATCGAAAATGATCTCAGGGAAAACGCCAAGGAAGATAGTCCAGCCTTCTTGGCTAGTGTTGCCATTAGGTTGTTGCTCTCGTCGTGGGCGCGTATGGAAGATCAGACGGAATCTGTGAATGAACGAATTCGTATTCAGGATATTTCCACGAATTGGGGACGTCAGGTGAGCAAGGTCATCAGTCGGCTTCGCGAGAGAGATGGATAGGATGGCCAAGACACCGGGAGATGTGCTACTTGATGTTTGCTTGGATGCCAGAGACCTCTTTCTTGTGGCGCCATACATCAAAATAGATACTCTTGGTAAAGTTCTGATGAATGCTGCTTCGATTGTTTCTCTAACATGTATCACGAGATGGCGTCCCGACGATATTATCTATGGCGCATCTGACATCGAGTGTCGTTCTCTAATAGTCGAACGAAAAGGATCGTTCAGACTCCATCCATTCCTACATGCAAAGTATTATCGTGTTGACGATACTGTCTTTGTCGGGTCGGCGAATCTGACCTCTTCAGCTATGGGCTGGGCTTCTCGACCAAATCTCGAAATTTTTTGTAACGCGGGATATGACTTCAAGGCACAAGAGTTTGAATATGAACTGTTGCGAAACTCCAGAGAAATCAATGATATAGAATTTGATCACTGGCAATCTCTCGGCAAGGTTCTTATACAAAATCATCAGAAAATTTTTGATCGTCAGCCATTTCTTCAATCTTGGAGGCCAACGACTCGCGATCCCAGAAACCTTGAGCTCGCATATCTAGGGCGAGAAGACGAGATCGCTTCTTTCGATGAACAAAAGGCGGCTCGACATGACATTCAAATCCTTTCCATTCCCATGGATTTGGCTGCCGGATCGGTCAGAGCGTGGATATCTACTTGTCTACTCTCTACCCCTTTCACGAACTCTGTGATACGATTACGCGACACGGATATTCAGAATGCCGCTTACTCACTGGCGAAGACCTATGACCTTGGTATCACCGAAGCGCGTAGGGATATGGAAACCGTCCAAAATTGGCTTTCGTTCTTGAACTTGGAAGTTTGATGGGGTCGCATAGATAGACCGATCGTTCGATGCCTTGTCTATATTCCACGCCGTAACCCAAAGTGGAACTTCGGGATTCTTGAGATGGTTTCGACCTTTTCGAGAGCCTTGACGAATCTCAAGAAACGGGCGTGACCGGGTTCGAGACCGCCACCATCGCGGTTGTCCCGGGCCGAATCGGCGTCGCGCTGGCCAGCGTGTCCTTGGCGCCTGTCGGATAGCCCGCATTTCTCATACTGCTTGTCCGCCAGCTTCATCCAGTGACGGGGGGCGCCGCAGGGGCCGTTCGCGCTCCTCCCCCTTGGCGCGACCCCCACCCCGACCCTCCCCCTGCAAGGGGGGGGGAGAACAAGGGGGGACCGAGAGAACGTTGACGCTCCTCCCCCCTGACAGAAGGGAGGTCGACAGAGGGTGATCGCGGTTCCGCAACGCCGCGCAATCCTCCGCCTTGCCCCTGCATGGCGTTCGGCTATCATCGCCAGACGTCATGGCCGCCCTCAAGGAAATCTGCTGCGTCACCGGCATCGGCGAGACCGCCTACACGCGGGGCTCCGACAAGAGCGCCGTCGCGCTCCAGATGGAAGCCTCGCTCGCCGCCATCGCCGACGCCGGGCTGTCGCCCCGGGACATCGACGGGGTCGTCCCGTTCGCCACGGGGGCGGCGGTGGCCGAGGACTTCATCACCAATTTCGGCATCGAGGACCTGCGGTATTCGGTGACGGCGCCCATGGGCGGCGCCAGTTGCGTCGCCGCCATCCAGTCCGCCGCCGCCGCGATCGCCGCCGGCATCGCCACCCACGTCCTGCTGCCCATGGGGCGCCGGGGCTACTCGGGGCCGCGCGCCGCCGCGCGGGTCGCGGCCTTCCCGCAGTTCCGGATCGTCGGCGAGTTCGAGGCGCCCGCCGGGGCCGTGGCGCCGGTCCAGCTGTACGCGCCCATGGCGCGCCGCCATATGGCGCTCCACGGCACCACCAGCCGCCAGTTCGCCGAGATCGCGGTGACCACGCGCAAGCACGCGATCCTCAACGGCAACGCCGTGATGACCAGGCCGATCACCGTCGAGGACCATCAGCGTTCGCGCATGATCTCCGATCCGTTCCGCCTGTTCGACTGTAGCGTCGAGAGCGACGGGGGCGCGGCCGTGGTGATCAGCGGCGCCGAGCGCGCCCGCGACATGCGCCGGAAGCCGGTCTACGTCATGGGCGTCGCCGAGGGGCACCCCGATTCGCCGAGCGCCATCACCCAGCGCCCCGACCTGACCGTCCTCGGCCTCGCCAAGGCGGCGCCCCGGGCCTTCCGGATGGCGGGCGTCGGCCTCGACGACGTCGACGTCGCCCAGATCTACGACTGCTTCACCTACACGGTGCTCTGCCAGATCGAGGACATGGGATTCTGCGCCAAGGGCGAGGGCGGAGCCTTCGTCGAGGACGGCGCCCTCGGCCTCGGCGGGCGATTGCCGACCAACACCCACGGCGGACTCCTGTCGCAGTCCCACATGGCCGGCATGAACCACGTCGTCGAACTGGCCCGCCAGCTGCGCGGCGACGGCGGCGGCGCCCAGGTCCCCGACGCCGAGATCGGCCTCGTCACCGGCTACGGCGACATGGGCGACGGGTCCATCGCCGTCATGCGGCGGTAGCGCCGATGGGTCCGCCCGCCGACGATCGGCTTCCGCCGCGACCGACGGAGGACTCCCGGCCCTTCTGGGACGCCCTGCGGTCCCATCGCCTCGACCTTCAGACCTGCGCCGACTGCGGGGCCGTGCGCCATTACCCGCGCCCGGTCTGCCCCGACTGCCACTCCATGGCGGTCGTCTGGACGACGGCGTCCGGCCGCGGCGCCGTGCACAGCTGGACGGTCTCGCATCAGGCCTTCCACCCGGCCTTCGAGGACCGCCTGCCGATCGTCCTGGCGACGGTCGACCTGGAGGAAGGCGTGCGCATGAACTGCCGCCTGGACGGCATCGCGCCGGAGGAGATCGACGTCGGCCTTCCGGTCGAGGTCGTCTTCGAGGACGCCGGAGAGGGGGTGACGCTGCCCTGCTTCCGGCCCCGGGACACCCGGCGCGGCGGTCCCTGAGCGCCCCGCCTCCGACGGCCCCGCGCATGTCCCTTCCCACCCCCGAGACCGGCGATGTGGCGTCCCCCGGCGCGGCCGTCGTCCGGCTCGAGTGATGGGGAACCGCCGCGCGGCGGCGGCGCCGGGTCCCCGGTCCGCGGCCGGCGCGCCCCCCGCGTTCTGGCGGCGCCCGGCGTTCGCGCTCCTCTGCGGAACCCTGATCGTCTTCATCTCCCTGGGAATCCGCAACAGCTTCGGCGTCTTCCTGCGGCCCGTCAGCCTCGACCTGGGCTGGGGCCGGGAAGCCCTGTCGCTGGCCCTCGCGACGCAGGCCCTGCTGGTCGGGGCCGCCGCGCCCCTCGCCGGGATGCTCGCCGACCGATGGGGCGCGCCCCGGGTCATCATGATCGGCGGCCTGCTGTTCTCGTCCGGCGTGTTCCTGATGGCGCGGTCCACCACGCCCGAGGGCATGCTCGCGAGCGGCGGCGCGCTCGCCGGCCTCGGCCTCGGCGCCTGCGGGTTTCCCCTGGTGCTCGCCGTCGTCGGCCAGATCGCGCCGGAAGCCAGACGAAGCCTGTGGCTGGGAATCGTGGCGGCCGGCGGGGTCGGCGGCCAGCTCTTCCTCATCCCGCTGAGCCAGTTCCTGGTGTCCGCCTACGACTGGTTCGTCGGCCTGACCACGCTGGCGTTGATCGCCGGCGTCATCGTCCCGCTCGCCTTCTCGGCCTCGCGCGCCCACGACTCCCGCGTTTCCGGGACGGCCGGCGGGGACGCGGCCATCGGCCTCGCCGCGGCGCTGCGGGAGGCCGCGGGCCATCGCGGCTTCCTGCTGTTGACGGTCGGGTTCTACGTGTGCGGGTTCCAGGTCCAGTTCCTGAGCGCGCATCTGCCGGCCTACCTCGTCGACAGGGGGTTCGGCGCCTACTTCGGCGCCTCGATGCTGGTGGTGATCGCGCTCGCCAACATGGTCGGCGGCGTGAGCTTCGGCTATCTCGGGGGGCGCCTCTCGAAGAAGAACCTCCTGAGCGCGATCTACATGGCGCGGGCCGTCGCCATCTGCGCCTTCGTCTCGCTGCCCGCCACCCATGCCTCGGTGGTCGCGTTCGCCGCGACGATCGGGTTCCTGTGGCTGTGCACCATCCCGCTGACGGTCGGCATCGTCGGACAGGTCTTCGGCATGCGTCACGTGGCCGTGCTGTACGGCGTCACGTTCTTCAGCCACCAGCTGGGCAGCTTCACCGGCGTCTGGCTGGGCGGCCGGCTGTTCGACGCGACCGGAAGCTACGACGCGATCTGGTGGCTTCTCGTCGGCCTGGGCGTCGTCGCGTCCGTCCTGCACATGCCGATCGACGAGCGGCCCGTGCCGCGCCTGGCCGGCGCCGGCGCGGGGTGAACGATCCGCCGTCGAGACGTCCGGCGGCTTCCGCTATATTCGGCAGTCGTTCGCGCGCGCCGGGTTTCGGCGCGCCGGGCACAGTCCACTGGCCGCGACAAGGGGCTGCGATGACGGACGCGATCATGGAAACGGAAAGCGGGACGGCGCGGGACGCACTCAAGCTCGAAGTGACGGATTTCGGGCCGATCGTCGAGGCCGGAATCGATCTGCGTCCGTTGACGGTGTTCGTCGGGCCGAGCAACACGGGCAAGTCCTGGCTGGCGATCCTGATCTATGCGCTGCATCGCTTTTTCAGTAGCGACGCGGCGTTCACGTTACCGAGTTACTGGAGCTTTGGCGGCCGTGGGCGCGCGGAAGCGCCGCCCGCGGCCATCGACGCTCTCCGCGAATTCACGACTCGCCGGGAGTCGGCAGACTCGGCAAGCGGTTTCCTGCCTTCTCCGGTCGTGGACTGGATACGGAACGGGGTCGATGCGAGCGGAGTCGCCCTGGGCCGCGAGATCCTCCGCTGTTTCGGCATCGACGAGATTCGCGCGCTGGTCCGCAAGGGACGGAGAAGCGGCGCACGCATCGTTCTGCGACGGCGTGTTCCGCGCGCATCGGCGCGTTTCGCGCATGTGTTGACGATCGCTGCGGGCGCCGCCGAATTCAGAGCGGCGATCTCCGGGGAAACGCCGATATGGATCGATGCCGTGAATATCCATGAGATAGAAAGATATGTGCGTACCCTGGAGGCCGAAGAGAAGGGCTCTGAAAGACGGGAGTTGTTCGTTCGGCGTGCGATGAACGCCGTGGGTAATCTCGTCGTGCCCTATCTCGTCGACCCCCTGCATCTACCCGCGTATTATCTTCCCGCTGATCGGACCGGGGTGATGCATGCGCACAGCGTGGTCGTCAGCGCCTTGATCGGGAGCGCGCCGACGGCCGGCCTGCGCCCGGCGGCGCGCACGCCCATGCTCTCGGGGGTATTGGCCGATTTTCTTGAGCAACTCATCGAGATCGACCGCCCGTGGCGTTCGCGACGAAGACGCGAACGCGATCTCGGCGCCCGGATCGAGGAAGCGATTCTCCTGGGGTCGGTGAACGTCGACAGATCGGAGGCGATCGACTATCCGCGCTTCACCTATCGGCCGGCAGGATGGAAAGACGCCCTGCCCTTGATGAACGCCTCGTCCATGGTGTCGGAACTGGCTCCGGTCGTGCTGTATCTGCGTCATATGGTCGGACCCGGCAATGTATTGATCATCGAGGAGCCGGAATCGCATCTGCATCCCGCCATGCAGGTCGAGTTCACCCGTCAGCTTGCGGCGCTCGTGCGTTCGGGCGTCAGAGTGATTGTCACGACGCACAGCGAATGGCTGCTCGAGGAGCTCGCCAATGTCGTTCGGCGCTCCGGACTTCCCGGGGCGACGCGAAAGGGGGGGACGGACGGTGATCAGGTGGCTCTTCGTTCCGATCAGGTCGGCGCCTGGCTGTTCGAGCCGAAGATGCGGCCCAGGGGATCGGTCGTAAGGGAAATCCATCTCGATGATTCGGGGCTGTATCCGTCCGGCTTCGACGACGTCGCGGCCGCGCTCCACAACGACTGGGCCGAAATCTCGAGCCGTATCGAGAACGGGCCGTGACCGGTTTGGTGAAGAGGGTCCGCGACGCGCTCGACCCGAGGTGCCTCGTCAACGGAGGACTGAACAGGGGCGGTTGCAAGGTCTCCATGGCGCGCGCGCCGAAACCGCGGCTGGCGGTCGATTTCGACAGACCGGGAACGTGGCTCCCCTTGGGCGCGACGCGCTGTGATTTTCTTGTCGTCGCCGAAGGCGGCGACGGCGTCGGGTGGGTCGCGCCGCTGGAACTGAAGCGGGGCCGGCTTCACGCCGGCGAGGCCGTAAGGCAGCTCCAGGCAGGGGCTCGCGCGGCCGAACGACTCATACCTTCGGGCGAACCCCTCAGATTCCGCCCCGTCGTGGCGACCGGCCGCGTGCCCAAGGCGGAAAGACGCAGGCTGAGAGGCAACGACGGCAGGATACGGCTTCATGGGCATGTGGAGGCGGTCCGGCTGATGTCGTGCGGCGACCGGTTGGCCCGAGTGCTCCACCCTTGACCTGTGCGCCGTGGACGCCGGCGGGCCGTCGCATTCAGCTGCCGGCCGCCTTCGCGGCCACGATGGCGGCGATGAAGGTCGCCGCCAGACGCGCCTCGGGCGGGTCGGCCCTCGACGTCAGCACGATCGGCGCCTTGGCGCCCATGACCACGCCGGCCGCCGTGGCGCTCATGAAATAGACCATCTGCTTGAACAGGATGTTGCCGGCCTCGATGTTGGGCGCGACGAGGACGTCGGCGTTGCCCGCGACCGGGCCGTCGATGCCCTTCAGCCGGGCGGCCTCGGGCGAGACCGCATTGTCGAAGCCGAAGGGGCCGTCGACCGCGGCGCCCGTCACCGCGCCGTCGGCCGCGCGGGCGGCGACCTCGGCGGCCTGGACGCTCGACGGCATGGCGGGGTTCACGACTTCGGCGCCCGAGAGGAGCGCCACGCGAGGCTCCCCGGGGGGCTCCCGGGGATCGATGGCCCGGGCGAGTTCGACGGCGTTGTTGACGATGTCGAGCATCTCGTCCGCGTCGGGCCGGACGTTGACCACCGCATCGGTGACGTAGAGCACGCCGTCGCGGCCCGGGGCCGTCATGTGGAAGACGTGGCTCGCGCGGCGGTCCGCGCGAAGGCCGGCGTCCCGGCGCAGGACCGCGCGCATCAGCGCGTCGGTGTGCACGTGGCCCTTCATGATCGCCGCCGCCTCGCCGCCCCTGGCGAGCGCCGCCGCGGCCTCCGCCTTCCTCGCCTCGTCCGCCTCGTCGACGACGCGGATCCCGCCCAGGTCCCAGCCGGCCCCGGCGGCGAGGGAGCGGACGACGCCGGCCTCGCCGATCAGCACGGGCTCGATGACGCCCGCCTCGGTGGCCCGCCGCGCGCTTTCGAGGGCGATCGGGTGGTCGGCGCCCGCCACGGCCATCGCGACGCGGGGCAGCCCGCGCGCGAGCTCCGGCAGATATCCGGGAACCTCGAAGGGCTCCGTGCTCAACATGGTCCGCGCCTCACGGAAACGGGCCGCGCCGTGCGCCGCGCCGGACGCAGGGCGGCGATGCGGGCGGCGGGCGCGTCGGGCCGCCTACGCGCCGGCCTGGGGCCGCATGTCCGCCGGGTCGATGCCGGCGACCCTGACCGGCGCCGTCATCGCGTCGCGGCGGAACGGTTCGCCCAGCTCCTGGTTCAGGACGACCTCGATGAAGGTGGTCTCGTCCCTCTCCATCTGCCCGTCGATCGCGTCCGACAACGCCTGCGTCAGGCCGCTCATGGTCGCCACCTGGACGCCCTTGAAGCCGCAGGCCTCGGCGACTCCGGCGAATCGCACGTCGAGGTCGAGTTCGGTGCCGACGAAGTTGTCGTCGAACCACAACGTGGTGTTCCGCTTCTCGGCGCCCCACTGGTAGTTCCGGAAGACGATCATCGTGATCGGCGGCCACTCGTCGCGGCCGCAGGACGACATCTCGTTCATGGAGATGCCGAAGGCGCCATCGCCGGCGAAACCGACCACCGGCGTCTCGGGCCTGGCGATCTTCGCTCCGATGATCGCCGGGAACCCGTACCCGCAGGGGCCGAACAGGCCCGGCGCCAGGTACTTGCGGCCCTCCTCGAAGGTCGGATAGGCGTTGCCGATGGCGCAGTTGTTGCCGATGTCCGACGAGATGATCGCTTCCTGGGGCAGGGCCGCCTGGATGGCCCGCCACGCCATGCGCGGACTCATGCGGTCGGGCTGGGACGCGCGGGCGCGTTCGTTCCAGGTCGTTCCGGGATCGTCCTCCTCGTGGTCCATCGACGACAGCAGTTGCAGCCAGGCCGATTTCGTCTGCGCGACGACCTCCTCGCGCTCCTTGCGCCCCTCGTCGCCGGCCGTGGCGGAGAGCCTGGCGAGGAGTTGCTCGGCGACGGCCCTGGCGTCGCCCTGGATGGCGACGGTCACCGGCTTGGTCAGGCCGATGCGGTCGGAGTTGATGTCGACCTGGATCAGCTTCGCGTCCCCGGGCCAGTACTCGATCCCGTAGCAGGGCAGGGTCGAGAAGGGGTTGAGGCGGGTGCCGAGAGCCAGGACGACGTCGGCCTTCGATACGAGCTCCATGGCGGCCTTCGAGCCGTTGTAGCCGAGCGGGCCGACCGACAGCGGATGGCTGCCCGGGAAGGCGTCGTTGTGCTGGTAGTTGCAGCACACTGGGGCCGACAGCTTCTCGGCGAGCCTGACCGACGCCTGGATGCCGCCGGACAGCACCACGCCGGCGCCGTTCAGCATCACCGGGAACCTGGCTCTGGACAGGAGGCCGGCCGCTTCCTCGATGGCGGCCGCGCCGCCGCGCGGGCGCTCCAGGCGCACGATCCGCGGCAGCTCGATGTCGACGACGCGCGTCCAGTAGTCGCGCGGCACGTTGATCTGGGCCGGCGCCGACAGCCGGAAGGCGTTCTCGATGACGCGGTTCAGCACCTCGGCCATGCGCGTGGGGTCGCGGACCTCCTCCTGATAGCAGACCATGTCCTCGAACAGCTTCATCTGCTCGATTTCCTGGAAGCCGCCCTGGCCGATGGTCTTGTTGGCGGCTTGCGGCGTCACCAGCAGCAACGGCGTATGGTTCCAGTACGCGGTCTTCACCGGCGTCACGAAGTTGGTGATGCCGGGGCCGTTCTGCGCCACCATCATGCACATCTTGCCCGAGGCGCGGGTGTAGCCGTCGGCCATCATGCCGGCGTTGCACTCGTGCGCGCAGTCCCAGAACGTGATCCCCGCCGCGGGGAAGAGGTCGGAGATGGGCATCATCGCCGAGCCGATGATGCCGAAGGCGTGTTCGACGCCGTGCATCTGGAGCACCTTCACGAAGGCTTCTTCCGTGGTCATCTTCGTCATGTCTGGCAACCCTCCCTGGCCGCGGCCGTCTCGCCCCGCCGTTCGCGGCGGAGTCTTACGCCATCGCCCCCGTCCGGGCAAGTTGGCGAACGCGCGGGGCGGCGCGTCCCCTCTTCTCCCTCCCCCTTGCAGGGGGAGGGTCGGGGTGGGGGTCGCGGCGCCAAGGGGGAGGAAGAGCGCGAACGGCCCGCTCGGCGTCGAGCCCCTCGAGCCTCGGCGCGGTCCGCGCCCGGCGGGCGGCGTTCGACGCGCGGAATCGCGGAACTTCACGGTTCCGCCTCCGGGCGGTATGCTTGGCGCCGCTTCGCGCGGACCGGGCCCGTCGCCGCGGCGGCCGGGCGGTCCGGAATCCCCTGGGAATCGGAGGGCGCGTCCATGGAATTCGGAATCTTCAGCCTGCTCAGCCGCCGACGGGAGTCGCAGACGATCAACGGCATCGTCGAGGAGGCGGCGGAGACCGTCAGGCTGGCCGACCGGGCGGGCTTCGCCACGGCCTGGTTCCCCGAACACCACTACTCGAACTACTCGATCGCGCCGTCGCCGTTGATGATGTGCGCCTACTGCGCCCCCGTCACCCGCCGGATCAAGCTCGGCACGGCCATCGTCATCGGCGCGCTCTATCACCCGGCGCGGCTCCTGTCGGAGGTGGCCTTCGTCGACGGCATGACCGACGGCCGGCTCGTCCTCGGCGTCGGCAGCGGCTATCAGCCCCACGAGTTCGCGCGCTTCGGCGTCGCCCTCGAGCACTCGCCTGACATCACCGAGGAGGTGCTGGACATCGTGGAGGGCGGGCTCGCCAACGACTCCTTCGAGTACCGCGGCAAGCACTTCGATTTCCCGCGCACCCACATGGCGCTGCGGCCCGCGCAGGACCCCATGCCCGAGATCTGGATCGCCGGCAACAACGCCCGGATACAGCGCCGGGCGGCCCGGAGCGGCTATCCGCTGACCATCACGGCGCTGGTGAAGGACATCGACTTCGTAGCCGGCCTGCGCGAGACGGCGGAGCGGAACTGGAGGGATGCGGGCGTCGACCCGGCGGACATGCGGCTCGCCACGCTCCGCTTCGCCTACGTCACCGGCGATCGCGAGGACGCCCTGGAGTTCGCCGACAACGCGCGGTTCCAGTACCGGCTGGCCCGCCACCTGCGTTTCCGCGAGGAGGAGCTGGAGCGGGGCCTGCTGCCGGAGGCGCCCTTCGAGGACGAACCGACGCTGGAGGAACTCATCGCCAACAACCCCATCGGCGATCCGGAAACGGTCGCGGAGCGTATCGTCGAGGAAGCGCGCAGGGTCGGTTCGTTCCACATGAGCCTGTTCATGCACGTCGGCTCGATGCCGCTCCGCAAGTCGATGCGGTCGATCGAGCGCTTCGCCTCCGAGGTCATGCCCGTGGTGGAGAAGGAGCTGGGCGGGCCGGCCGCCGCCGCCGCGTGACGCGAGCCGACGGAGCACTTCTCCCGGGACGGGGGCGCGCGTGACCGGAACGCTCGATCCCGCCGAACGGCGCGGCGTCACCCTGGTGACCGGCGTCATCGGTTCCGACACGCACATCGTCGGCAACCGCATCCTGTCGATGGCGCTGGAGGAGGCGGGGTACGCCGTCGTCGCCCTCGGCGCCCTGACGCCGGCGGACGAGTTCGTCAAGGCGGCCGTCGAGACGGCGGCCGACGGCATCATGGTCTCGTCGCTCTACGGCCAGGGCGAGCTCGACTGCCGCGGCTTTCGCGATTTGTGCGTGGAGGCCGGCCTCGACGACGTCCTGCTCTACGTCGGCGGCAACCTCGTGGTGGGCAAGACCCCGTGGAACGTGGTGGAGAAACGCTTCCTGGACATGGGCTTCGACCGCGCCTTTCCGCCGGGCGCGCGGACCCGCGAGGTCGTCGACGCCCTGGACCGGGACTTCGCCGCGCGCGCCCGGGGCGGACGGACCGCGGACTCGTGAAGCGGGACGCCCGCGCCGCGCTGCTCATCGACTTCGGCAGCACCTACACCAAGCTCCGCGCCGTCGACCTGGAACGGGCCGAGATCGTCGGCGCGGGCCAGGGGCCGTCGACGGTCGCGACCGACGTCGCGGTCGGCATGGAAGCGGCGCTCGCGGACCTGGAAACCCGTATCGGCGGCCTTCCCGATTTCACGCACCGCCTGGCGACCTCCAGCGCCGCCGGCGGCTTGCGCATGGTCACCGTGGGGCTGGTCAAGGAGTTGACGGCGGAGGCGGCGCGAATCGCCGCGCTGGGCGCCGGCGCCAGGCTGGTCGGCGCCTACGCCTATCGGCTGACCGCCGGCGACGTCGCCGAGATCGAGGCGCTCGATCCCGACATCCTCCTGCTCGCCGGCGGCACCGACGGCGGCAACGACGAGGTGATCCGGCACAACGCCGGGAGGCTCGCGGCGTGCGGCCTCGCCTGTCCCGTCGTCGTCGCCGGGAACCGCGAGGCGACGGACGGCGTCTCGGCGCGGCTCGCCTCGGCGGGCAAGACGGCGATCCCCGCCGGGAACGTCATGCCGGAGTTCAACGTGCTCGACATCGAGCCCGCGCGCGCCGCCATCCGCCGGATATTCATCGACAGGATCGTTCACGCCAAGGGGATCGACCGGGCGGCGGAGGCGTTCGACGCGGTTCTCATGCCGACGCCGGAAGCGGTCATGGAGGGCGCGCGCCTGCTCGCCGACGGCGTCGGCGGGCGGGACGGCCTGGGGCCGCTGCTCGTGGTCGACGTCGGGGGCGCGACGACGGACGCGCACTCGGTGGCGGCCGGCGAGCCGACCGTCGAGGGGGCGATCCAGCGCGGGTTGCCCGAACCCTACGTCAAGCGCACCGTCGAGGGCGATCTCGGGGTGCGCCACAACGCCCTTTCCGTCGTCGAGGCGGCGGGCCTGGACGCTCTCGCCCGCGACGCCGGGCTGTCCGGGGACCGTCTTCGCGAAATCGTGGCGGCGGTCGCCGGCGACGTGGAGCGGTTGCCGCGGACGGACGAGGAACGGGCGGTCGACCGGGCGCTCGCGCGCGCCGCGACCCGTATCGCCGTCGGCCGCCACGCGGGCAGGACCGAGACCGTCTACACCGCCATGGGGCCGGCCATCGCCCAGCACGGCAAGGACCTCACGGGGCTGGCGGCCGTCGTCGGCACCGGCGGCGCGCTGGTCCACGGCGGCGACCCGGCGGGGATCCTGGCCGCGGCGCGCGCCGACCCCGCCGACCCGGAGTCGCTCCGCCCGCGCGCGCCCCGGCTCTATCTGGATCGGGAATACCTGTTGTACGCCTGCGGCCTGCTGGCGACCGTGGAGCCGGAAGCCGCCTTGACCTTGGGCCTCGCCCATATGCATCCTGTGCACCCCGTCGCCGAGGAGGAACAGTGGAATGGCCGAAGTTCCGTCGCTGGATAGCGCCGCGCCGCCGCTGTCGGAGGCCCGGATCCCGGACGACGAGTTCGCCAGGATGCGCGCCGAGAACCTAGCCCGCTGGCCGACGGGCGCGGGAGTCGATTTCGACGCCGCGGTCGACTACCACAAGAGCCTGCCCCCGCATAAGCGCCTCGCCTGGGTGATGCGGCGAGCGGACGCGGAGGGCCGCACGCTGACCCAGCCGCGCGGCGGCTTCGGCACCCTGGAGATGCAGAAGGAACTGATGACCACCCTCGACCGGGAGGGCCTGGCCGACATCGTTCCGACCACGACCGACAGCTACACGCGGAACGAGCGCTGGGAGCAGGCCCGGCACGGCATCGAGGAATCCATGCGTCTCGGGCGCTCGATGCTGAACGGGTTCCCGATGGTCAACTACGGCGTCGAGGACGCCCGCGAGCTGATCGAGGCGATCGACAAGCCCGCCGTCATGCTGACGGGCACGGCGATGCCCAGGCTCACCGGCGAGGTCGGCTACGCGGCCGGATATTCGGGATACCTGGGGTCGGCCATCGCCTACACCCTGTCCTACACCAAGGAGATCCCGATCGAGACCGGCATCCGCAACTACCAGTACCTCGACCGGCTGGCGTCGATGTACCTGGAGCGCGGGGTCGAGCTGCACCGCCGCCAGCCGGGCTTCCTCACCGGGACCAACATCCCGCCCTGCATCGCCATCGTCACGGCCGTGCTGGACGCGCTGCTGGCGGCGGCGCAGGGGGTCCGCAACTACGGCCTCGAGCTCGGCCAGACGCTGCATCTGGTCCAGGACGCGGCCGCCATCCAGGTCTGCCGCGAGATGTGCCAGGAGTATCTGGCCAGGAAGGGGTACGAGGGCGCGTTCACGCCGGTGACGTCGCTGCACTGGATGGGCGCGTGGCCGCACGACGACGCCCAGTCGGCGGCGATCGTGGCCTATGGCGGCACGCTCGCGGCCGTGGGCGGCGCCGTCAGCGTCACCACGAAGAGCCTCCACGAGGCCTTCGGCATCCCGACGCCGGAGGCCAACGCCGAGGGGCTGCGCGTCACCCGCATGGCCATCTACATGGCGCGCAGCGTCAAGCTCGAGGGTCTGCCCGCCTACGAACGGGAGAAGGACGTCATCCGTCGGGAGGTCCGGGCCATCGTCGACAAGGTGCTGGAGATGGGCGACGGCGACGCGGCCGTCGGCGCGGTGCGGGCCTGCGAGGCCGGCGTGCTCGACATCCCCTGGTCGCCGAGCCGTTCGGTCAGGAGCCGCGTCCTTCCGGCCCGCGACGTCGACGGATACCTGCGCATCCTGAACCCGGGCGACATGCCGTTTCCCCGCGACGTCCTCGACTATCACGAGGAGCGCCTGCGCAAGCGCGCCGAGAAGGAGGGGACGCCCTACGACAACGAGCTCGCGGTCTCGAGCGTCTACGAGATTTCCGAACCCCTCCAAGCGCTGGCGCCGTTTCCCTACGTCCAGGAGGCGGCGGAATGACCCGGGACCGTGATTTACCCCCCTCCCGACCTCCCCCCTGTCAGGGAGGAGGAGTGTGGATGGCTCCCTCCTGGATAGGGGAGGAGAGCGCGCCGCTCGCCGAGGATGGAGACTTTCTGGACATGCTCTCCGACTACGATATCGTACCGACGATGCCGCCGTAGCGGCGTGGCGCCTGGATTCGCGGGAGAAAGCCATGAAACGCATGCACGTCGGTCTCGTCGTCGAGGACGTGGCCGCCTCGGCGGCGTTCTACACGCGCCTCTTCGGCCGGCCGCCGACCCTGGAGAAGCCCGACTACGCCAAGTGGATGCTGGACGACCCCAGGGTCAACTTCTCGATCAGCTCTCGCGGTCGCGCGCCCGGCGACGTGCATCTCGGCGTCCAGGCGGAGGACGAGGCCGAGCTCGGCGAGCTTCGCGAACGATGGGCGGCGACGGGCGCCGAGACCCTGGACAGGAACGCGCTCACCTGCGGTTACCAGACCCAGAACAAGACCTGGGTGCGTGACCCCGAGGGCGTGCGCTGGGAGGCGTTCCACACCTACGCGGTCGCCGAGTCGTTCGGCGAGAACGAATCGACGGAAGAGCGGTAGCCTGCATTTCTCCTGCCGGCGGGGATCGAGGAGTGCGCGCCGCCGCCGGGCCGCGTGGGTCGATGGATACGGCGGCGCGTTTTACACCGGCGGGCCGGCGGATCAGAATGGCCGTTGCGGCGCCCGTTGAAGGAGGATCGACCGGCCATGGCCGACAGGAAAGTGGCGCTGGTCCTGGGCGGGACCGGCATGGTGGGGCGGAACCTCGTCATGCTGCTCGACGCCCTGGAGGACTGGGAGGCCATCGCCGTCTCGCGCCGGGAACCCTACTTCGAGACCGGGGCGCGCCACATCGCCTGCGACATGGCGGAGCCCGACGACTGCCGGGCCAAGCTGTCGGGCCCGGCCATCGGCGGCGTCACCCACGTCTTCTTCTGCGGACACGCCACCGGCATCCGCTGGGCCGAGAAGGCGTCCGAGGACGCCGACCTGTTCCGCAACTCGATGGACGCCGCGCTGCCCAACCTGCCCGGTCTGCGGCACGTCTGCCTGATGCAGGGATCGAAGTACTACGGACGCCACCTCGGGCCGTTCAGGACGCCGGCGCGGGAGGAGGACCCGCGCCACATGCCGCCCAACTTCTACTATTCGCAGCAGGACCACCTGATGGAGCTGTCGGAGGGGCGGCCGTGGGGCTGGTCGTGCGCGCGCCCGCACATCGTCGCGGGCTACGCGCGCACCGACCTCAACCTGATCAAACCGATCGCGGTCTACGCGACGATCTCCAGGGAGCTCGGCCTGCCGCTTCGCTATCCCGGCAACGAGGCCGCCTACCGGGCGCTTCACTGCGCCACGGACGTCGAGCTGCTGGCGCGCGCGATGGTGTGGATGTCGACCACGCCCGAATGCGCCGGAGAGGCCTTCAACGTGGTCAACGGCGACTACTTCCGCTGGGAGAACGTGTGGCCGAAGATCGCCGACTACTTCGGGATGGAGTGCGGCCCCGTCCAGGAGATCGACCTTGAACTGATGATGGCCGACAAGGGGCCCCTGTGGAACGAGATCGTCGCCAGGCGCGGCCTGACGGAGACGCCGTGGGCGGAGGCGGCCCACTGGGGGTACGCCAACTACGCCTTCGCGCCGTCCTGGGACGTGATGCTCGAATCCCTGAAGCTTCGGAAGTTCGGATTCCACGACTACGTGGACAGCGAGGAGATGTTCATCCGCATCTTCGACGGCTTCCGGCGCGACGGGTTCATCCCGTAGGCGGCGCGGGGGCGGCCATGGCGCGAGGGTCGGACGGCGGGGGCG
Organism: Alphaproteobacteria bacterium; assembly: GCA_965242505.1. GTDB lineage: Bacteria > Pseudomonadota > Alphaproteobacteria > UBA2966 > UBA2966 > UBA2966. The sequence continues at coordinate 46,456 of OZ251449.1, forward strand.
GCGGCCGGGCGCTCGGCTATACGGACGTTCTCGATATCCTGGAGATCGTCGACGGCGCCGGCGAGGAATGCGAGGTGGTCGTCGACGCGGGCGATTTCCGTCTGCGTTTCGTGAAGGAGGCCCCTCCGACCGACGCGCCGACGCGCGGGACGCTTCCGTGAGCCGCGAGATCCCCATCGTCGAAGAGGCCCTGCGGGACGCCCACCAGTGCCTGTGGTCGACCCGCATGACCAACGAGATGATGCTGCCCGTCGTCGAGCGCATGGACGCCGCGGGCTACGACGCCATCGACCTGATCGGCGGCGCGGTCTGGGACGTCACGGTCCGCTTTCTCCTGGAGGACCCGTGGGAGCGGATACGTCACGTCCGCCGGCTCGCGACGAGGACGCCGCTGAACGCCTGGGTGCGCGGACAGAGCCTGTGGACCTTCGAGATATTCCCTGACGACGTGGTCGGGCTCGCCATGGAACGACTGGCGGCGAACGGCATCCGGCGGGCCACGATCTACGACCATCTCAACGACATGGACTGCCTCCGCGTCGTCGTCGGCAAGGCGGTGGAGGTCGGGCTCGAGGTGTCGGGCGCCCTGGTCTTCACCCTGAGTCCGGTCCATACGGACGCGCATTTCGCCGAGCGCGCCGCCCGGTTCGTCCGCATGGGCGCGACCGAGGTCGTCATCAAGGACCCGAGCGGCCTGTTGTCGGTCGAGCGTATCCGCGCCCTGGGGCCGGCCGTGAAGAGAGCCATCGGCGGCGCGGCGCTCAACCTGCACACCCACTGCATGACGGGCCGGGCCCCCGACGTCCTGCTCGAGTCCGTCGACTGCGAGGTCGATAAGCTGCACTGCGCGATCTCGCCGCTGGCGCACGCCGCGTCCCATCCGCCCACGGAATGGATCGCCGGGAACCTGGCCGCGAAGGGATACGCGACGCGGCTCGACGCCGGGCTCCTCGAAGAGATCGCGGACTATTTCCGTTTCGTCGCCCGGCGCTGGAACAAGCCGGTCGGCGCGCCCGCGCCGTTCGACCCGCGCGCGCTGGAGCACCAGATGCCGGGCGGCATGATCTCCAACCTGACGAGCCAGCTCGCGACCGTCGGGCTGGAGCATCGCCTGGACGAAGTCCTCGACGAGATGGGCCGGGTGCGCAAGGAGCTCGGATACCTGCCGATCGTCAGCCCGTCGGCCCAGTTCATCGCCATCCAGGCGGTCCTCAACCTGACGCGGGGGGAGCGCTACGAGACCATTCCCGACGAACTGCGGAAGTACGTCCTCGGCTACTACGGCCGTCCGCCGGCGCCGATAGACCAGAACCTCGTCGATCGCGTGGCCAGGAAGAGCGCCGACGTCGTCACCGGCCCCAGCGGTTCCCACGTTCCTCCGGCGCTCGACAGGATCCGCGAGGAGCGGGGGCCCTTCGAGTCGGACGACGACCTGCTGCTCGCGGCGATGTACCCCGACGAGGTCCTCCGGCCCCTGTTCGAAGCGCGCGCGACGGCCGATTACACAACGTTCCATCACGCCTACACGCCGACCGAGTATCTCCTGAGGGAGGTCGAAGCCCGCCCGGAGTTGCGGAATTTCGAGCTCTCCAGGGGAGCCGGCCCCGGCGTCGTCTACAATCGCTGACGATCCAGCGCGCGCAGGGAGGGAGTTCGCCATGAACCGCGTCGACGGAAAGGTTGCCATCGTCACCGGGGCCGGTCGGGGCATCGGCCGCGCGGCGGCGGAGCTGCTGGCCGAACGCGGCGCCAGGGTCCTGGCGACCGACGTCCTCGACGGGGACGTCGAGGAGACGGTCGCGCGGATCCGGGCGCGGGGCGGGGAGGCCCGGGGCCTTCGCCACGACGTCGCCGACGAGAGGGATTGGGCCGCGGCCGTCGATGCGGCCGTGAACGGCCTCGGCGGTTTCGACGTGCTGGTCAACAACGCCGGCGTGTATCTCCAGAAGTCCATCGAAGAGACGACCTTCGAGGAGTACGACCGCGTCATGCGGATCAACGTCTGGGGCGTGATGCTCGGCGCGAGGTTCGCCATGGGCTCGATGAAGGAGCGCATCCCGGCGGAGGGTCCGGCGGGCGCGATCGTCAACCTGGTGTCGGTCGCCTCGATCAAGGGCTCGCCCTTCGCTTCCGTCTACGCGACGTCGAAGGGCGCCGTGCGCCTGTTCACGAGGTCCGCGGCGCGGGAGGTCGCGGCGCTCGGCTACAACATCCGCGTCAACGGCGTCTATCCCGGGATCATCGATACGCAGATGGGCGACGCCGCCATGAAGCGGATCGCCGACGCCGCCGGCGAGAGCGGGAACCGGGCGCGCGAGATGGCGGAAGACCTGCACCTGATCGGCCGGCTGGGCGCGGTGGACGACGTCGCCAAGGCCATAGTCTTCCTCGCCTCCGAGGACGCCTCCTTCGTCACCGGGAGCGAATTCGTCGTCGACGGCGGTTTCTGTCTGAAGTAGCCCGCATTTCCCAGACCGCTTGTCCGCAGGCCCCATCCGGCGACCGGGGCGCCGCAGGGTCCGTTCGCGCTCCTCCCCTTGGCGCGACCCCCACCCCGACCCTCCCCCTGCAAGGGAGAGGGAGAAGAAGGGGAGCGGAGAGGCCATTCATACTCCTCCCCCCTGGCAGGGGGGAGGTCGGGAGGGGGGGACCGCGGTCCCGCAACGCCGCGCAACCACCGATCCTCCCACCGGTATGAAAACGCGGGGTAGACGACCGGGACACCGGCCCCGGAACCCCGAACTTACTGCGCCTTTTCGAAGCGGACGCGGAGGCGGCGTTCGGAGAACTTCCAGCCATCGGCCGTGCGCGCGTATCTGTCGCGATACTCGCCGATCCAGTCGGGCCGGTCGTAGGGGATCGGTCCGTCGGCCTCGGTGTAGGGGCCCGCGCAACGATAGACGGCGAGATAGATCTCGCCCTCGGCAGTGTTCTCGTCGATCGGGTCGTAGCGGAGGTTGGCGCAGAAGTGGCGGGTCACCATCGGCGCGCGGTCGGCGAAATGCTTCTTGATGGCATCGCGGCCGCGGCGCTCGACGCCGCCGATCTCGAGCACGGCATCCTCCGTGAACAGGGCGACGAACGAATCGAAGTCCTGCCGGTCGGCATGACGGACGTAGTCGTCGTTGAGGCGCTTCAGCTCCCATTCCATTTCCATGCGCTCGGTCAGGTTCATCGGATCGCCCTCCCGTCGAATCGAGCTCCGCGGCCAGCATAACGACGGCCCCGCGGAATCGGAAACCGTCGAACGCGCAGGGCGCGGCCTTGACTCCCGCCGGGCGTCCCGACGACACTGCGGCGATCCCGAGGGGCGGCCCCTCCGTCCCCGGAACCCCGGCGACGCGGAGATCGAATCATGGCCGACGGCGGCGCCATGCTCCCGCCGTTGAAGGCGTATCAGGACGCCCTCGACAACGGCGAAATCATCTATCAGGCGTGCGGCGACTGCGGACGCGTGGCGTTCTATCCGCGGCTCGTCTGTCCCGAGTGCGGGTCCACGAACGTCGCCTACAAGCCGAGCGCAGGCAAGGGAGAGGTGTACACCCGCACCGTCGTTCATGCGCGCGGCCGGGACCCGTACAACGTCGTGCTCATCGACATGGACGAGGGATTCCGGATCATGAGCACGGTCGAGGATGCGCCCAACGACGACGTGCGGATCGGTATGCGCGTGGAGCTGAAGACCGTCTACCCGGTGGAGGAAGCCGACGCCAAGGCGGGCCGGCTGCCCAAGCACGTCTTCAGGCCGCAAGGCGGCGGATGAGCGTCGGTCTCCGGGGCAAGGCCTGCGTCGTCGCCGTCGCCGAGTCCGATCTGGGCGAGGTCGGGCCGCACCTGTCGGCCGCCGACCTCATGGCGCAGGCGCTCGACCGCGCGCTCGCCGAGTGCGGCCTGACGAAGGCGGACGTCGACGGCCTCTTCTCGTCGTCCGCCTATTACCAGATGGCGTCGGTGGAACCGGCGGAGTACCTGGGCATTCGTCCGCGCTACACCGACAGCACGACGCTCGGCGGATCGTCCTTCGCATCGCACCTGCTCCACGCGGCGGTGGCCCTCGACCGGGGCGCCTGCGACGTCGCGGCGATCCTCTACGGCAGCACCCAGCGCTCGGATTCGGGCCGCCTGGTCTCGACCGCCAACTGGCTGCCCTACGAGCGGCCCTACGAGCCGCGCATGCCGGTCAGCATGTACGCCATGGCGGCCCAACGGCACATGCACGAATTCGGCACCACGCGCGAGCAGCTCGCCGAGGTCGCGGTCCAGGCGCGCCAGTGGGCGCGGCTGAACCCGAAGGCGTTCGCCCGCGATCCGCTGACCGTGGAGGAGGCGCTCGGCGCCCGCATGATCTCGGAACCCTTCACGTCGCGGGACTGCTGCCTCGTCACCGACGGCGGCGGCGCCGTGATCGTGACTCGGCCCGACCGCGCCGGGGACCTGGAACGGGAACCGGTCCATCTGCTGGGCGCGGGCGAGGCGCACTGGCACCGGCACATCTCGCAGATGCCCGAACTCACGACCACTGCGGCCACCGAGTCCGGCGCGCGGGCCTACGAAATGGCTGGCCTGCGGCCCGACGACGTCGACGTCTTCGAGCTCTACGACGCGTTCACCATCAACCCGATCGTCTTTCTCGAGGATCTGGGCGCGTGCGCGAAGGGCGAAGGCGGCCCCTTCGTATCGGGCGGCAACATCGGCCCGGGCGGCGCGCGTCCGGTCAACACCAACGGCGGCGGACTGTCCTACTGCCACCCCGGCATGTACGGCATCTTCACGATCATCGAGGCCGTGCGGCAGGTGCGCGGCGAGTGCGGCGAGCGGCAGGTCGACGGCGCCCGCGTCGCCCTGGCGCACGGCAGTGGCGGCGTGTTCTCGACCCAGGTCACGAGCATCTTCGGCGGTCCGGAAACGGTCTGACGCGGCGTACGGATGGACGGGGACCTGCGGGGCGAGGCCTGTATCGTCGGCGTCGCCGAATCGGATCTGGGGGCGGTCGGCGCGGGCGTCACGGCGCTCGACCTGCAGGCCCAGGCCATGGTCCGGGCCCTCGACGAGGCCGGTCTCGGGAAAGCGGACGTGGACGGCCTCTTCTCGGCCTCCGTCTACTATCAGATGGCCTCGGTCGAGGCGGCGGAGTATCTCGGCATCCGGCCGCGTTACACGGATTCGACGACCGTCGGCGGCTGCTCGTTCATCGTCCATCTGCATCATGCCGCCGCGGCGCTGCGGGCGGGCGCCTGCGACGTGGCGCTGATCCTGTACGGCTCGACCCAGCGGTCCGGCGGCGGCGGTTTCACGACCAACGCCAATCCGTCCCCTTACGAACTTCCCTACGGGCCGCGGATGCCGATCAGCATGTACGCCATGTCGGCGGCGCGGCACATGCGCCAGTACGGCACCACGCGGGAGCAGCTCGCCGAGGTGGCCGTGCAGACGCGCGCCTGGGCGCGCATGAACCCCAAGGCGTTCATGCGCGATCCTCTGACCGTGGAGGAGGTCGCCGCCGCGCGCATGATCTCCGAGCCGTTCACACTGCTCGATTGCTGCGTCGTCACCGACGGGGGCGGCGCCGTCGTCGTGACCCGGCCCGACCGGGCCCGGGACCTGCGGCAGGCGCCGGTTCATCTGCTCGGCGCCGGCGAAGCGCACTGGCACCGCCACATCCACCAGATGCCCGACCTGACGGTCAGCGCCGGAGTCGAGTCGGGGAGGCGGGCCTTCGGGATGGCGGGGCTGACGCCCGGGGACGTCGACGTGTGCGAGCTCTACGACGCCTTCACCATCTTCCCCATCATGCATCTCGAGGACCTCGGGTTCTGCAAGAAAGGGGAAGGCGGTCCGTTCGCGTCGGGAGGACGCATCGGCCCCGGCGGGGATTGTCCCGTCAACACCAACGGCGGCGGCATGAGCTACTGCCACCCGGGCATGTACGGCATCTTCACGATCATCGAGGCGACGCGACAGCTCCGGGGCCAGTGCGGGGACCGCCAGATCGAGGGCGCGGAGGTCGCCGTCGCGCACGGCGTCGGCGGGGTGTGGTCGGCGGCCGCGACCGCAATTCTGGGAACGGCGGCGACGGTTTAGCCCGCGTTTCTCCTACCGGTGGAGGAGCGTCGACGGCTCCCGCCCGTCCCTCTCGTTCTCCCTCCCCCTGGCAGGGGGAGGGTCGGGGTGGGGGTCGCGCCAGGGGGGAGCGCGAACGGCCCCTGCGGCGCCCCCCGTCGCCGGATGAAACTTACGGACAAGCAGTGTGAGAAATGCGGGTTGGCCCGCGTTTTCGCATCGCGAACGAAAACGCGGATCAGGTAGCCGCGGCCCGCGCGTCCGATGGCAAATGGCGGTCCACGACGGTTGCCACTACCGCCCGAGCGCTTCTCTGCGACTCGCGATCCCGTGGAACGTCGTTCTGGTCCAGGGCGAAAAGCACGGTTCTTCGAACCATCGGCCCCAGACACACGTTGTTGTAGGTGATCGCTTGCGCGAAGGAGACGCAGGCCTCCAGAACTTGCCTTTGCTGTCCGTCCGGCAGCGCGGCGACTTCCTCCCACCGCGCCGGCCGTTGGACCGCGCGCGCCATTTCGCCCGTGACGGCGAACCAGACGAGACGCCACAGTACGGTGCGGCTCGGTATCAGTTCCGCCATACCATGAACAAGGCGCAAGAGCCCGTCCGGCGTGCGATCGTCGCTTGCCAGCGCCTCCGCCGCCTCGAAGAAGCGTCGACGGTGCGCCTCCGCCAGCTCGATCTGGGCCAAGCGTCGCCTGGCCAGAAAACCGACGCACAGGATCGTCAAGGCGACGGCGATCAACAGCCAGTTAATCATGGCGTCCGCCTCCTCGATCCTTGTCGCGTCCGCCCGCCTCTCGGCGCTTCCTTCCGAGGGTTCGTCGAGCTGACGAATTCAGGCGAGCCATCCGAGCGTCATGTTCCTTGTTGATCTTGTGAACGTCAACGATAGCTCGAATGATATCGGGTCCCAGACGAACCGCAGCCCAGACGACCATGCCCAAGCTTACCAGGAACACCAGCGAAGATTCGCCGAGATAGGCCGTGATTCCCTCTATAGCCTCGAAAAACTTGACCATGCCTTACCGGCGGGCGGGACCGGCGGAGAAGGTCTCTCTTCGGGAGGAGGGCTATTCCGCCGCCATCGCCCCGGCGAAGGACCTTTCGTAATCCCGCATCGCGTCGCGGATGAAGGCGTCGCGTTCGTCGCCTTCGTACCTGTCGCCCTCGGCGATGATCTCCACCATCTTCCGGCACACCTCGCGGACGAGTTCCTCGTCGTCGCGGTCGTCCCGCATGGGGATCGCCAGCACCGTGTTGTTGGTGTAGGAGTAGTCGTGCTCACCCGCGTTGGCCTTGGCGTGCATCGCGTCGGGCTGCGCGCGTGGGTTGTCGCCGTTGAGGGCGCGGCGCAGGTTGCGGCGGTTCATGTAGACGCCGATGTCGCCCCGCATCGGGTTCTCGAGCGCATGCACGGCGATGGGCCGCTGGCTGACGATGGCTTCCCAGTCGCCGGGCGTGCGTTGCGCCGTCTCGTAGGGGCGCCCGCCGGTCTGGCCTTCGAGGAAGTCGATGTCGTCGTACCCGCACCGCTCCTTGCGTCCGGCGTCGAACGGGTCGATCGCCGCGCCGAACATGCGCCAGCCGATGATGATGTGATTCTCGTTGTCGACGGGCACGTACCAGCGCGCCATATGCACGCGATGGAAGTACCGGGTGTCGCGGCCGTCCTCGAACAGGTTGGCGTGGATGGTGAGGTTCGGGACCACCACGTCGTTCATCCGCACCCAGATCTTGTCCGTCCCGACGCGGCGGCCGGCGACGAAGACCATCGCCGTATCGTCGCGCACGGACGCGTATTCCATCACCGGCGTCTGGGTGAAGACCGGATTGAGCGCCGTGGCGGGATAGTCGTCGTCATCGCCGACCACCCGCATGCTCGCGTTGTGGAGCTGCGAGGTGTGGATCTGGTCGGGGATGTTGTCGAACGCCTGGAGATAGTTGCACGGATAGACGTTGGTGAACGGAACGAGCTCGAGATCGTCGTAGGCGTCGAAGAAATCCCATTCGGGGAACTTCGGCATTTCTTCGTAGGGGCCCATGTAGGCGAAGACGAGACCGTGACGCTCGAAGGCCGGATACGCGCCCTGGCTGACCTTCTCGGCCAGGCGCGCGCCGCCGTCCGGCTCGCCCGGCGCCGACATCAGCCTGCCGTCGACGTCGAACTGGAAGCCGTGGTAGCAGCAGCGGATGCCGGTCTCCTGAATGATGCCGTATTCGAGCGAGGCGCCGCGGTGGGCGCAGTGGCGGTGCAGGACGCCGACCCGTCCCGACTTGTCGCGGAACGCCACCAGCTCCTCGCCCATGATCCTGATCGCCTTGGGCACGTCGGAGAGCTCTTCGGACATGCACACCGGTTGCCAGAAGCGGCGCAGGAACTCCCCCATCGGGGTGTCGGGGTCGGTGTGCGTCAGCTCGGGGTCCTCCGGCGGAACGCGGCGTTTCTCGTAGCCGCTGAAGGCCCTGTTGTTGTCGTGGCTGAATCTGAGATGCGTGTCCTGGTCTTTCATGCCCGTCCGTCTCGCCTCCGATGTCTCGCGCCCGTCGCCGCCCGCGCGGACGCCGTTATGTCAACAATGCTGTCACTGTTTCGGAGTATACCGCAACCTGAACCGGGGGCAAACCGAGTCGGCCGCCGGCGCCGGCCGGGGTGCGGCGGGCGGGATCAGCCCGCGGGGTCGATCCACATCAGCGGTTGGCCGGCCTCCACCCGCGCCTCGTTCTCCGCGCAGATCTCGACGACGGTTCCCGCGACGCCCGCGGGGATGGAGTTGAAGAGCTTCATCACGTCGACGATGCAGACCGTGTCGTCGGCGCTCACCCTGCCGCCCACTTCGACGAACGGCGGCGCGTCAGGCGCGGGAGCGCGATAGAACGCGCCCGTCATCGGACACTCGACGCCGACCAGACCCTCCCGCGGAGGAGCGGCGGCGGGCGGCGCCTCCGCGGGAGCGGAGGCCGGCGCCGGTTCCTCGACGGTCGCGGGCTCGGCGGTTCCGGCGAACCCGGCGGTCGAGGCCGTCTCGGGCGTCGCCGCCTCGCCCTCGCCGCCCGCCATCGCGTCCACCTCGAGACGCGCGCCGTCCTGCTCGTAGCGAAAGCGCCGGTATCCGAACCTGTCCAGCGTTCGCAGTATCTCGATCACGTCCCTGGCCGACAACGCCATCACGGACCCTCCGCCGTCCGCTCCGGGAGCGCGCCGGCCGCCGGTCCCCGGGGCGTCTTTTCGACGCGGACCTCCATGCCGTCCTGCGCCAGCGTCAGCCTGCCGCCCTGCGGCCCGTCGACGAGCGCGAGGATCAACGCCACGTCGCGATAGGTGAGAGGCGCGTCGTCGACCACGGGAGCTACGGCTCCACGGTGAACTTGTAATCGACCGCCACGCAGCCCTCGCCGTCGCCGAGGACGACGACGGGGTTGAGGTCGAGCTCGACGATCTCCGGGCGATCGGCCGCCAGCCACGAGACCCGGGCGATCGTTTTCGCCAGCGCCGCCGCGTCCAGGGGGCCGCCGCCCCGGAAGCCCCGGAACATGGGGCCGAGGACGGATCCTTCGAGGACGCGCCGCGCCGCGGCCTCGCTTACCGGCGTCGGCAGCATGTTCACGTCGGCGACGAGCTCCACCAGCGCGCCGCCGGGGCCGAAGACGATCATCGGGCCGAAGACCGGATCGCGCTTCGCGCCGATCAGGACCTCAAGCCCGCCGCTCACCATTTCCTGCACGAGAACGCCTTCGACGCGGGCGTCCGGATGGCGCCGCCGGGCGTTGACGTTGACCGTGTCGCAGGCCGCGGCGAGGGCGTCCTTGCCGCGCACGTCGGTGACGACGCCGCCGATCTCCGTGCGGTGGGCGATGTCGGGGGAGGCGATCTTCACGGCGACGGGCGAGTCGAGCCCGGCGCGGAACGCTTCCGCTTCCTCGATGGTCGCGGCAATGATCTCGCGGGGCAGACGAACGCCATAGGCCTCGAGCGCCGCCTTTTGGGTCGCCACGCCGTCGAGCGGCGCCTCGCCGGCGGCGCCGGGCTCGACGTCGCGGGCGGGTTCGGGGTCGGCGAGCAGGACGCGGCGCCGCTCGTCGTAGAGGAGGCGCGCGGCGACGTTTCTCGCGGCTCGCGCCGGATCGCCGAACACCGGGAACGGCGCCTTGCGGATCGCCTCCATGGCGTTCTCGTGGGGCGCCACCCACGACACCGCGAACGGCTTGTCCACGTCGGCGCGCAGCCTGGTCAGTTCGTCGACCAGCTCGAGTCCGTTGCGCCAGATGAGCTTCACCGACAGCACGGCGGCGTCGTAATGGCCGCTTTCGAGGAGTATCCGCAGGCATTGCGCCAGGACGTCGGGCCGGAACACCATGGGGCCCGTCGCGTCCAGCGGGTTGTTGAACCCGGCGTAGTCCGGAAGGATTTCCGCGACCCTGGCCCGCAGCTCCTCGGGCAACGGGGCGACGTCGAGGCCGGCGTCCGCCGCGGCGTCCGCGGCGAGCACGCCGGCGCCGCCGGAATGCGAGACCAGCGCGACGCGCGTCCCCCGGGAAACCGGCGTCTTGTTGAAGACCTTCATGTAGTCGATGAACTGGTCGCCGTCTGCGGCGCGCAGGACGCCGTTGGCGTCGAACACGGCCTGGACGACCTCGTCCGAGCCGACCAGGGCCCCGGTGTGCGACCGGGCCGCGACGGCCCCGGCGTCCGACTTGCCGACCTTGAGGACGATCAGGGGCTTGCCCGCCTCCAGCGCCGCCCGCGAGACGCCGATGAAGCCCGCGCCCTCGCGGATGCTCTCGATGTAACCGCCGACGATGCCGACCCGGTCGTCGTCGATCAGGTATCCGGCGTAGTCGGAGAACTCGAGATCGGCCTCGTTGCCCGAGCTCACGAAGTGTCCGGCGCCGATCCCCTGGCGTTCCGCCTCGGTGAGGATGGCGGCGCCGACCGCGCCGCTCTGACTCGCCAGCGCGACGTTGCCGGGCGCGACGTCCTTGCGGTCGAGGAGCTGGGTGATCGAGGGGACGGCGCCGTTCCACAGGTTGATCGAGCCGACGGAGTTGGGTCCGACGGCTCGGCCTCCCTTGTCGCGGATGAGAGCCGTCAGCCCGGCTTCCGCGCGCCTGCCGTCCTCGCCCAGCTCTCCGAAGCCCGACGTGATGACGAGGAAACATTTGACGCGGCCGGGCTCGAGCGCTTCCACCGTCCGGCGGACGACCGTCGCGGGGACGGAAAGCACGGCGAGGTCGACGGGGTCCGGAATGTCGGCGAGGGAGGGAAAGCACTTCCGTCCGTTCACCGTCTCGTACTTCGGGTTCACCGGGTAGATCGCGCCGCCGTATTCGTGGAGGTCGAGGAATTTCAGGATGAGCCCGCCGCCCATGCGGGTGGCGTCCTCGGACGCGCCGACGACGGCGATCGACTCCGGCTCGAAGAGCGCGGCCAGGGCCGGGGACCGGGCGGCGGGCCTCATTCGGCGGCGACCGCCCGTGACGCGGGTCCCTCGATCTCGAGCGCGAAGCCGCCCTTTCTGACGTTCACGTACTTGAGCGCCGGGCGTTTCTCGACCTCGTTCATGAGCTGCTTCAGCGGCGTCAGTGCCGAGAGCGGATAATCGGTCCTGCGTCCCGGCGCGTCGCGTGCGGCGAAGAGCGGCTCGAGGACCGGCGGCTGGTAGAAGGCGGCGAGCAGCAGGTCGTCGTCGGACGCGAACGGGCCCCGCTCCTTCCTCAGCCGGGGGATCCAGGGCTCCACGAGCTCGCCGGCGCGCCGGGAGATGGGTTCCTTCATGCCGAGGCGGTCGGCGGATTTCTCGACGATCTCGGGCAGGATGGGCCCGACGGGACGACCGTAGAACCCCATCGCGTAGCGCGCGATCTCGTCGGGGACGGTCTTGTAGCGTTCCCCTTGCGCCACGTTGATCACCGACTGGGTGACGACGTACTGCGCGAAGGGGCTCACGACGACCGGATAGCCGAGGTCCTCGCGGACCCGCACCGCCTCCGCCAGCACCTCCTCGAACCTGTCGCTCATGCCGATGTCGGCGAGCTGGGAGTGCAGGTTGGAGATCATGCCGCCCGGGATCTGGTGCTCGTAGAGCTTGGGGTCATGGCGCTTGTGGACGCCCAGGGGCTTGTCGTGACGCTCGGCCAGCGCGGTGAAGTAGTCCGCCATCTCCGCGAGATCGTCGAGGTCGAGCCCGATCCCGTATCCGCGGTCGCCGAGATGGCGGACGAAATACTCGGTCGGCGGCAGCGAGTCGGATCCCGCCATCGGGCCGATGGCCGTATGCAGCACGTCGACGCCGAGCGGCACCGCCTCGAGGTAGCAGAGCTCCGCCAGGCCGCCGCGGCAGTGGGAGTGGAGCTCCAGCGGCATGTCCGGGCCGATGGCGCCGCGGACCGCCGGGACCAGCGTGCGGATGCGGTCGGGCGTGAGCAGGCCGCTCGCGTCCTTGATGATGAAGGCGTCCACCCCGCGGCTGACGATCTCCGTCGCGACGTTGGCGTAGTACTCGTCCGTGTGGACCGGACTCAGGGCGTAGGCGAACCCGGCGCAGCAGTAGAGACCGGCGTCCTTCGTCGTCGCGATGGCGAGCTCGATGTTCCGGACGTCGCCCAGCGTGTCGTAGAAGGTGTGGCGGCGCATCCCGTTGGCGGCGATGCGCCGGATGGTCAGGTCGACGACGTCGTCGGGGAAGAACTCGAAGGTGAACAGGCTCTGGCCGCGGGTCCAGACGTTGAGCGGCGTCCGCGCGCAGCGCTCCGCCATCAGGCGCATGCGCTCCCAGGGGTCTTCCCGCAGATAACGGACGCAGACGTCGAACACCGCCCCGCCCTCGAGGTCTATCCAGTCGAAGCCCATCTCGTCCATGCGCGGGGCGAAGGGCATGATCATGTCGTTGGTGATGCGCGTCGCCCACAGCGACTGCGGGGCGTCGCGCACCGAAACGTCGACGAACCCGACCTCCTTCATGGGCAATCCTCCGGCGGCGAGGGACCGTGGCGGGGAAATCCAGCGACTCGCCGCCGCTTCGTCGCTTGATGCCGCCCGCGGCCGCAGGATAACATACTGCCTGCACACGACCGGGAAGCCCGCTCCGTCGGGCCGCCCGCTGAATAAAACAGCCCGACACCGGCATGGGGTAGCTCCCCGCGCTTGGGTGAACAGGCGGGAACTTCACGTCTTTCCGTGTCGTGTGCAACGGCCCGGCGCCCGCCGGTGCCGTAGCAACCACACGGAGGGTGCAATGCGCGGAACCGGAAGACACCTTGCGGCTCTCGTGGCTGCGATCGGACTCCTCTCGCTCGCCGCGTGCGGCGGTGGCGGCGGCGGCCCGAAGACGATGGTCCAGGCTCGAGAGGAAGCGAACCCGGCCCCGACACCCTCCGAAATTGCGCGTCAACTCGACACGGAACGCTTCACGACTCACCAACCCGGCGTGCTGGAGCGGATCGGCGCGCACCATGCCTACGCCAGAGGCCTGACCGGCAAGGGCGTGCGGATCGGGATCGACGACAGTATCGTCGATTACACGCAAACCGGGGAGTTCGGCGACAGGGTGAAGCTCCGCGACGCGGACGGGGCGAGCCTCGCATACAGGCATCCGTTTGGAGATTCGCTCTTCAGCGATGTCGATTCGTGCCGGGTGTGGAATCCTTCATGCCGAACCTGGAGGGCCAATAGCCAAGGCGACGACGAAGCTCCCAACGGCTGGGTGCGCCGGATCGTGGACGAAGCCGGATGGCCTACCGGGGACGACTCCGTGTTCGTGGTCGACGAGCACTACGATGAACAAAATCCCATTGAACGGTTGCTCCGATGGTGGGAAGTGCCGACGCCCTACGGTTCACAAGGAGCGCATGGGACCATTGTCGCTTCGGTCGCGGCCGGGAAGAATCTCGGCGTCGCGCCGGAAGCGACGATCATCCCGATCGCGCAGAACCTTACGGACGATCAGAGGGCGGACGCTCTCGCAAGCGACGTGGTCCGAAATGTGGTCATCTTGCTGTCGGATGCGGACCGTGGTGTTCTCGACAATCTGTGGGCGCGCCTCCAACGAGACGACTACGCCAAGTTCGACGTCATCAACCGATCCTACGGAAGGACGATCTTCGATCCGAACGTGATCTCCCGGGAGGTCGAATCCGAACTCCGGTGGTATCGACGGTATTTGCCGAAGTATCTGGATGCCGTCTTCCAGGCCGACAGACCTGATGCCGAGAAAACCATCCTCGTCTACGCCGCCGGCAACGAGGGACGGCGCTGGTCCGGCCTGGGGGCGGACCTGCCCTACTACATCCCGGCGTTGCGCGGGCACTCCCTGGCCGTCGCCGCGACGGACCCGGAAACGGGCGCCATCGCCGAGTATTCCAACCGGTGCGGCCCGCTTCCGTCGGACTGGGATTCCGCGAGGCACGGGCCGCACTACTGCCTCGCGGCGCCGGGTACGGTGCGGGCCCTCACGCCCAACCCGGACAACCCCGGAAACGGCGACGTCGAAGACGGTGTGACCGGCACCAGCTTCGCGGCGCCCGTCGTTTCGGGGACGCTCGCCTTGTTGATGGAGCACTTCCGGGGAACGCGCGGCAACACGGAAGTCGTGAAGCGGATGCTCGATACGGCGGACCGAAGCGGACGATACGCCGACCTGGAAACCTACGGCGCCGGGCATCTGGACATCGAGGCCGCGCTTTCGCCCGTCGGGGCGCTCAACGTCGGGCAGTCGGCGCATGCGCTCGCCGGCACCGCGCTCCAGGCGCCCGCCGCGTTCGGTTCGGTCGCGCGGCGCGCCGCCGGCATCGAACTCGCCGCGTTCGACGAGCAGGACTTTCCGTTCTGGGTTCCCCTGTCGGCGCTCGTATCGACGCAGCCGGATGGCCGTTCCCCGATTCCCCGGTTCGACGAGGCCGAAAGAGCGGTTGCGCCGGCGACCGGCCTGGACGCTCTCGGGCTGCATTGGATGCCGGTCGGGGATGCGGAAAGTCCCCGGTTGCCGGACGGATACGAGTGGGTTGCGGGACTTGCCGAAACGTCGGCGAGCGTCGCCCGCCGGCCACGGGCCGACGGATGGGGATACGGCCTCGGGTTCGACGAGGGCGGATACCTCGGGGCGCATACGTCCGGCGCGTTCGGATCGGACCTGCGCTCCGGCATGGCGTGGGCGTCCCGTTCCTTCGAGCGGGAACTCGGGAACGGCTGGACCCTGGACGGCGCGGCGACCCTGGCGGTAAGCCGGGCGAGCTACGAGAAAGGCGCGATCTTCCAGGCGTCGCCCTCCGTGATGTCCGCGTTGTCGATGCGCCTCGGCGCCGAGGACACGGGACTCACGATAGAGCAACCGTTGCGCGCCGAAACGGGAACCGGAACGTTCCGCGTGGAGAACGGAAGGATGGAGAACGGGCGAAGGCTCTACGACGAATACCGGGTCCCGCTCCGTCCCGAAGCGCGGGAGTTGCGACTGACGCTCCGCCACGAACGGAAGGCGGCGGGCGGGCGCGTCGCCGTCGAGGCCGGCGGCGCGGTGAACGCCGGCCATGTTCCCGGAGAGCGTGAAACGAACGTCGGCTTCGCGTACCGGCTGACGTGGTGACCCCGGTGAACCGCCTCGGCGTCCTGGCGCTCGCGTGGGTGGCCGCACTCGGCGCGGCTTGCGCGGGCCAACGGGATCCGGACGGGACGTCCGGTCCGCCGGCCTTGGGTCCCCCGGTCGTTCGGGAAGGCGTCGTGTATACCCCGGTAGCCGTCGGCCCACACGGGTGCGTGCTCTACAGCGTCCGGATTCCGGGCGGGCAGGCGCCTGCCGCGATGGCGTATCGGAGCGTGGACGGACGGTTCGCCTACGGGCGGCCCGAACGGTGCGTCAAGAAGGCGGAGGCGCGATAGACATCCGCGGCTTGAGTACGAAAACGGGGTTGATCGACAACGGCCGGCCCTCATGTTTCGGTGAACAGCCGAGGCTCGATCATCCGATGGCGGGGGAATCTAGCGGTTCGCCGCCGCTTCGTCACGGCCAGGAGGGGAGGGCAAGGTAATGGCGAGCGGTCTTGTCCATGTCGAGCCCGTTGTGATTTGATCACCGTCGCGGATATCAGACGGGTCCCGCCGAGCCGGATCATCCGCCAGGCGGGGGGAGGGGAATGCGCGATGAACAGGAATCTGTGGGCTGTCGGGGTCGCGGCTGCCGTGATGGTGGGCGCAGTCGCTTGCGCGCCTCCGGAAGGGGTTACGACGGATGCAGGCGGACGAACGATGCACTTGACGGGATGGCAAGGCATCGATCCTTGGGAGCTTCGCATCAACATCGCCGACATGGACGGCATATCCGGGACGATCTACGGCGCACAAACACAGACGCGCGACAACAGTGTGATCCATCAGCGAGCCCGGTTTTATCGGGGTTATCTCGGGATTCAGCACAACCATGGGCCCGCGGCTGTTTATGATGAGCTTACGACACGAAATCTCAATGCTGAAGCGAATCTCAAGGAGAACATCCGGGAGTATTTCAACGGTCAGAAGATAGAGTACGAGGACTCGGCGCACATCCGCGTTCGCGGAGAACGAGGAGGCTGGGCGCATCTGGTCCGCGATCCGAACGCCAAAGGGCGAACCTGCATCTTCGGGCATGTGGGTTTCCTCATGCCCACGAAACGATCTCTTTGGACGCAGGAACACTACGACGTGGTGGTCACCCTGCGTGATTGCTCCCAGAAGCGGTCCTTTTCCCATGTCGTGGACTTTCTCACCAACATGAAGGTCGTTGAGCCAGAGTACAACAGGAGTCTTATGGCCGGCCGCTGAAGTCCCGGACAAACGAGGCATTGCGGCTATCTCGATCCGAGATTACCGGTTGCCGTGCGCCGGCCGAGCGATGGCGTCGTCGTCGTCAATTTCCGTGAGATCTCCCCGATAGGGATAGTTCACGTAGGGCGTCATGTGCTCGCGCCTGATCTCCGATTCGACGGGAAGGTTGTCCGACCGGTTGTAGATGAACATCAGGTACAGCCGGTCCTCGTCGGAGCGGTTCTCCTCCGACCCGTGCATGAGTTCGGGCGCGAAGAGGACCATGTCGCCGGGGCCGCCCTCGACGAACACCGGCGGCGTCTCCGCGAGCATCTTCTCCACGTACGTTTCGGGCGCGTTGTAGGACCGGTAGCCCACGGACCCGGTATCGAAGAACCATTCGCCCACGCCGCGCCGGTGGGATCCCGGCAGGACCTGCATGGCGCCGTTCTCCGGCGTCGACTCCGTCAGCAGGACGCCGACCGTGATCATGTCTTCCATCGAGCCGCGCCGGATGCCGTCGTTGACCCAGTTCGCGAAGTCGGTGTGCCAGGGATATCCCTCGCCCACGCGCCCCATCTTGGCGTTGACGCGCGTCTGGAACAGGTAGACGCGCTCGCCCAGCAGCTGCTTCACGGGGCCGAGGACGCGCGGGAGCCTCGCGGCCGCCGCCACGGCCCGGGAATCGAGGTCGACCCCGAAGCCGACACGCGTGGCGGCGCTGTTCAGCTCCGGGACGTTGCCGTCGGGGTGGCCGCGGTCCGGCGACAGGACCGCGTAACAGTCCGCGCGCAGGATCTCCATCTCCCCGGGCGTGAAGACGGCCGGAATTTTCAGGTATCCGGCGGCGCGGTAGGTGTCGATCTGTGCCTGCGCGAGCTTCATGCCGGTGCGGGTCGATGCCGGGACGGGGCGGTTCCTCACTGTAGCACGCCGCAGGGTCCGTTCGCGCTCCTCCCCCCTGGCGCGACCCCCACCCCGACCCTCCCCCTGCCAGGGAGAAGGAGAAGAAGGGGAACGGAGAGGCCATTCATACTCCTCCCCCCTGACAGGGGGGAGGTCGGGAGGGGGGTCCGCGGCCCCGCAACGCCGCGAAACCCTCGATCCCTGCCGGCATGAGAAATGCGGGCTATGATGGGCGGACGGCGAGACGAGGCGCCGGGAGGGGAGGCCGCCGTGTTGCGAGGGAGAGCCGCGCTGGTCACGGGTTCAACGAGCGGTATCGGTCTGGCGATCGCCGAGGCGCTGGCCGCCGAGGGCGCCCGGATCATGATGAACGGCTTCGGCGACGCCGACGAGATCGAGGAAACGCGCGCCGCGATGGCCAGGCGCCACGACGTGGAGGCGCGGTATTCCGGCGCCGATCTCACCGACGTCGAGCAGATCGACGGCCTCGTCGACGATACCGTCTCGGCGTTCGGGTCGCTCGACATCCTGGTCAACTGCGCGGGTATCCAGATCGTCGCGCCCATCGACGAATTCCCGCTCGACGGCTGGGACGCCATTATCGCGATCCATCTCTCGGCGACGTTCCACACGACGCGCCTCGCGCTGCCCCGGATGAAGGAACGGCGCTGGGGCCGGATCGTCAACATGGGATCGGCTCACGGGCTGGTGGCGTCCCCCTGCAAGGCGCCCTACGTGGCCGCGAAGCACGGCGTGGTCGGACTCACCAAGGCGACGGCCCTCGAGGCCGGCCCCTGGGACGTCACCTGCAACGCGATCTGCCCGGGTTTCGTCAGGACGCCCCTGTACGACCTTCAGGCCGAGGGTCTGGCGGCCCGGGAAGGGCGCGACGTCGAAGAGTTCATTCGGGAGCAGGTGGGCGCGCGGCACGCGCTGCCGCGCATCATCTCGGTCGAGGAGATCGCCGCCGCCGCGGTCTTCCTCTGCTCGGACGCGGGGCGATCGATCAGCGGGACGGCGATGTCCGTCGACGCCGGCTGGACGGCGTTCTGATCCCGCGTCCTACCCGTGGGCGGCGACGTGCCAGACGGCCACCAGCGCGGCGAGCGCCAGGACGACGAACGGCAGGCAGGGCAACAGGCGGTGAAGCCATCTCATCGCGCGACTCACAGCCGGAAGGGCAGTTCCAGGAACATGTCGAGGACGTAGAGCGCCCCGGCGACGGCGGTGAGCGCGCCCAGCATCGCCTTCAACGAGTATTCGGGCACGAAGCGCTGGGTCTTGGCCGCGGCCCAGGAGCCGAAGATGCCGCCGGCGGCGGCGAACAGGCCCCAGGACCACTCCGGCGTGACGGCCGTCCCCGTGACCGCCGGCAGAATGGCGCTGTAGGTGACGAGGGCCGCCAGCGACAGCACGATGACGTAGGGGATCGTCGCCGCGACGACCACGTACATGGGCAGCCGGTAGAGAGCCGCCAGGATCGGCACCAGCAGGAACCCGCCGCCCACGCCCAGAGCCGACGAGGCGATCCCGACCACGAAGCCGATCGCGAACAACGCCGAGGGACGCACGGTCCACGTATCCCCCCAGAAACCGATCGTGATGCGATCCCCGGCCTTGCGGAGCGTCTCGATGGGCATGCCCGGAGGCACGCCGGCGGGCGCCCGCCCTGCGGCGCGCCGGGCGCTGGCTTCGGCCCGGAAACGGGCGTCGATCCCCGCGCCGGAGCGCCGGGCGCGGAACCCGCGGACGGCCGCGACGCACAGGTGTCCGCCGACGAACACGAGCGCGAGGCCGACCGCGAACGTGAAGGGTTTCACGTCCGAGAGCCACGTCAACCGGACGAACGGCCCGATCAGGGCGCCCGACGCGCCGCCGACGCAGACCCACAGGGCGAAGTCGAGGTTCCATTGCCGGTTGCGGCGGAACCCGAACAACGCGCCGAGCGGGTTGAAGAGGGTGAGTATCTGGGTGGTGGGAGAAACGGCCGGGCTCGAGAACTGCAATACGGACATCGTGTACGGGAGCGCGAAGATCCCCGACGCCTCGCCGACGAGGGCGAGCGTGTAGCCGGTCCATGCCCCCATCCACACGAGGTGCCAGATGGGGACCCGCACGCCGGCGATGGGAAACGCGACGTCGCCTCCGGGGAGCGTCCCATGCTGAAGGTACGCCGCCGCGAGACCCGCCGCGAACGTCAACGCGATGAGCGGGAGCTGTTCGGAGAGGAATTCGCGCGCGACCGAAACACGGATTCCGCCGGGGGTCGGCTCCTCTCCGGTCACGGCGGTCGCGTCCCGGCCCCGCAGGCCATGGAGACGGCCGAGGGATCGCGCCGGCGCGTCCGGGCGATGCGGGGCAGACGAAGTTCGCGTCCATTCATCGGAATCGGACCTGGTTCACGGCGCGCGAGACGGCTGAGGCGGCGGGCCATGCGGGTGGCCGCCCGTTGCGCAAGGTAGCCCCGGGAAGGATGTCCGCCAAGGGCCCGGCGGCGCCAGTCTCCGTTCGAACGAGGCCGTCCGGCGGCCTCGCTTGCCGGAGCGCGCGGGAACCTGTATCTTCCGCATCGACGGAGCGGGAGGGAGAACGAACATGTTCCGGGGATCGTTTGTCGCGCTGATCACGCCGTTTCGAGATGGCGAGGTCGACGAACAGGCGTTTCGATCGCTCGTCGAGTGGCATATCCGGGAGGGCACGCACGGTCTGGTGCCGTGCGGGACCACGGGCGAATCGCCGACCTTGAGTCACGCCGAGCACAAGCGAGTCGTCGAGATCTGCATCGAGACCGCCGCCGGGCGGGTTCCCGTCATCGCGGGCGCGGGGTCCAATTCGACCCGTGAAGCGATCGAACTGACGGAGCACGCCAGGGAGGCGGGGGCGGACGCGACGCTGCACGTCACGCCCTACTACAATAAGCCGACGCAAGAGGGGCTGTACCGTCACTTCAAGGCCATCGCCGACGCGGTCGACCTGCCGATGTTCATCTACAACATCCCGGGTCGTTCGATCGTCAACATGTCGGACGACACCATGGCCAGGTTGGCGGAGATGCCCGGCGTCGTCGGCGTCAAGGACGCGACGGCCGATATCGCGCGGGTCAGCAGCCAGCGCCTGCTCATGGGACCGGACTTCATCCAGTTGTCGGGCGAGGATTCCACGGCGCTCGCCTTGATGGCGCACGGGGGGCACGGCTGTATTTCGGTGACCGCGAATCTCGCGCCGCGGGCCTGCGCGGAGTTCCAGTCGGCCTGTCTGGGGGGCGATTTCGGCGTCGCGCTGGAATACCAGGACCGTTTGATGCCGCTCCATACCGCCCTGTTCCTCGAGACGAGCCCGGCGCCCGTCAAGTACGGGGCCAGTCTGCTGGGGCTGTGCGGCGGCGAGTTGCGGTTGCCGCTGGTCGAGGTTTCCGACGGGACGAAGGGGTCGGTCGAAAGCGCCATGCGGACGGCCGGTTTGCTCAATTGACCGGATGGCCGGTTCGACGAGCGGCGCAGGGCGGACGGTCGCCGTCAACAGGAAGGCCCGCCGCGATTATTTCATAGACGACACGTTCGAAGCCGGCGTCGTCCTGCAGGGTTCCGAGGTCAAGAGCATGCGCGCCGGCCAGGGCAGCATCAACGAGGCCTACGCCGCCGAACGCCGGGGCGAACTCTTCCTGATCAACGCCCACATTCCCGAATACGCGGCCGCGAACCGGCAGAACCACGACCCGCGCCGCCCCCGCAAACTGTTGCTGCGCAAGCGCGAGATCAAGCGTCTCGTGGGCGCCATACAGCGGCAGGGGATGACGCTGGTCCCGCTCTCCCTCTACTTCAACGAACGGGGCCGGGCGAAGGTGGAACTGGGCCTCGCCCATGGCAAGCGCAAGTACGACAAGCGCGCGGCGGAGCGCGACCGCGAATGGGGCCGGCGGAAAGCGCGGCTGTTGCGGGAGACGGGGTAGGCGTCCGGGCGGCGTTCAAACCCGGCCCGGACCGCCGCGTCCGGCGTCCGGCAGGCCGTCGAGCCATGCTCTCACGGCCGCGAACACGTCTCGGAACATCGTCTCCGTCAGCCGGCCGGTGTTCACGTTGTAGCGGGAGCAGTGATAGCTGTCCGCAAGCAGGAGCGAGTCCCGCAGCTCGCGCAAGGCGCCGTGCCGGAACGGAAACAGCTTCCGCCGGATGTCCAGGGCGTCGAGAACGGCGTCGTGGGCGACGGCGCCGAGCGCGACGATCGCCCGGACTTTCCGCAACGCCGCGAGTTCCGAGGCGAGGAACGGGCGGCAGGCCCGGATCTCCGAACCGACGGGGCGGTTGCGGGGCGGGACGCACCGGACGGCGTTCGTGATCCGGCAGCCCACGAGACGCAACCGGTCCCTGGCGTCCTCGGAGTAGCGGCCGCGGGCGAAGCCGAATTCCCGAAGCGTCGGATACAGGAGCGCCCCGGCGGCATCGCCCGTGAAGGGGCGTCCCGTCCGGTTGGCCCCGCGCAAGCCGGGCGCCAGTCCGACGACCAGGAGTTCCGCGTCCTCGCCCCCGAAGGAGGGCACGGGAGCGTTGCGCCACATCGGCTCGGACCTCCTGTTGCTCTCGCGGAAGTCCACGAGGAGCGGGCAGAGAGGGCAGTTCCCGTCGGGCTCCAGCAGGGCGGTCACGGCCAGCAGGAGAAATGCGGGTCAACCCCGGGGGACGACGCGGCCGGGCGCATGAAGGGCGTGAAAGACGCCGGCGTCATTTCCAGACCGTTCTCGTCACCATGCCTTCGCATGGCCGCCCGCACGGTTGCGCGCTCAGACCGAATTGAAGGCGGAACCCGGCCGCGCGGGCGTGTTCGCACGACGATCGTGACCATCGTCCCTCGGGCCACGCCAACCAGGGCATGTGCCCGCGGTTCTCGATCGATTCGGCGAGGCGCGCGAGCTCGTCTCCCAGGCCCGCCCGGTTGGCCAGGTCTTCGTGGTGGTCGCCGTGCGATGCGACGACCCAGTCCGCGGCCTTCAGACGCGCGATGTCTTCCGGATTCAGCAACCATTCCGTGTCGAGCATCGCGTCGATGCCGAGCCTGTCCAGGGCGGCGTGCTGGTCGGCCTCGGGCAAGGACTTCAACCGGGTCCTGGTCGCGCCGGGGAGCGCCGCCGCGTCTTCCGGGTCCAGTTCCCGCGCCGCGCAATGGTGGTAGAGCCTCTGTAGCGGGAGCGGCCGCAACGGCTCCCGAAAGTGGTTCTCGCCCACGAACAGGACCGGACAGAGGCAGGGGAGATTCTCGAAGGCGTCGGCGAGGCGCGTCACGTCCTTCCAGCCGTCGTCGAAGGTGACCAGGGCGACGGTTGCGGCGTCATGCTTCCGGTTCCACGACTCGACCGTTTTGTTCAACTCCTCCAGTCGACGCGCGAGATCGGACCTTGCAATCGACATCCCGTACCGGAGGTGCGCCCGGTGATGTCCGTCGGGCGCTCCTTCATGCACACGGTGCAAGACCGGCGCTTCAAGGGGATAGAAACCCTGGTTCATCCGTCCCGCGTACACCCCTTCCGGCCGGAGTCGATCGGCCCACGCCACGACGTCGTCCACCGTATCGCAACCCGTCACGGTCGCCGCGCCGCGGCGTCGGTCCAGAGTCGTATCGGCCAGTCTGCCGCTCCAGCCGCCCGACCCCCGCAGCGCGGCGACCGGCTTTCCCTCCTGGCAGGCGATCGCCATTTCGCTCAGGGTGCCCGACCCACCGGATACGGCGACGACAAGGTCGGCCGATCGGACCACCAGATGGTTCCTCATCGAACCGAGGTTCGTTCTGACAACGCTCGCCGGGTGCGGGTTACACTCCCAGGCGCGTCCCCAACCGGGTTCGATATGAACGAGACTGGCGCCGCTGGACGACAGGCCGTGTCCCCGCGCCGCAGCGCGCATGACCCCGTCCATGCCTCCCGTCACGAGATCGAAGCCCGTGTCGCTCAAGGCTTGCGCGAGCGCCTCCACGGTGCGCCGGAGCTCGTGCGGTATGGCTCCTGCCGACCCGACGATCGCGACGACGTTCCTTCTCATCGTCCCTTTCCTGCGCCGCCATCCCTTGCTCCGCCGTGCTTCGCGACGGTGACCGCCGTGCTCATCGCTTCCCCGACGACGATACGCGCAACCGTCTCTTCGCGGGCGGCCGTGCCGGCAGCGTCCTTTCCGGTTCCCGAAGGCTCGTACGGATAGAGCGCTTCGGTGACGCGCGCCGGATTCCGGGCCATCTCCACGATCAACGGCATGAACGCCCAAGCTCGAACGCCAGGTGATCCGATGCCGGCTCGAAACGCTCCAGGTCGACCGTCGGCGTCTCGACGCGGCGGCGCACCGCCAGACCCGCTCGGGCGAATTCGCGCCGCAACGCCCGCTCGGGCCGATGCACGTCGCGGCGCACCCGGCCCGTCGCGCGCAACGTTTTGCGCCACGTGAAAGTGCTCTCGTAGCGGGCGCCGGGCGGCAGTTCGCGATCGGCCTCCGGGGTGGGGCCGCCGAACGTGAAGTGCGGGTTGCATACGGTCACGACGACCCGGCCGCGCTCGGTCGTCAGGGCGCGCAGGTCGTCGAGCACCGCGCGCAGCTCGGCATCGTCCTCGATGGTGCAGAGCACGCGGCGGCAGATCACGAGATCGAAGCGCCCCGCCGCCAGCGCCTCGCCTCGTTCGTGCGTGAACCCCAGGTTGTCGAGCCTCTTGCAGAGCGATTCCCAGCGCGGCCGACGAGTGCGGTCGGGGTCATAGCCCAAGACCCGAATGCCCCGATCCGCGATTTCCCCGGCCAGCTTCCCGCTGCCGCATCCGTAATCGAGCACCCGCTCCGCCCGTCCGACGAACCCGAGCACGATGTCCTCGGACGGTTCGCGCTGCCCCGTCACCCGTCGCACGGCTTCGTGGAACCGCTCGAAACCATCGAGCTCGGGTATTTCGGCGTCGTCCAGGGCGCGGCGCATGATCTCCTTCAGATCGGGATGCTTCGCCCAGCGATACGACAGCCAGCCCCGTCGGCACATCGCCACGAACTCGCGCTCCTTTTCCAGAGGACGGATGTCCGATCCGTAATCGATCAGCCGGATCCGCCCATCGACGACCCGCAGGTTGTCGGGGTGGAGGTTGCGGCAGGCGACGCCATGCCGCCGGCATTCGGCAAGGAGCTCGACCATGCCCGGCCCATGGCCACCGGTGAACGGCTTGCTGGCCTCGAACGGATAGACCAGCACCGCGAAATGACCTGACTGCCGGAAGTCGATAATCGGGTAGAGACTGCGCGTGTCGCTCCAGGCTCCCACGAGCGAAGCCAGAAAAGTGGGCGCGTCGTCGAACCGATGCGATTGCGACCAGTAGTCGATAACCTTGAACACGCGCCTCCCGTCACTGAGCGCCACGCCTTCCACGCCGCATCCCAATACCGCGAGAGGGCTGGCGGGCTCG
This sequence comes from Alphaproteobacteria bacterium, assembly GCA_965242505.1. GTDB lineage: Bacteria > Pseudomonadota > Alphaproteobacteria > UBA2966 > UBA2966 > UBA2966. Next base: position 71,613 of record OZ251449.1, read on the forward strand.
GCCAGCCGTGCGGCGGCGGCCTTGGCGTTGGCGATCCTTTCGCCCTCGATGCCGTGCGCCAGGGCGGGTGACTTCGAGAGCCGGTTCCGATGCGCCTCGATCTCTTTCGGAAGCTGGTCGAGAAATCCGCGAATCTGAGGGACCTGCAGCGCTTCGGCCTCGCGTTCGATGCGGTTCAGGACCTCCATCGTGTAGGAGCGGTCCAGCCGATCGCAGAACGTTCGGAGTCGCGTCCCGGCGTCCCGATACCGTTCTTCCCGCCACCACACCTCTTCGTCGTCCGCGAGCCGGCGAAGGACGCGCTTCAGGCCGAGGATGCGGTAGAAGGACAGGCGGAACGCCGCCAGCCGTTCTTCGAGGTACTTGCATACGAGATCCGCGAAGCGCTCGATCGCTCCTTCGGCCAGATCGATGCCCAATCCATCCGGGGTCGTGAACACGCCGGGGGTGTCCCTAAGGACATCCTCGGGGGTGGCTTCGAGCGTGTCCTGGAGCGCCGAGAACGTCGCATAGCCACGAACGTCGTCCACGATGCGCTCGACGTCCAGATCTCCGAGGGGAACGCGAGAACGGTCGTGGTAGAGGGCGATTGGCGCGGCGGCGACCCGCCGGCCGAAGCAGCGCTCTTGCAGCAGGGCCCAGATCATGTCGGAGCGCCGGCTTGGCCGCCCGTCGATGGTCGGCGAGGGATTGGGCGCCAGCCTCAACGCCTCGACGTCGAACACGAAGGTATTGCCGCCGCACTGCAATCCGTCGCGCCGGAGTCCACCGTCGATCGATTCCAGGGGGTCGATGCCGGCCTCGGTCGCGAGGGGCCGGAAGACCTGCTCGCCGGCCAGGATCCGCTCCGCCTCCTCGGCCAGACGCTCGAACGCTTCGCCGGCGCTTTCGCCGGGAAACGCCGGGACGATCCGGAACGGGGTCTCCAGCCGGTCGGTTTCCGTGCGAGACAGGTCGTAGTAGTAGTCCCGCCGACCGGCGCGCAGCGCCGCGTTCTCCGTGCTGCGGTCCGGCAGGGCTGCCTGCGGGTCCAGAGAGGCCAGCCACCGGAGCGATGCGGCCAGATCGACGAGCTGCCCCCGCACGGTCGCCGCGAACGGCAGCGGCGGCGCTCCGGTGCACGACCCGATGGCGACGTCGAGTTCGCCGCCCGCGTGGAGCCGGCGAAGCTCCCGCAGCGCCGGCGCCAGCGCCAGGGGTTGCCTCCGCAACCGCCCGTTCTCCCCGATGACGAGCGGATCCAGCCGCATGTCGTCATCGACGATCCATACCACCGCGCCGGGCCGGCGCTTGGCGAATGCGTACAGGTACGACTGCAACACCGTCCGGGCGGGGGCGATGGACAGCTTGCGGCCTTGGCTTGCGTCGCCATCGGGGACCAGATCGCTTGCGGCGTCTTCGAGATGCCGCGCCCGGTCCACGAGATGGACCTGCAGGCCGTCCGCGCGTTCGCGCTCGACGAGGCGCCGCAACGCCGCGTCGGGCGTCCGGCCGCAGCCGTTCTCCAGGACCAGGACGTCAAGGCCCGACAGGCCGGGGTCCCCGGCGAGCCCGCGAAGATCGGCAAGCAGGGCGCCCACGTCTTCGAGCCGCGCCGTATCGGCGATCATCCCGACGATCAGGTGGGGCGGCGCCTGTGGCGGCGCCGGAGACCGCGGCGCCGATGGCGACGAGCTGCGGCGCGCGGCGGCGGGGTTCATGGAATCGAGCGCCGGTTCCTTCCATCCGAAGTACCGGCCGGCCCGCGTCCGAAACTCTGCGCGCTGGGCGTCGGACATGCGGTCGCGGTATTTGCGGAAGAATCGGTTCAGCCCCTCGGTCCTGGCGCTCGCTCCCGGTGTGGACAGCCGCAGCCGCGACCCACAGGCGAAGTGGCGAACGGTCGGCCCGGAGACGGCGCCATAGCGCGCGTCCGGCAATTCCGCGATGCGGATGCACAGATCGCGGTCCGTGCAGCTCGGCAGCGATTCGTCGAACAGGCCGGCTTCGAGCAGCACGCTCAGCCGGCAGACCAGGTTGCTGCCCTGGATGCCGGGATTCCCCACGAGGAAGCTCGCCACGTCGAGCGACCGTGGAGGAACGACCAGGCGCGGTTCGGCGCTCTCTTCGATCCGCCGGAACCCCGCTGCGACCATATCGAGGTCACGGCCCTCGGCGGCCTCAAGGCATTGCTTCAGATGGTCCGGGTCCCAGCTGTCGTCGTCGTCCAGGATCGCGACGTAGAGCCGTCCGGGGTCGTCGCACGTCCGCAGCAGGTGGTCCAGGCCGGAGTTCCATGCCCCGGCCGCGCCCTTCGTGCGCCGGTTGCGCAGGAAGTCCCCGGCGATGCCGGCCGGTCGCCAACCCAGGACCAGACGTTCGGTCCGGCCGGCCGCGTCGCCGGTCGAATCGTCGACGACGACCACCCGGTCCGGCGGCCGGGATTGTTGCGCGATCGACGGAAGGGCCCGGCTCTCCAGCAGGGTCGTTCGGTCGGCCGTGGCGACGAGAACCGCCGCGGTCGTCTTCTGGGTGGATTCCATGATTGCCTCCCGGATGCAGGGTTGCTCGCATCGACCCGCCGGGACCAGCAGAGCTTCGGCTCGATGCCGGACCTGCGGGGACATCACATCCAGATATCCCCGGAGGCTGCACTCTGCCGTCCCTTTGGACGACATATGGAGAATATGGGTTGCCGCGCGCCGAATTCAAGTCCCGGAATTCACGACGGCCCGGCAATTCTTCTCATGTGTATGAAATCGGCGTTATGCGCTTCGGGGTCGGTTGCGGAAGTCCACGAGGCGCGGGCGGAGAAGGCGGTTCCCGTCGGGCTCCAGCAGGGCGGTCATGGCGGGAGGCGGATTCCGCGAGATCAGGCGGTGTGGCGGATGTCGTCGTCCAGGGAGATCTCGCGCCTGAGGTCGTCTTCCTCCTCGGTGTCGTCCACCGGGGCTCTGTCGTGCGGAAAGCGGGCCTCCCGCTCGATAAGCTCCTGCATGCCGCGCAGATCGACGAACTGGTCGGCCTGACGGCGAAGCTCGTCGGCCACCATGGGAGGGCTCGATTCGACCGTGCTGACCACGGTGACTCGCGCGCCCTTGCGTTGCGCCGCTTCGACGAGGCGCCGAAAGTCGCCATCGCCGGAGAACAGCACGATATGATCGACGAGCGACGCCATCTCCAGGACGTCGACGGCAAGCTCGATATCCATGTTTCCCTTGATCCTGCGCCGTCCAGTGGCGTCCGTGAACTCCTTCGTCGGCTTGGTGACCATGGTGAAGCCGTTGTAATCGAGCCAGTCGACCAACGGCCGGATGGGCGAATACTCCTGGTCCTCGATCAGCGCCGTATAGTAGAATGCGCGAACGAGACGAGCCTGGGAGACGAAGTGCTCCCGAAGCCGCCTGTAGTCGATATCGAAGCCCAGGGTGCGGGCGGTGGAGTACAGGTTGGCGCCGTCGATAAACAGCGCGATACGTTCATCCGGGTAAAAGGTCATTTCCGAAATTCCCACATCGTTCGTTTCTCCTCGACGGGGGGTCGCGAGACGCGGCCCGTGTCGGCTTCGCGCCCGGATCTGCCCGGCGCCGGCCGCATAGCGCAGACTTCTACCATACTCGACGCGGCTTCGCGGGCGCTTGGAGAAACACGCCCCGGAACGGGATTTGGCGCGCGAGGTTCCGAAGACGAGTGAATACCGCCTCGAGGAGGAACGACGCGATCCTGATCGGCCTGGGCGCCAACCTGCCGGGGCCTGCCGGAGCGACGCCGCTGGAGACGCTGGAGGCCGCGCTGGAGAGCCTGGAAAAGCGGCGGGGCGTTCGCGTCATCCGGCGGTCGCGCTGGTATCGCAGCGCGCCGGTGCCGAGGTCGGATCAACCCTGGTTCGTCAACGGGGTGGCCGTCGTCGCGTTCGACGGCGCGCCCGGGGAACTTCTCGATATCCTGCGGCGGACCGAGGACGAGTTCGGCAGGGTCCGGCGCGTCCGTGACGAGGCGCGCGTCATCGATCTGGACCTCCTGGCCTTCGGGGACACGGTGGCGGTCTCGGATGCCGGCGGACGCGCGGAAGGGGGACTCGATCTTCCCCACCCCAGGCTCCGGGATCGCGCGTTCGCGCTCTTGCCGATGGCGGAGGTCGCGCCGGACTGGCGTCATCCCGTCGACGGGCGGACCCTCGACGAATTGATCGCCGGCTTGCCGCCCGGCCAGGCGGCGGAACCGTTGGATGGGTGACGCGCGCGACCGCGCCCTTGCCTTGGCGGGTGATTGCGAATATGTATTGATCGAGTACTTGGCATTACCGAGGTTGCTGGAGTTGAGCCATGGCGCGCGTCACCGTCGAGGATTGCGTCGAGAAGGTCCCGAACCGGTTCGATCTGGTTCTTCTGGCCGGGCAGCGGTCCCGCCAGATTTCCGCCGGCGAGGAGCCGACGCTCGATCGCGACAACGACAAGAATCCCGTCGTCGCGTTGCGTGAGATCGCCGATACGACGATCGGGAACGACGAACTCCGCGAGTCGCTCATCCGAAGTATGCAACGCCACGTCGAGCACGACGAGCCCGAGGAAGACGACATGGCCTTGCTCATGGCGGGTCAGGAGTGGGCCGCCATCACGGGCGCGGACGCCGACCCGGACGTGGCGGGCGCGAGCGAGGAAGAGGAGGCCGCCGACATCGAAGACCTCGAAATGGCGGAGGCGGACGCAGGCGATGTCGTCGACGAGCCGGAAGAGGCGTGATCGAGCGCTCCATCTGAAGCTGGGGCGCGATCGGACCATTCGCGGCCGGCTGCGCCCGTCGGTTCCGGAAATTCGGAAGTTCCCCGGACGACGGCGAGAACCGCCGCGCGAGTCATGATGGGGCAGGTCGAGCTCGTCGAGCGGGTGCGGGCGTACGATCCACGCGCGAGCGAGGATCTGCTGAGCCGCGCCTACGATTTCTCCGTCGCCGCGCACGGAAGCCAGACCCGCGAATCGGGGGACCCCTACTACATGCACCCCGTGGAGGTGGCGGGCATCCTCACCGAGATGAAGCTCGACGCCGATACGATCGCCACGGCGCTTCTTCACGATACGGTGGAAGACACGCTGGCGACGCTCGGAGAGATCGAGGGGCGGTTCGGCGCCGACATCGCGCGCCTCGTCGACGGCGTGACCAAGCTGTCCCTGATCGAAATGCCGCACACGGAAGAGACGCGGCAAGCCGAGAACTTCCGGAAGCTCGTGCTGGCCATGTCGAACGACATCCGCGTGCTGCTGGTGAAACTGGCGGATCGCCTCCACAACATGCGCACCCTGAAGTTCGTCGGGAGCGGCGAGAAGCGGCGGCGCATCGCTCTGGAGACGATGGAGATCTACGCTCCGCTGGCCGAGCGGATCGGGATGCATCACATGAAGGACGAGCTCGAGGACCTCGCCTTCGCCGAACTCCGCCCCGAGGCCCGAGAGACGGTCCTGTCGCGCCTCGAGTTCCTGCGCGAGCAGGGCGCCGATCTGGTGCCGCGCGTCACGGAGCAGCTGCGGGAGACGCTGGAGGCGGCGTCCATCGGGGCCTTGGTGACGGGCCGCGAGAAACGCCCCTATTCCATCTGGCGCAAGATGGAGCAGGACAACGTCGGCTTCGAACAACTCTCCGACATCATGGCCTTCCGGATCGTGGTCGAGGACGCCGAGGACTGCTATCGGTCCCTGGGCGCCGTTCACGCCCGTTATCCGATGGTGCCGGGCCGGTTCAAGGACTACATATCGACGCCGAAGCGCAACGACTATCGCTCTCTGCACACGACGGTCATCGGTCTGGAGCAGAACCGGGTCGAGATACAGATCCGCACGCGGGAGATGCACCGCATCGCCGAGTACGGCGTCGCCGCGCACTGGCAATACAAGCAGCATGCGGACCACGTCGACGGCAACCAGTACCGTTGGCTCCGGGAGCTGCGTGAAATTCTCGAGAACGCGTCCGACTCGCGGGAGCTCCTCGAGCACACCAAGCTCGAAATGTTCTCCGATCAGGTCTTCTGCTTCTCGCCCAAGGGCGAGCTGATCGTCCTGCCGAGGGGCGCGACTCCGGTCGATTTCGCCTACGCGGTGCACACGGACGTGGGCGACACCTGCGTCGGCGCGCGGATCAACGGCAAGCTGGCTCCGTTGCGTTCTCAGCTCAAGAACGGGGATCAGGTCGAGATATTGCGATCCACGGAACCGTCACCCTCTCCCATCTGGGAGAACTTCGTCATCACCGGCAAGGCGCGCTCGGCGGTCAGGCGGTTCGTGCGCAAGCAGCAACGTTCGCAATACCGGGAGCTCGGCCGCGCCATCATGAAAAAGGCCATCGGCGAGACCAATCGCCGGCCGACCAGCCGGATCGTGAGGCGCGCGCTCAAGTCCCTCGGCCGGAAGTCTCTTGAGGAACTGTACATCGCCTTGGGCAGTGGCGACATCGACAAGGCGACGGCCGTCAAGGCGATCTATCCGGATCCGACGGTCCGCGAGCGGGCGGGCAAGCTCCTCTCCCGGATGCGGCCCCGCATCGGTTCGGCCAGGGACCGGACCGATCCCGTGCCCATACGGGGTCTGATGCCGGGCGTCGCCGTGCACATGGCCGGGTGTTGCCATCCGCTCCCCGGGGAACGCATCATCGGCATCCTGACCGCCGGCAAGGGCGTGACCGTGCACACGATCGACTGCGAGGCGCTGGAACAGTTCAATGACACGCCCGAGAGATGGCTGGACGTCGCCTGGGACGCGGGCGCGGATCCCCATCGGATGCACGTGGGACGGATCGAAACGGTGCTGTCGAACACGCCGGGAAGCCTCTCGCGGCTGACGACGGTCATCGCCGACAATCACGCCAATATATCGAACCTCAAGATTACCGACCGGTCGTCCGATTTCTACGAATTCCTGGTCGATATCGAGGTCAAGGACGTCGCCCATCTGACCGGCATTCTCGCGGCGCTTCGCGCGGAACCGGCGATCAACTCGGTCGAACGGGTGCGCGGATGAGGTTTGAAGTTCGCGTGGCGGATGCGCTCGCGCCGCGAGTCCGTCCGGCGCCGGCGGCGTTCCGGATTCGATGACGAGACGGTCGGGCCGATGTTTCGTCGACGGGTGAGCATGACTTTCCCGCAGCGGGCGCGGGAGTTCCTCTGGCCGCGCATGGGATGGTTCCGGGCCGGCGCCTACCTGCGCCATCGCGTCGTGCGACTCCGGGGGTCGCCGTACTCCATCGCGGCCGGACTCGCGTGCGGCGCCGCCGTTTCGTTCACGCCGTTCATCGGTCTTCATTTCGTGTCCGCCGCTCTCATTGCGTGGCTGATCGGCGGCAACGTCATCGCCTCGGCCATCGGGACCGCCGTCGGCAACCCGTGGACGTTTCCGTTCATCTGGTGGGGGGCGCTCCGCTTCGGCGAGCTGCTTCTGGGGTCGTCGCGCCTGACCGACGTGCCGCAGCATATCAGCCTTCACTACATCTTCGATCACCCCTTCGCGGTCCTGCTGCCGATGACCGTTGGCGGCGCGCTCTGCGCCATCGCGGTGTGGATCGTCGTCTTTTTTCCGACCTGCTACTGCGTCGAGCGGTATCAGCGTCTCCGGTCCGAGCGTTTGCGCCGCCGGCGGAAGGCGGCGGCGACCTTTTCCGGTCCCCGCGCCGGGGGAGGGTTGGTTCCGTGAGCCGGTATCCGAGGCTGGGCGTGAACGTCGATCACGTCGCGACCGTCCGTAACGCCAGGGGCATCGACCACCCCGACCCCGTCAGGGCCGCCCGCCTCGCCATCGAGGCCGGCGCCGACGGCATCACGGCGCACCTCAGGGAGGACCGGAGACACATCCGGGATGACGACATCGCCCGGCTGAGCGAGGAGCTCGACGCGCCGCTCAATCTCGAAATGGCGGCGACCGACGAAATGGTCGCCGTCGCCGTGAAGTTCCGGCCCCATGCCGCGTGCCTCGTTCCCGAGAGACGAGAGGAATTGACGACCGAAGGCGGCCTCGACGCGGCGGGTTCGCGGGACCGCCTCGAGGCGGTCGTTCCGCGGCTGCGAGAGGCGGGCTGCCGCGTGTCGCTGTTCGTCGACCCCGACGAAAGGCAACTCGACGCGGCGGTCGCGGTCGGCGCTCCCGTGGTCGAGTTGCACACGGGAGCGTATTGCGAGGCCGAGGGTCCCGGGCGGCAGGCGGAGTTGCGGCGGCTGAAGGACGCCGCGGCGCACGCCGCGCGGGTCGGCCTCGAGTGTCACGCGGGCCACGGGTTGGGGTTCGAGACCGTGGGCCCCGTCGCCGCCATCCCGACCGTCGTGGAGCTCAACATAGGCCATTTCCTCATGGGGGAGGCGATGTTCGTGGGGCTGGAGAGGGCCGTTCGCCACATGCGCGCGCTCATGGACGGGGCGAGGGCCCCGGCGTGACGCGGGGAGGGGCATGGCGGTGGTGATCGGGATGGGCAGCGATCTCGTCGACATCCGGCGCGTCGAGAGAACCCTCGACCGCTTCGGCGAACGCTTCGTCAAACGGATATTCACCGAGTTGGAGCGCTCGAATTCAGAAGGCCGCGCCAATCGGGCGGCTTCGTACGCGCGCAGGTTCGCCGCCAAGGAAGCGTGCGCCAAGGCGCTCGGCACCGGGTTTCGGCGAGGCGTCTTCTGGCGCGACCTCGGGGTCTGCAACCTGCCCTCCGGAAAGCCCGTGATCGAGCTGACCGGGGGCGCTCGGACCCGGCTCGAGGAGCTCACGCCGGACGGTATGCGCGCCCACGTCGAGCTCACGATCACCGACGAGCCCCCGCTCGCTCAGGCGATCGTTCTCATCTCCGCGCACCCGGTCGGCGCGTCGTGACCGGGCGCGCGTTCCGCGCCGGCGGCGCTCGGCCGGTTCCCGGACTCCGCGGATCGGCGGTTCTCCCGCGCCGCCGCCGGCGGGAAGCGCGCCGGTGAGGGAAAGGAAGGCGAAAGGCGGCTTCGGAGAGACGATCCGCACGATCGTCTACGCCGTGTTGATCGCGGGCGTCGTACGGACGCTGGCCTTCGAGCCGTTCAACATTCCATCGGAGTCGATGCTGCCCACCCTGCTGGTCGGGGACTACCTGTTCGTTTCCAAATACTCCTACGGGTACAGCCGGCATTCGTTGCCGTGGAGCCCGCCGCTGTTTTCCGGCCGGATCGCCGAGTCCGCGCCGGAGCGGGGAGACATCGCGGTGTTCAAGCTCCCGCGGGACAACGATACCGACTACATCAAACGGATCATCGGACTGCCCGGCGACCGGATTCAAATGAAGGAGGGCCGCCTGCACCTGAACGGCGAACCGGTGGCGCGGTCGCGCATCGAGGATTTCGCCTACGCCGACGGCTTCGGAAACGTCCACTTCGCGCCTCAATACATGGAGCGGTTGCCTGACGGCGCCGCCTACAGGACCTTGGATCTGCTGCGAAACGGCGACCACGACGACACCGGAGAGTACCTGGTGCCGCCGGGTCATTACTTCGCGATGGGCGATAATCGGGACAACTCCCTGGACAGCCGGGTCGCGTCGGCCGTGGGGCTGATCCCGGCGGAGAATCTCGTCGGCCGGGCGGAGATACTGTTTTTCTCCACCGACGGTTCCGCGCGGTTCTGGGAGGTCTGGAAATGGCCGTTCGCCGTGAGGTACGGGCGTTTGTTCGACGGTCTGCGAAGTTAGCCCGGCATGTCGCCGTCCCGCGCCGAGCTCGGGAGACTGCTCGGCCACGAGTTCGAGCGGACCGGACTGCTCGACGAGGCCCTGACGCACCCCAGCGCCGCCGGGGGCGGGCGCTTGGCCGCGCGGCGTCCGCGCGACTACGAGCGCCTGGAATTCTTGGGCGACCGGGTCTTGGGGCTCGTCGTCGCCGACCGCCTGCTCGCGCGTTTCGAGAGCGCGGACGCAGGGCAGCTCGCGTATCGATACAACGCGCTGGTAAGGCGGGAGACCCTTGCCGCCGTCGCCCGGGACATGAATCTCGGGGCGTATCTGGATCTGGGCAAGAGCGAGCGCGACGGAGGCGGCGCGGACAGGCCGGCCCTGCTGGCGAATGCCTGCGAAGCCGTTATCGGCGCGCTCTACCTCGACGGCGGCTTGAGCGCGGCGGCCCGGTTCATCGACCGTTATTGGGGCGACAGGATCGACGCTCTGGTCCAGGCGCCGAAGGACGCCAAGACGCGGTTGCAGGAGTGGGCGCACGCCGCGGGTCTGGAGCCGCCTGCGTACACCCTCGTCGCCCGCGAGGGCGCGGACCACGATCCGACGTTCACGATCGAGGCGTCCGTGCCGGGGCTTTCGGCGCGACGGGGACGCGGCGGTTCGAAGCGCGAGGCGGAGCAGGCCGCCGCGGCCGCGCTGCTCGCGGAAATCGAGCCCCCGCGAGCCTCCGGCGGCGACCGACGATGACTGACGATACGGAGCCGAAACCCGACGGAAACGCGCGCGCGGACGCGCGGTGCGGCGTGATCGCGCTCGTGGGCGCGCCCAATGCCGGCAAGTCCACGTTGTTGAACGCATTCGTGGGGGCGAAGGTATCGATCGTCACGCCCAAGGTTCAAACGACGCGGACGCGGGTTACCGGCGTGGCCGTCGACGGAGACGCGCAGTTCGTGTTCGTCGACACCCCCGGGATATTCTCTCCCCGTCGCCGCCTCGAACGGGCGATGGTCGACGCGGCGTGGTCCGGCGCCCGCGACGCGGACGCGGTCGCGCTTCTCGTCGATTCCCGCCGACCGGCGGATACGGACGGCGACGACACGGCGCGGATCGTCGAAGGGCTGGCCGGGGCGGGCTTGCCGGCGGTGCTCGTCCTGAACAAGATCGACCTCGTCGAGAAGAACAGGCTGCTCGCCCTGAGCGATGCCCTCAACGGGTCCGGCGCGTTCCGGGACACCTTCATGATCTCGGCGCTGTCCGGAGACGGTGTGGGAGACCTGCGGGATTTTCTCGCCGGGATCCTGCCCGAGGGCCCCTGGCTGTATCCGGAGGATCAGATCGCCGACATGCCCATGCGGTTGCTGGCGGCCGAGACGACGCGGGAAAAGCTTTTCATGCGGCTCCGCCAGGAACTGCCCTACCATCTCACGGTGGAGTCCGAGGGTTGGGAAGAACGCTCGGACGGCAGCGTGAAGATCGATCAGGTGATTTACGTGTCGCGTGACTCCCACAAGGGAATCGTGCTGGGGAAGGGCGGACGGGCGATCAAGTCGGTGGGCGCGGCGGCGCGCCTCGAACTCGAGAACGCCATGGAGCGTCCGGTCCATCTGTTTCTTCGCGTGAAGGTGCGCGCGGCCTGGCTCGACGAACCGGCCCGGTATCGGGAAATGGGCCTGGAGTTTCCCCGTTAGGCCTCGATTCGATGGAGTGGACCGACGAAGGGATCGTCCTGTCCGCGCGCAAGCACGGCGAATCGTCCGCCATCGCGCAACTGTTGACCGGACGCCGGGGCCGCCATGCGGGCCTCGTTCGCGGCGGCTCCGGGCGAAGGATCCGGGGGGTGCTCCAGCCGGGCAACCAGGTGAACGCCAGCTGGCGCGCCCGGCTCGCGGAAAATCTCGGAACCCTGACCGTCGAGCCCGTGCGCGCGCGCGCCGCGAATCTCCTCTCCGATTCGGACCGGTTGGCGGGCCTCAGCGCGGCCTGCTCGGTCGCCGAGGTCGCCCTGCCCGAACGTCAACCCCATCGGGGCGCCTACGAAGGGATGCTGACCTTGCTGGACGAAATCGAGCGAAGCGAGTCGTGGCCGCTCGTCTACGTGCGATGGGAAGCGGGCCTGTTGGCCGAGCTGGGGTTCGGGCTGGACCTCGGGTCGTGCGCGCGGACGGGCGCGGAGACCGGATTGGCGTACGTCTCCCCCCGAAGCGGGCGCGCCGTCGGCGCGGCGGCGGCCGGGGAGTACCGTGACCGTTTGCTGCCCCTGCCCGCGTTCCTCGTCGCGGACGGACGGGGCGCGGGCCGCGCCATGCCCGCTACGCCTGGAGATCTGCGCGACGCGGCCGCGGATGGACTGGCGTTGACGGGACATTTTCTGGCGCGTCACGTTCTCGGCGACCGGGGCGGCGCGCTTCCCCCCGCCAGGATACGACTGGTAGAACGACTTTCTCGCCGAAACACGAGATATGGTGATATATCGGTGCGATGACCGTTGTTCCCCCCGCCGAAGACATTCGCGATACCGCCCTGACGGACGCCTTGAGCGAGCGGTATCTCGCGTATGCGCTCTCCACCATTACCGCCCGGTCCCTGCCGGATGCGCGCGATGGCCTGAAGCCCGTCCACCGCCGGCTGCTGTACGCCATGCGGCAACTCAGACTCGATCCTGACCGGGGCTTCAAGAAATGCGCCCGCGTCGTCGGCGACGTCATCGGCAAGTTCCACCCCCATGGCGATCAGGCGGTCTACGACGCGCTCGTGCGTTTGGCCCAGTCGTTCGCCGCGCGCTATCCGCTCGTCGACGGCCAGGGGAATTTCGGCAACGTCGACGGCGATAACGCCGCGGCCATGCGTTACACCGAGGCGCGGTTGACCGGGGTGGCCGAAACGCTGCTCGACGGAATCGACGAGGATACGGTCGATTTCCGGGATACCTACGATGGCGAGGAGAGCGAGCCGGTGGTGCTGCCGGCGGCGTTTCCCAACCTGTTGGCCAACGGCGCCAGCGGAATCGCCGTCGGCATGGCGACGAACATTCCGCCGCACAACGCCGGCGAGCTGTGCGACGCCCTGTTGCATCTCCTCAAGTATCCCCGGGCGCGCGCCGCGAAGCTGGTCGAATTCGTGCCCGGCCCCGATTTTCCCACCGGCGGGGTTCTCGTCGAGCCGGCCGAGAACGTCGTCGAGGCCTACGCCACGGGCCGCGGCGGCTTTCGGCTTCGGGCGAGATGGGAAACGGAAGACCAGGGCCGCGGCCAGTACCGGATCGTCGTGACCGAGATCCCCTATCAGGTGCAGAAAGCGCGGCTGGTCGAGAAGATCGCGGCGCTCGTCGAGTCGCGAAAACTGGCCATGCTGGCGGACGTCCGGGACGAGTCGGCGGAAGAGGTGCGGATCGTGCTCGAGCCCAGGAGCCGTTCGGTGGATGCGGCCGCGCTCATGGAGACGCTCTACCGGCTGACCGATCTGGAGGTGCGGATCCCCCTCAACCTCAACGTCCTCGATGCCCGCAACACGCCGAGGGTGATGGGATTGCGCGAGGCGCTGTCGGCGTTCCTGGAACATCGGCTGGACGTGCTCGTGCGGCGCACCCGCCATCGCCTGGGCCGGACGGAACGGCGACTCGAGATCCTGCAAGGCTATCTCGTCGCGTTTCTCGATCTCGACGAGGTGATCCGGATCATTCGCGACGCGGACGACCCCAAACCGACGTTGATGAAGGAGTTCGAGCTGTCGGATACGCAGGCCGAGGCCATTCTCAACTTGCGTTTGCGGGCCCTGCGGCGCCTCGAGGAGGAAGGTATCCGGCGGGAGCACGCCGATCTGACCGGGGAACGCGAGAGGCTTCGGGCGTTGCTCGGGGACGAGAAGAAACGTTCACAGGCTCTCGCGACGGAAATCCGCGCGGTTCGCGAGCGGTTCGGCGGGAAGACCGGGCCGGGCCGTCGCCGGACCGATATCGGCCCGCCTCCGGCCGCGGTCGCCGCGCCCTTCGAGGCGATGGTCGAGAGGGAAGCCATCACGGTGATCTGTTCCGAGAAGGGCTGGATTCGGGCGGTCAAGGGCCATGTCGATCCGAACGGCGACACCCGCTACAAGGAAGGGGACCGCGGCCGTTTCTGGCTGCGCGCGGATACGACCGACAGGCTGGTGCTGTTCGGGACGAACGGCCGCTTCTACACCATCCCCTGCGACAGGATCCCGCGCGGGCGCGGTCATGGGGATCCGGTGCGCCTCATGGTCGAACTGGGCGCCGAGGACGACGTCGTCCAGCTCATGGTTCACGAACCCGGGCGGACCTTGCTGGTCGCGTCGAGCGACGGTCGCGCCTTCCTCGTCGAAGAGGACCACGTCATCGCCCAGACCCGCGGCGGAAAGCAGGTGCTGAACGTCGGCGGCGGGGCCGAGGCGCGGGTCTGCGCCGCGGCGCCGGGGGACGCGGATTCCGTCGCCGTCGTGGGCGAGAACCGGAAGTTGCTGGTGTTCCCCGTTTCGGAACTGCCGACCATGACCCGGGGGCGCGGCGTCCTGGTCCAGCGTTACAAGGACGGGGGCCTGTCCGACGCCGTCGCGTTCAACCTGGCCGGAGGCCTCTCCTGGCGATCCCGCAATCGGACGCGGACCGAGAGGGATCTCGCGCCGTGGACCGGCAAACGCGCGCAGACCGGCCGTCTCGCGCCCAGGGGCTTCCCGAAGTCGAACCGGTTCTCCTGACCCGGGACCGCGCCGGGGAGCGCGGGCGACGCCATGAACATGCGCGTCGACCGCATGGCGCCTTTCGCCGTTCAGGCGGGCGCGTCCGCGAGCTCGAGTCGCCGTTCGATGCGCTCCAGACGATCGCCATGGGTGTCGAGCCGCTGGTGGATGTTCGCGATGTCGGTATGGATGTTCGCGATTTCGGCATGGATGTTCGCGATTTCGCTCTGGATGTTCGCCAGATGCCGTTCCACGGACGAGACGCGCTGGCGGAGATCCCGCACGTCGTCCCGCACCGCTCCTATGTCGGCGCGGATCGCGCGCAGGTGTTCAAGGACGAGGCTCTCGGTTTCGGCGTTCATCGAGTATCCCTCTCTCGTCTATCGCTTGCCGCAGGACGCTTCGTTCACGCGCAGGAATTCGACCAGGAAACGATCCAGGTGTTGTGATACGCCGGACAGTATGAAACCCGGATCCCTACCGTGGGTGCCGGTACCCCCGCTATTCCAAGTGGTTGCGAAACCACCGAGACCGGACAGGGGATCGAGAACCCGTTTTTTGTATCTTAGGTTTACGGCAAAAGCGTGTCCAACCACGGTTACGTTGACGTAAAGGTATTGGTCGCTTGCCTCGCTGTAGAGCCGGGCGGAACGGAGACGGCTCTCGGCGGCGTCGCGAATCGAGCTCTCCGTAAGACCGATCTCGGCGGCGTCTTCGGACAGGTTGCCGACGGCAAGCCCTATCGGCCCGCAATCGGCGAAAAGCTCGAATCGGGCCGCTTCTTGCCCTGCCACGAGCGACGGCTGCAAGGCGCAGCACGCCGCCGTCACGAGGATGCGTATCGACCGCATGGCGCCTTTCGCCGTTCAGGCGGGCGCGTCCGCGAGCTCGAGCCGACGTTCGATGCGCTCGAGGCGGTCGCCGTGGGTTCCGAGCCGCCGCTGGACGTTCGCGATGTCGTTCTGGATGTTCGCCAGATGCCGTTCCACGGACGAGACGCGCTGGCGGAGGTCCCGCACGTCGTCCCGCACCGCTCCCATGTCGGCGCGGATCGCGCGCAGGTGTTCGAGGACGAGGCTCTCGGTTTCGGCGTTCATCGGGCGCCTCCCTCCGCGGTCCCCTCGCGTCGCCGCTTCAACGGGACCCAGCCTCGGGGCCCGAGCGCCTCGATGGGCGCGAACCTCGCCTTGTAGGCCATCTTCTCGCTCTCGGCAATCCAGTAGCCGAGATACACGTAGTCGAGGCCCAGTTCCGCCGCGCGCCGGATGTGCCACAGGACGATCGCGGAGCCGAGGCTGAGGCGCCGCAGGTCGGGGCGGGAGAAGCTGTAGACCATCGACAACCCGTCCGCCATGGCGTCCGTCAGGCAGGCGCCGACGAGCCGTCCGCCGGGCTCCCGGAACTCGATCATCGAGGTGGAGACGGGCGTGTCCTCGACCATGGACCGGTAGTCGTCGAAGTCCATGTCCATCATGCCGCCGTCCGCGTGGCGCCACGACAGATACCGGCGAAACAGCTGGAACTGCTCCACGGTCGCTGTCGCCGGCCGTTCGCCGGCTTCGATGTGCGCGGTCCTGGCGACGACGCGCCGCATCCATTTCCTGGGGCGAAACGCCCTGGCGACCGTGCGAACCGGCACGCAGGCCGCGCAGTCGTCGCACAGGGGACGGTAGACGACGCCCTGGCTTCGGCGGAAACCGGCCGCCGCGAGGGCGTCGTGGAGTCGCCCGGCGTCGTCGCCCCAGAGCTCCGTAAAGACCTTCCGCTCGAACTTGCCCGGCAGGTAAGGGCACGGCGTCCGCGGCGTGGCGAAGAATTTCTTCTCGCGGGGATCGGGAGTCGGGTTCATGCCGGTCGTCCGGTTTCTCCGCCGCGTCTTCCGTGTGAGTGTCCCGGGTCCTTCTCCCGCCCGGCGCGCGCAGGGTATACACGATCCTCGGTCACCGGGAGGGACCGCGCGCCCGGATTTTCACGGAACGTCCGGGCCTGGCCTCCGATCACCGGTTCGGTCGCAGCGCGAGGGTCCCCAGCGCGCCTTCGAGAATGTCTTCGCGGTCCATGCTCATCGGAATGTACGCGACGTCGCGCCAGTCCTCCGCGAAGTGGCGATAGTACGGCGACAGGACGTTCCCGGATTGCCCGGTGCTCTGCATGTAGAGCGATCGGTCGGGGTCCGACAGGTCGTAGATCGCCCGATAGCCGGCGCCGTGGAACTGCCGGAACGGCGCGCGTTCGCTCGCGATGCGGTGCGCCGCCGCGTTCACCGTGAATCCGTCGCCGTCCGACTCGAGGGCGATGTCGAACAGGCGCGCCAGCAGGGGCGTCCGGGAGAAGGGGGTATGGCCGGCGTAGGCCACGTGCGCCTCGCCCCAGCGCCATGACGCGGGGTCTGGTCCGTATCTTTCCGTCAGGTAGGCGATGGCCGACGCGAGGGCTCGGGCGATGGTCTCCGGACAGGTTTCCCGTCGTTCGGTCCGCCCGTCGTCGCAGAAGCGCCGGCGGCGGGTCAGTATGTCGTTCACGAGCAACGGACGCGCGGCCCAGAACTCTCCGAACAGGACGCCGACGTCGTCCTCGAGCAGGAGCCGCGCGACTTCCCGGTACCAGGCCCAGAAGAGCAGGGGTTCGGGGCGATGGCGGTCCATGTCGCCGCCCCATCGCGACAACATGCGGACGAAAGGCTCGTTCGTTTCGTCGACCGGGAGCCGGTCCAGAAACAGGGGCAGGAAGTCGACGGCGACCAGACTCGTGACGTCCGCCTGCATCCGCCGCATGTCCGCGATGGAGTGCCTCTCCGCCTCGGCGAGCATCGTCTCGATGCGCCTTATCCGGTAGGGCGGCGCCCAATCCCTCGATATCGCGTGGGGGTACGCCGCGCCGACGATCTTGTGATTGGCCGTGGCGATCGATCCGCCATCCGGGTTGTAGGCGCGCGGCATCTCCTCGAACGGGATGTAACCCGTCCATTCGTAGGCGGGGTCCCACCCGGGCGCGGGCATGGTTCCCCGGACGGCGTTCGTGGACCGGCGGACGGGAACGCGCCCGACCGCGTGGTAGCCGATGTTGCCCTCGACGTCCGCATAGACGACGTTCTGTTGCGGTTCCTTGAAGTCCGCGAGGGCGTCGGTGAATTCGCGCCAGTCCCTGGCCCGGTTCATGCGCAGGATCGCGCGCGCCGTCGTGTCGCCGCTCCGCAGGGCCGTCCAGGCCAGCGAGATCACGTGATCCGGTTCGGCCGCGTCGTCCGCGCGCGGGGAGGCGTCGGATATGACGGGTCCGTGGATGGTCTCCCGCGCCTCGAAGCGGAGATCGTCCGCGTCGCGCACGCGAACGACCTCGGCGCGGACGGTCATCGGCCTTGGCCCGTCGGGCGCGACGTACGAGTCGGGATCGCCCTCCGCGAGCTTCTCGACGTAGAGGTCCTGAACGTCCGCCGTCAGGTTCGTGAAGCCCCAGGCGATCCGGTCGTTCCGGCCCAGGACGATCCCGGGGATGCCTGGAAGCGTCGCGCCGATGGCGCGGAACTCGGGACAGTCCAGATGGGCGAGATACCAGACCGACGGCGCGCCCAGGCCCAGGTGGGGATCGTTCGCGAGGAGCGGCTTGCCCGTGGTCGTTCGCGTTCCGGCGAGGACCCAGTTGTTGGAGCCGTTCGCCGGAGGGGTCGGCAGGGCCGGCGCGTCCGCGATCTCGACCGGCGCCCTCGACCAGGCGTCGGCGAGGTCCGGCAGGGCGACGGGCGCGTCTCCGGGATAGGGCGGAAAGAGTTCGACGAGCCGGTCGGGCCGCACGTCGGCCAGCTTGACCAGGCGCAGGCGGAGCAGCTCCTTTCGCCAGTTCCGGGCGAGGTCCCAGGCCAGCATCTTTCCCCACGCGAGGGAGTCCCGCGGCTCCCAGGGCTCCGGCCGATGGCCGAGGATCAGGAATTCCGGCGGGAGCGGACCGTCGCGGGCGTCGAGAAACGCGTTGACGCCCGCCGCGTAGGAGTCGAGGACGTCGCGGGTCTGTCGATCGAGCTCGGCGTAGGCGCGTTCCGCCGCCCGGTGGACCCCGAGCGTGCGGAGAAACCGGTCGGCGCTCCGGGCCGGAGCGCCGAGGACCTCCGCGAGGCGTCCCGCGCCGACGCGGCGGTTGATCTCCATCTGCCACAGCCGGTCCTGGGCATGGGCGAATCCCAGGCCGTACATCACGTCCCTGACGTTCTCCGCGTAGATGTGCGGCACGGCGTTCCGGTCGCGAACGATGCGAACGGGGGCGGAGAGGCCCCTCAGCTCGATGGTCCCTTCCATCGCCGGCAGGGATCCGCGAAGCCAGACCCAGGTTCCGCCCGCCGTCAGGCAGAGGACCGCGACGGCGATCGCCAACGTCCGCGCGAGGAGCTTCATGGCTTCAGTTTGCGCGAATCGGCGACGGGGGCAACTCGCGCTCTCCTGCGCTCCTCCCCCTCACGAGGGAGGAGCATGAACGGCCCGCGCGGAGTGCGAAATCGCCGTTCCGGCCGGGTCCGATGGCGGCTTCCGGCCCGTTCCGCGAACGTGTAGAAATCCGCGGTCGGCCCCGGCGATGGCTGCGCGGCCGCCGGAAGGGAAAAGACGGGAGGGTCTCATGGGAATGAAACTGGCGTTCATCGGTCTCGGGGTCATGGGGTTCCCCATGGCGGGCCATCTGGCCGCCGCCGGTCATGACGTGACGGTCTACAACCGGACCAGGGCGAAGGCGCGGCGGTGGGTCCGAAAGCACGGCGGCGATATGGCCGAGACGCCCGCCGAGGCCGCCCGCGCGGCGGACGTCGTCTTCGCCTGCGTGGGAAACGACGACGACGTCCGCGACGTCGCCATGGCGAAGGACGGCGTCTATCAGGGGATCGAGAAGGGCGCCGTATTCGTTGACCACACCACCGCGTCGGCCACCCTCGCGAGAGAGCTGGACGCCGCGGCGAAGGAGAGGGGGTGCCGGTTTCTGGACGCGCCCGTTTCCGGCGGGCAGGCGGGAGCGGAGAACGGCGCGCTCACGGTCATGGTCGGCGGGCGGAAGGGCGCGTTTCGCGAGGCGAAGCCGGTCATCGACGCGTATGCGCGGGAGGTTCGGCTCCTCGGTCCCGCCGGCGCCGGGCAGCTGGCCAAGATGGTCAACCAGATTTGCATCGCGGGGCTGGTTCAGGGTCTTGCCGAAGGCATGAACTTCGCCCAGCGGGCCGGTCTGGACGGCGACGAGGTCCTCGACGTCATTTCCAAGGGCGCCGCCCAGTCGTGGCAGATGGAGAACCGCGGGCGCACGATGCTGCGCGACGAGTTCGACTTCGGCTTCGCCGTCGAGTGGATGCGCAAGGACCTTTCCATCTGTCTGGAGGAGTCCCGGCGCAATGGCGCGCGGCTGCCCGTGGCGGCGCTGGTCGACCAGTTCTACGCCGAGGTGCAGGCGCTGGGCGGAAGTCGCTGGGACACCTCCAGCCTGATGAAGTTGCTGACCCGCCCGTGATCCACCCCCCTCCCGTCCCCCCTCTCCCCATCCATACTCCTCCCCCCTGACAGGGGGGAGGTCGGGAGGGGGGTCTGCCGCGGTCCCGCAACGCCGCGACCCCCACCCCGACCCTCCCCCTGCAAGGGAGAGGGAGAACAAGAGACGGGAGGGGAGCCGTTGGCGCTCCTCCCCCTGGCAGGGGAGGTAGGGGTCCGCCGGGGCGGGCTTACGCTACGGAAGCAGCTTGAGCAAGCCGACGATGAGCGCGGCCTGCCCGGCGGCGACGGCGAAGATCAGGCGGACCAGCCGGGTTTCGAGGTTGGCCACGTCGGTCTTGAGTTCGGCCTTGGCGGCGGCGATATCGGTCTTGAGTTCGGTCCTGACCGCGGCGATGTCGGCCTTGAGTTCGGTCCTGACCGCGGCGAGTCCATTATCGAGGTCGGCCTTGACGGCAGCGAGGTCGGCCTTGGTGGCGACGCCTTCCATCACGGCGTCGCGAACGGCTTCGGCGTGCGCTTCGGCCTGGGCCTCGTCCACGCCGGCCGCCCTGAGGCGGCGCGCGTAGGTCAGCGTGTCGAAACCGGTGGCGGGCATGACGATGGTCATGGGCCGAAGCTACACCAGCGCGCTCTCGTCCGCAAGCGCGATATTGGAGGATCGAGACCGCAACGCCGCGACCCCCTATCCGCGCCCCTCTCCCCCCTGACAGGGGGGAGGTCGGGAGGGGGGTCTGCCGCGGTCCCGCAACGCCGCGACCCCTATCCGCGCTCTTCCCCCCTGCCCATCCATACTCCTCCCCCCTGACAGGGGGGAGGTCGGGAGGGGGGTCTGCCGCGGTCCCGCAACGCCGCGACCCCTATCCGCGCTCTTCCCCCCTGCCCATCCATACTCCTCCCCCCTGACAGGGGGGGAGGTCGGGAGGGGGGTCTGCCGCGGTCCCGCAACGCCGCGACCCCTATCCGCGCTCTTCCCCCCTGCCCATCCATACTCCTCCCCCCTGACAGGGGGGAGGTCGGGAGGGGGGTCTGCCGCGGTCCCGCAACGCCGCGACCCCCACCCCGACCCTCCCCCTGCAAGGGAGAGGGAGAAGAAGAGACGGGAGGGGGGTATCAAGGAGGAGGCTCGCGCCCCTAGAACCGCACCTGCAACTCCAGTCCGCCGTCGTATCCGCTGGTCGCGCTGTTGCCGCTCGTCCGGTAGCCCGCCGTGGCCTTCAGGCGGACGTTCTCGTCCACGGCGAACACCCCGCCGAGGCCCAGGCGCGCGGCCGTCGGGCGGGATTCCGTCCTCAACACCGCCCTGCCGACCGTCGTCTGCGTGTCGTCCGTGAACTCCCGCTCCACGTCGAGCGAGCCGAACAGGCGGCCCGAACCCGCCGCCGCCTCCAGCGTCATCCCCACCCGGCCCTTCACGCTGTTCGCGTCCGCCACCGACACCCGCGCCCGCATGTCGCCGTCGCCGGCCGTCTCCAGGTCCCTGAACTCCGCCAGGTCGACCCGCGACCACGCCACGCCAGCCCGCGGCGTCAAGAACGCCTCTCCCACCGGCGCCCGGACGCCCACGTCCACCCCCACCGCGTATCCCGCGCCGTGCACGCTCTTCGTCGACATCCTGCCGTGCGTGTAGGACTTCACGTCGACGTCGTAGGCCGTCGCCGCCGCCTGCGCGTCGACGTAGAAGGCCCCGTCGAGCCAGGTGGCGGATATCCCCGCCCCCCAGCCCTTCAGGTCGACCTCGCCCACGCCGGACATCGACGCCTTGCCGCCGACCGCGTGCGCAGACACCCCGCCCCGGCCGTTCTCGCCGGCGGCGAACTCGAAGCCCGCCTGCCCCACGCCCCGGTTGTGGTCGTAGGAGAGCTCCCCGGTCGTCGTCGCCTGCTTCGCCCGCCATTCGCCCTGCGCCGCTTCCACGCGCGCCCAGACGCCGTTGCCGTCGCGCGCCGCCGCCATCCGGTCCGCCCAGGACGGCAGGGCGTTCATCGCCAGCAGCATCGAGGGCAGCGCCTCGTACAGGCGGCAGCGGCGGTCTCCGATCCTCTCCACCTCCTCGCAGGAGAGCGCCATCACGCCGTCGCCCTCCTCGGGCCGCTCGAGCTCGCTGGTGTCCAGCGCGCCGTCGGGCGTGACCGGCAGCGTCCCGGAGTAACCAGTGGAGACGGGCGCGCCGTCCCGGTACTCGCGGAGATGGACGACGTCGTCCTCGACGCCCTCCAGGGAGCCCTCCACCCGGGCGTTCACGTCCTCCGGGGACGGGGTCGCGCCGGTGGCCAGGGTCACGTTCACCTCGGTCGCCGCGGTATCCCCGCCCCGGATGACGTTGCGGGCGCCGTTGGCCTGCACGCGCCCGTTCGGGCCGACGACGACGCTGCCGCCGGCCGGCAGGTCCACCGCCGCAGCGCCGCCCACGCCGCCCCGCACCTCGCCGTCGATGAACAGGTGCGCCGGTCCCGGGTCGTTCACCCGGATCGCGACGCCCGAGGAACCGGCAATCACCCGGCCCCTCTCCATGACGATGACGGCGCCGCCGCCGTTCAGGTGGATCGCCGCGTCCGTCCCCCCGGTCACCGTACCCCCACTCTCAACGGTGACGAGCTGGTCGAGCCAGGGCGTCGCGATGGCGTCCCCGGCCGCGTTCAGGCTCCCCATGGCGACCAGGTCGTCCTCGCCCGCGTCCTCGTTGACCGCCAGGTCCCGGATGGCCTCGGGCGCGTATCTCTTGCGGATGCGCAGGCCCCGCCCCGCGTTCTCGACGTAGACGCCGGCCTCGCTGCCGGTCACGTTCACGCCTGCGGGCACGGTGACGCTGATGCCGCCGTTGCCGTCGCCGGGCTCCGCGTACCAGGCGCGGATGCCGTCGTCGTGCGATTCCATGCCGCCGTCTCCGGTGAAGGCGACGCGGCCGCTGTCCGCCGGCCGGTCCGCGCACATGCCGTCGGCGCCGCGGAACTGGTCCTCGCCGCACGGCCGCGGATCGAACCCGCTCAGGTCCGGCGTACCGTCGCGGAGGCGCCTCACCGGTCCCGTGTAACCCGACGGCGCGTCGTTCCGGTATTCGCGGTAGGTCTCGGCGAGCACGCCCTCATAGGAGCCCTCCACCCGCGCGTGCGCCTCCTCGGCGTCCTCCAGGTACGGGCCGGCGACGGCCAGGACCACGGCCACCCCGGTCGCCGCGCCGCCGCCGCCCCGGATGGCGTTGTCGGCGCCGTTGGCCTCCACCTTCCCGTTCAGGCCGACGATGACGCCGCCGCCGCCGGGCAGGTCCACCGCCGCGGCCCCGCCCGCGCCGCCCTTCACCTCGCCGTCGATGAACAGGTGCGCCGGGCCGTCCGCCAGAATGCCCACGCCCGAGGCGCCAGCAGCGTGCACCCTGCCTCCCGCCATGACGATGACGGCGCCGCCGCCCGAGAGGCGCACCGCCGCGTCCGTCCCCCCGGTCACCGTACCGGCGACGGTGACGAGCTGGTTGCGGTAGGGCGTCGCGATGGCGTCCCCGGCCGCGTTGAGGCTCCCGATGACGATCGGGTCGTCCTCGCCCGCGTCCGCGTTGCCCGCCAGGCCCCGGACGGCAACGGGCGCGTATCTCTTGCGGATGCGCAGGCCCGGTCCCGCGTTGGCGACGTGGACGCCGGCCTTGGCGCCGGTCACTTCGGCGCCCGCGCCCACGGTGACGCGGATGCCGCCGTTGTTGGCGTTGGGCGTCGCGTAATACGCGCGGATGCCGTCGCCCCGCGAGTCGATGGCGCCGCCGGTCATGGCGACGCGGATGTCGCCCACGTTGTAGCGGTCCAGCAGCGCCTTCACCCGGCTCCAGTAGTCGGTGTCGTCCGCCTCGTCGTCCGTGAAGCCCGCGGCCGTGAGCGCGGCGTCGAGGCCGGCGTCGTCGCCCGCCGCCACCGCCGCCAGGATCGCCTTCTCCCCGTCCGAGAGGCCCTGCGCCAGCACGTCGCGCAGCAGGGTTCTGGCATCGTCGTCGTCCGCGCTCAGCCAGGCTGCGATCTCGGCGTCGCTCAACCCTTCCGTTCCATCGGTCTCAATGGCGGCGATGGCCGTGGCGAGCGCGCTCCCGGCCTCGACCATGATCTCGTCGTTCTCTAGCACCGCCCTGGCCTGCCGCACGAGGGCGTCCGACCGCGCCTTGAGCTCCGCGTCGGTCGAGGCGACGTCGAACAGCAGGAGCCGCGCCGCGTTGTCCGCGATCTCGCCCGGATCGTCGCCCGCCGCCACGACGGTCGTCACGTTGCTCCAGGACATGACCTGCGCCTCGACGCCGGCCGGCGCGCCCCAGCGGATCGACCCGTCCCCGCCGACGGCCTCCATGGCCGCCGACTCCCGGTCGAAGGCGAGCGCGTTCCCGGCGGTCGCCGCCTGGAAACGGCCCTCGTCGTTGGGGGCGACGTCGGCCGTCGTCCCGTGCGAGAACGTCCCCGTCCACGCAACGGAGATCAGCGGCTGGGCCTCGGCCGCCCGCGGCGTCACCGTCTCGGCCGTGCTCCCGCGCGCCACCAGGGCATGGACGCCCGTGCGGCCCCGGATCGTCCCGCCCTGGGTAATCTCGAGCTGGTTGCCGTCCGCGTCGTCGAGGGTGGCGTAGACGCCGGCGGCGCCCCTCGAGATGGCCGTGGCGCCCGCGGCGATGGCGACGGAGAGGTCGCCCGTCCCCCGGTTCCACGCACGGATGGCGGGCTTGTTCGGGCCCTCGGACCGGACCGCGCCGCCCGTCACGTCGACCGTCACGGCGCTGGCGTCGTCCAACTTGTTCGCGGCGAAGATGCCGGGCTGGGTCATGCCGAGCACGGTCCCGCCGGTGTTGGTGACGGAGACGGCGCCCGAACCGGCCCGGTTGGCGTAGATGCCCCAGGTCTGCGCCGTGACGTCGCCGCCGTTGGAGACCGCGACCGCGCCCGTATGGCCCGCGTTGTCCTGCGGATAGATGCCGATGCCGGCGTCGGCGGTCACGGCGATGGAGCCGCCGGTGGTGGTGATGGCGACGTCGCCCGAGGCCCCCGTGACGACGTGGATGCCGTAGGCGTCGGCCTCGATGGTCCCGCTGCTGGAGACCATGACGTCGCCGTCCGCGTCCGCGACGTAGATGCCGTAGGCGTCGGCCTCGATGGTCCCGCTGCTGGAGACCGTGACGGCGCCGCCCGCGTCCGCGACGTAGATGCCGTAGGCGTCGGAGCCGTCCGCCGTGACGGTCCCGCCGTTGGCGACCGTCACCGCGCCGCCCGCGTTGGCGACGTAGATGCCGTGGGCGTCGGAGCCGTCCGCCGTGACGGTCCCGCTGTCGGCGACCGTGACCGCGACGGCGCCGCCCGCGTTCGCGACGTAGACGCCGTGGGCGTCGGCCGTGATGGTCCCGCGGTTGGTGACCGTGACGGCGCCGCCCGCGTCCGCGACCCGGATGCCGTGGGCGTCGGCCGTGATGGTCCCGTCGTTGGCGACCATGACCGCCCCGCCCGCGTTGGCGACGTAGACGCCCGCCAGGTCGGCGGTCACGCGCGCGCCCGCGGCGATGGCGACGTCGATGCCGCCGTTGCCGGCGTTCGGCGTCGCGTAGTAGGCGCGGATGCCGTCGCCCTGCGAGTCGATGGAGCCGGACGCCATGCGGACGCGGACGTCGCCCGCGTTGCTGCGATCGAGCAACGCCCGCACCGCGTTCTTGTAGGCGGTGGAGAAGGCCGCGCCCGCGTCGTTGAGCGCAGTGGTGAGGGCGTCGGCGTCACTTGCCGCCACCGCCCGCAGCACCGCCTTCTCCCCGTCCGAGAGGCCCTGCGCCAGGATGTTCCGCAGCAGGGTTCTGGTGGGCGCGTCGTCCGTGCTCAGGTACGTCACGATCTCCGCGTCGGTCAGGTCGGACACGCTCGTGGCGCTGCTGTCGATGGCGGTCAGGACCGCCGCCGCGACCGCGAGGTCCGCGTTGCCGAGCGCCGCCCGGAACTGCGCCAGGATCGCCGCCCTGCGCGAACCGGCGCCGCTCGTCGCCAGCAGCGTCGTCTGCGCCGCCGCGTTCGCGATCGCGCCCGGATCGTCGCCCTTCGCCACCTCCGCCGCCGCGTCGCGCCACGACAGGGCGTGCGCCTCGATGCCCGCCGGCGCGCCCCAGCGGATGGTCGCCGCCGCCGCCTTCACCGCCTCCGACTCCCGGTCGAAGACGAGCGCCTCCCCGACGGTCGCCGCCGCGAAGCGGCCCGCGTCGCCGGCCGTCCCCTGCGAGAACGCCGCCGTCCAGTTCACGTCGATCAGTCGCTGGTTCGCCGTCGCGCTCTCGCTCGGGACCGCGGCGTAGACGCCCGTGCGGCGGTTTGAAATCGTCCCCGCCCCGGTGCGGATGCAGCGGCCGTTCTCCGTGCAGTCGTACGATATGGGCCGCGGGGGAAGCTTGCTGGTGTCCAGGCTGCCGTCGCTGTTGATCGTCAGCGTCAGGGAGTACCCGGTGGGAACGCCGTTCCGGTGCTCGACCAGACGGGCGCTGTCGATGCCCTCGATGGAGCCGTCCACCTGGTCGTTCACGTCGTCCCGGTACGGGACCACGGTGTCGGTGATCAGGGTCAGCCTGGTCGTCCCCGCGGTCCCGTCTCTCTGGATGGCGTGGGTGGCGCCGTTGGCCCGCACGCGCCCGTTCAGCCCCACCGTCACGGTGCCGCCGCCCTTGAGATGCACCGCCGCGGCGCCGCCCGCGCCGCCCCGCACCTCGCCGTCGACGTACACCAGCGCCGCGCCGTCCGCCAGAACGCCCACGCCCGAGGAACCCGCGCGCACGCTGCCCCCCGCCATGACGATGACCGCGCCGCCGCTCAGGCGCACCCCCGCGTCCGTCCCCCCGGTCACCGTGCCGGCGACGGTGACGACCTGGTCGAGCAGGGCGACCGAGTTGTACGTCACCGCCGTGGCGTCGTCGGCGGTGCTGCTGTCGCCCGAGGCGAAGCCGTAGGTGTACTTCTTGGCCACCTCCAGGCCCGTCCCCGCGTTGGCGACGTAGATCCCCGCCTTGGCGCCGGCCACGCTCGCGCCCGCGCCCACGGTGACGCTGATGCCGCCGTTGTTGTCGTTCGGCGTCGCATAGTAGGCGCGGATGCCGTCGCCGCGCGAGGCGGCGATGGAGCCGCTATGCATGTTGACGCGGATGTCGCCCACGTTGTAGCGGTTGAGCAGCGCGTTCACCGCGTTCTTGTAGGCGGTGGAGAAGGCCGCGTCCGCGTCGGCGAGCGCGGTGGTGAGGGCCGTGGCGTCGTTCGTCACCAGCGCCCGCAGCACCGCCTTCTCCGCGTCGGAGAGGCCCTTGCCCAGAACGTCGCGCAGCAGGGTTCTGCGGCCGGCGTTGTCCACGCGCAGGAAGGTCACGAGCTGGGCGTCGGTCAGGTCGCTCGCCGCCGTGGTGGCGGTGGTGCCGATGGCGGTGAGGAGCGCCGGCGCCACCGCGATCTCGGCGTTCTCCAGCGCCGCCCGGAACTGCGCGACGTAGGCGTTGTCGGCGACGGTGGCGCCGGTGGGCACGGCCGTCGTCTGCGCCGCGGCGTTCGCGAACGCGCCCGGGTCGTCGCCCTTCGCCACCTGCGCCACCACGTCGCGCCACGATATGGCGTAGGCCTCGATGCCCGCCGGGCCGCCATAGACGCCGCCGCTGCCCTTGCCGCCCTCCGCCTCCTGGTCGAAGGTCAGCACCTGCCCGGCGCCCGCATTCCCCGTCCCCGCCGTCGCGAAGCGGCCGTCGTCGTTGGCCGCGGTCCCGGTCCTTCCGACCGCGCTCGCCCCGGTCGAGGCGGTGCCGCCCCAGGCGACGTCGATCAGCGGCTGAGGGGCCGACGACGACCGCGGCGTCACCGTCGCGGCGGTGTTGCTGGACGCCACCTGGACGACGAGGCCCGACCGCCCCGCCGAAAGCGCGCCGGCGGAATGGGTGACGGAGACGGCGCCGGTGGTCGCGGGCGGCAGGATCTCGTCGATCCAGATGGCGTTCCCTGCCGCCGTGATGGCGCCGCTGTTGTCAACCGTCATATCGCCGGTGCCGTCGGGCCGCTCGATCCGGATGCCGTCCCCTTCCTGCGAGGTGATGGCGCCGGAGTTGGTGAGCTCGAAGTCGTCCGCCACGTTCCCCGTCGTCGTGGTGGGCTTGTAGACGTAGAGGGCGTGGTTCTTCGAGTTGAGGGCGCCTTCGTTGACGACCGTGACGTCGCCGCTGTTGGCGGCGTAGGTTCTTCCCGCGTCGAGGGCGAAGTTGTCCACCAGATAGATGGCGTGCCCCAGGTGCTGCGCCGCGTCGCCGGTCACCGTGATGGCGCCGCGGTTGGTGAGCGCGATGGTGCCGCCGGTGAGCTTCTTCAGCCGGATGCCGAAGTCGGACGCCGTGATGGCGCCCGAGTTCGTGAGCGTGACGGCCCGGGCGCTCTGGTTGTCCCAGTACTCGAAGTCGAACTGGATGCCCCGCCTGACCGTCTGCCCCGCCACCGCGCCGATGTCGCCGCTGTTGTCGAGTGTCATGCCGCCGGCGCCCCAGCTTTGCATCAGGATGCCGACGTAGGGGCCCCCCAGCGTGATGTCGCCCGAGTTGGTGACGACCAGCGAGCCGGTCAGCTGGGTCCCGCCAATGAACCCGAGGATGCCGTGCGGCAGGTTGTCGCGGTATTGATCGTAGTTGGCGGAGGTGGCGGAGGGGTTGCCGATACCCGCGTAGATGGCGCCGCTGTTGGTGATGACGGTGTCGTCGCTGGTGCCCCCGTTCGTCCGGTTGATTCGGAGGCCCTGCATGGCGGCGTAGATGGTCGCCGCGCTGTTGATGGTGGAACCGGGGGCGCCTCGGCCCTGGCTGGTAGCGGTGGACTGCGCGCGGATGAAGATGCCGTGCTGCTTCATCGGCGTGGTCATCGTGCCGATGGTCACACCGGCTCTCACGTTGACCCGCACTCTCACACCGGAGTTGTTGGATTCCTGCCACACATAGATGCCGTTGTTGCGGTCGATGCCGGAGACCGTGTTCGTCCCCTGGACGATGTTGATGATGTGGGGGGTCCCGTTGGTTGCGTCGCCGGCATTGATCGTGAAGCCGCCCGTTGCGGTGGTCCTCCCGCCGATGCCGACCCCCAGGGCGCCGGCCGTGATGGTGATGGGCCTGGTGGCGGAGCCCAGGAGGTTGAGCTGCTGGCCACTGGGGCCAGACCAGTTGTTGCCGCTGCCCGCGATGCCATAGACGATGCCGTTGGAAAAATCCCCGACCGGGCAGTTGAGGACCCGCCGGTTGCCGAAACCACATTCCACCTCCGCCCGCGCCGCCCCCGGCGCCAGCAGGAGCACCGCCGCCGCCGCCGCGACCAGCGCCGCAACGCCCAGGACCTTCATGCCGAACCTCCCGTCATCCATGACGCGGGGGGGGGGGGGGTGAACTGCTCCCGGACATGGCTCCTGAAACCTCCATACACGCACACGCCGCTCCCATCATCGCACACCCCGCGGCCCGTTTCAACAAATTTATCCACAGCCCACCCGGCGCCCCTTCCCTTGTCGCCGCCATCGTCCTAGACTCCGCGCATGGACGGCCCCACCATCACCATCCTCGCGACCGTCGGCGCCGTCGGCGTCGCCCTGGCCGGCCTCATCCTCCGGCAGGGCGCGCGCCTCGACGCCCGCATCGACCGCATCGACGACCGCATCGATCAGGGCAACGCCCAGGTCAACGAGCGCATCGATCAGGTCAACGGGCGCATCGACCAGATCAACGAACGCATCGACCAGGGCAACGCCCAGATCAACGAGCGCATCGACCAGGTCAACGAGCGCATCGACCAGGGCAACGCCCAGGTCAACGAGCGCATCGACCAGGTCAACGGGCGCATCGACCAGATCAACGACCGCATCGACCAGGGCAACGCCCAGATCAACGACCGCATCGACCAGGGCAACGCCCAGATCAACGAACGCATCGACCGCGTCGAACGGGGACAGAACGACCTGCGGGAGCGCATGGCGAAGCTGGAGGGGTTGCTCGAAGGGCTGCGGGAAGCGATCACCGGCCGGCGCGCCGCGTAGGGCGCGTTCGCGCCCCTCTCTCCCTCCTGCCCACTAAATCCTCCCCCCTGACAGGGGGGAGGTCGGGAGGGGGGTCCGGACGAACGCGCGCTTGCGGATGGCCCCCGCAACGGCGTAGCCTTCGGCCCATGACCGCGACCGCGCACGTGACCGGCTTCGACACGCTGACCTACGCGCGCCGCCTCAAGGCGGCCGGCGTGGACGAGGCCCAGGCCGAAGCGCACGCCGAAGCCGTCCGCGACGCCGTGACCGAAGGCGTCGCCACCAAGGCCGACCTCGCCGAGGGACTCGCCGCGCTCGAAACGCGGTTGACGGTCCGCTTCGTCGGCATCGCCGTCGGCATCGCCGTCGCCATCGTGGTCGCCAATGCCGCCGCCGTCGCGGCCATCGTGGCGCTCGCGCAGCTGCTCCCGTAGGACGGCCCCTTCCCTTGTCGCCGCCATCGCCCTAGACTGCGCGCATGGACGGCCCCACCATCACCATCCTCGCCACCGTCGGCGCCGTCGGCGTGGCCCTGGCCGGCCTCATCCTCCGGCAGGGCGCGCGCCTCGACGCCCGCATCGACCGCATCGACGACCGCATCGATCAGGGCAACGCCCAAGTCAACGAGCGCATCGATCAGGTCAACGGGCGCATCGACCAGATCAACGACCGCATCGACCAGGGCAACGCCCAGGTCAACGAGCGCATCGATCAGGTCAACGAGCGTATCGACCAGGGCAACGCCCAGATCAACGGGCGCATCGACCAGATCAGCAACCAGATCAACGAGCGCATCGACCGCGTCGAACGGGGACAGAACGACCTGCGGGAGCGCATGGCGAAGCTGGAGGGGTTGCTCGAAGGGCTGCGGGAAGCGATCACCGGCCGGCGCGCCGCGTAGGGCGCGTTCGCGCCCCTCTCTCCCCCTGACCACTGATACTCCTCCCCCCCTGACCACTCGTTCTCCTCCCCCCTAACAGGGGGGAGGTCGGGAGGGGGGTCCGGATGAACATGCGCCGCAACGCCGGCGACCCCCACCCCGACCCTCCCCCTGCAAGGGAGAGGGAGAAACAAAAGCGAAGGGGAGGGGCGGGAACCGCCGACGCCCATCCCCCCGGCCACCCATACTCCTCCCCCCGGCCACCTACACTCCTCCCCCCTGACAGGGGGGAGGCCGGGAGGGGGGTCCGGACGCAACGCCGCAACGCCGCGACCCCCACCCCGACCCTCCCCCTGCAAGGGAGAGGGAGAAACAAAAGCGAAGGGGAGGGGCGGGAACCGCCGACGCCCATCCCCCCGGCCACCCACGCTCCTACCCCTTGACCACCCATACTCCTCCCCCCTGGCCACCTACACTCCTCCCCCTGCAAGGGAGAGGGAGAAACAAAAGCGAAGGGGAGGGGCGGGAACCGCCGACGCCCATCCCCCCCGGCCACCCATACTCCTCCCCCCTGGCCACCTACACTCCTCCCCCCTGACAGGGGGGAGGTCGGGAGGGGGGTCCGGATGAACATGCGCCGCAACGCCGCGACCCCCACCCCGACCCTCCCCCTGCAAGGGAGAGGGAGAAACAAAAGCGAAGGGGAGGAGCGGGAGCTGCCGACGCCCATCCCCCCGGCCACCCATACTCCTCCCCCCTGGCCACCTACACTCCTCCCCCCCTGACAGGGGGGAGGTTGGGAGGGGGGTCCGGATGAACATGCGCCGCCGTCGGCGACCCCCACCCCGACCCTCCCCCTGCAAGGGAGAGGGAGAAACAAAAGCGAAGGAGAGGAGCGGGGTGGGGGTCGCGCCAGGGGGGAGGAGCGCGAATGGACGAGCAGTACGAGAAATGCGGGCTAACGGAGGCGGAAGGACACGGGAACGTCCACGGCTCCGGAGACCGCCTCGCCGACCACCGTCGCCGGCAGGAATCGCCATTCGCCCACCGCTCGGCGCGCGGCTTCGTCGAGAAGCCCGTGGCCGCTGCTCCTCGTGACCGTCACGCGCTCCACCGCGCCCGCGCGGTCCACCTCGACCCGCAACAGGACCCGGCCTTCCAGCCCCAGCCGCCGGGCCGCGAAGGGGTATTCCGGCGGGCGGTTTTCCGCGGCGACCCGGGCGCCGCGGGTGATTCCCGTCCGCGTCCCGGCGGGTCGCCGGACGTCCGCGGCCCCGACGGCGGCGGCGCCATCGAGGATCGGCTTCGCAGGGCCGGGGCGGCCGGTGTCCGGGCCGGCGGGCGGACCGGCGTCCTCGACGGTCGCCGCGACGCGGGATTCGGGCTGGACCGGCGGCGTCGACGGTCCGGACGGCGTGGCCGGGACGGCTCGCGGCGCCGGGGGTTTGGTCCGCGGCAGGGGCGCGCTCCGCCGGGGTTTCGGCGTCCGCGCCGCCGATGCCGTCCGGGGGGGGGCTTCGCGGGCGCCGATGCGGAGAGGTTTCGCGCCGGAGGCCGCCGGCGCGGTCGTCTCGACCGGCGGCGGGTCTCGCGCGATGTCCGGCGGCGGCGGACCCGCCGGAATTTCCGGGGAGGAACCCGGCTCGCCGGGAAACGCGAGCTCCACCGTGATCGGCGGCGAGTCCTGCGGCGGGAGGGCGGTATCGAGGCCGATGACGGCGGCGGCGGCCAGCGCGTGGCCGGCCAGCGACACGGTCGCCGCCGTCCACCGGATCCCGGCGGCGCTGGCGGAAGCCGCCTTCACGGCGTTTCGTTCCCGGCGTCCAGCCGCCGCCAGGGCGCCACGAGGGTCCCGGCGTCGGTGGAAACCGTGACGGTCTCGACGCCGTACGCCCCGCCGACGGCGTCGGACGCCAGAACCTCTTCCGGATGCCCCTCGCGGACGATGCGCCCGTCCGCGACGAGCGCGAGATCGTCGCAGAAACGGGCCGCCAGGGTCAGGTCGTGGAGGACCGCCACGACGATCCTGCCGCCCGCCGCGAAGTCCCGGAAGAGCTCCATGATCCGCAGCTGGTGGTAGGGGTCGAGCGAGGAGATCGGCTCGTCCGCGAGCAGCGCCTCGGGGTCGCCGGCGAGAGCGCGGGCGATGAGGACCCGCGTCCGTTCGCCGCTGGACAGCGACGAGACGGCCCGGTCCGCGAGGTGGAGAACGCCGGTCCGGCTCATCGCGGCTTCCGTCATCCGCACGTCGGCGTCGCCGGAACTCCGCCAGAGGCCGGCGCGGGGAATGCGCCCCAGCATGACCAGCCGGTCGACGCGCAGCGGCCAGTGGACCGGCGCGTCCGCGGGCAGATAGGAAATACGCTTGGCCCGGCTCGCGCGCGGCATGGCCGCCAGCTCGACCCCCTCGAGCGTGACGGCGCCGCGGCCGGGCGCCAGCAGTCCGCCCAGGACGCGCAGGAGGGTGGTCTTGCCGGCGCCGTTGGGCCCGATGAGGCCGACGACCCGCCCGCGCCCGGCGGTGAACGCCACGCCCCGCAGCGCCTCGCGTCCGCCCAGGGAGACGGCCACGTCCCGCGCGGCGAGCCCGCTCACGCCAGCGTTCTCCGCGTGCGCACGATCAGGTGGAGAAAGAAGGGCGCGCCGATCAGCGCGGTGACGACGCCCAGACGCGGTTCGTGCGTCATCGGCGGAAGGCGGGCGGCCAGATCGGCGGCCAGGAGCAGCGCCGCTCCTCCCAGCCCGCTCGCGATCAGGAGGCGGCCGGGCTCGTGGCCGACGAAGGGACGCAGGAGGTGGGGGACGACGAGGCCGACGAACCCTATGGCGCCGCTCACCGCGACGCCCGCGCCCACGCAGCAGGCCGCGCCGAGAACGATTTGCGCCTTGACGCGCGACAGATCGAACCCCAGCGACCGCGCCACGTCGTCGCCGAGGGTGAGCGCGTCGAGGGGCCGGGCCGCCGTGGCCAGCAGAAGCCATCCGATCAGCGTGAGCGGCAGCGCGACTCCGACGTGCGAGAGGCTGCGGTCGGCGAGTGAGCCGAGAAGCCAGAACACGGCCTCGACGACGGCGTAGGGACTGGGCGCCAGATTCAGCGCCAGCGAGATCAGCGCGCCGGCGAACGCGTTCACCGCGACGCCCGCGAGGACCAGCGTGAGCGGACCGGCGTCGCGCCCGGCGAGGGCGAGCAGGAGCGCCACGGCGGCCGCGGCCCCCGCCGTCGCTGCGACCGGGACCGCGAGGTCGGACCCCGCCGCCAGCCCGAAATGGATGGCGAGGACCGCGCCCAACCCCGCGCTGCTGGAGACGCCGATCACGCCGGGATCCGCCAGCGGGTTGCGCAGCAGCCCCTGGAGGGCGGCGCCCGCGAGGCCGAGGCTGCCCCCGACGACGATCCCGAGCACGGCGCGCGGCAGGCGGATTTCCACGAGGATCAGGCCCGGCAGCCCCGGATCGCCGCCGAGGGCCGCCATCAGCGTCGACATCGGCGGCAGATATACGTGCCCCGTCGCCAGCGACGCGGCGAACAGCGCCAGGACCAAGACCGTCAGGACGACCGTCGGAAGCGCGGCGGCCGCGCCGGCGGACCTTCGCGCCCCGGCCGGCGGTCGTTCGGCGCCCGGTCCGCCGCGGTCCGTTCCGGGGGCGGTCACGGTCGCGCCTCCGCCAGCAGTTCGACCGCCTCCGCGAGCATGGGGCCCGGACACACCCAGAGACGGGCGGGAATCCGGAGCAGCGTCTTCCCCTTCATCGATTTCGCGAGAGCGGGGTGGCGGAGCGTTTCCTCGGCGACCGAGGCGCCGCCGTCGCCGAAGGAGCCGAGGATCAGCATGTCGGGGTCGGAGGCGATCAGCCGCTCCATCGGCAGCGCGGCGTTCCCCGTCACGCCGAGCTCGGCGGCCGCGTTCCGGAAACCGGCGGCGGCGAGAACGGAATGGACGGGAGTCCCGCCGCCGGCGGTGTATCCGTCGGGCAGATAGAAGGCGGCGGTCGGTCGGCCGGCGGGCGCGGCCCGTCCGGCGCGCTCCAGACGCCGGTCCATGTCCGACAGCAGCGCCTCGCCGCGTTCCGCCTCGTCCAGGAGCGCCGCGACGCGGCGGACCTGGGCGCGGACTCCCGCGAAGTCCTCCGGCGGGTCGAGGACGGCCACGCGATGACCCGTGCGCTTCAGGAAGGCGACCGCCCCTTGCGACGTGAACCGTCCCGCGAGCACCAGGTCGGGTTCCAGCGGAAGGATCTCCTCGGCGCGCCCGCGCGTCGTCGGGACGCCGCGGGCGGCCGACGCCATGTACGAGTTGGCGGGGTCGCGCGCCAGGTAGCTGACCGCGGCGACGTTGGAAGCCTCCGCCAGCATCAGGACGAGCTGGTCCGCGCAGAGGTTGAGCGAGACGACCCGCCGGGGTTTCGCGTCCGCCTCGCCCGCGGGAGGCCCGGCGAGAAGGACGGCGGCGAGGAATCGCGGTCCGAAGCGAAGGATGCGCGCCGCCGCCATCGCCGGCCTCTAGAACGCTGCCCGAAGGCCTCCGTAGACCGCGCGGCCGGGCGCGCCGTAGCCCAGGACCTCCTCGTATTCGCGGTCGAGCAGGTTCTCGCCCCGGGCGTGGATCTCGACTCCGGGCCGGACCCGCCAGCCGGCGACGACCTTGAGCAGCGTGAAGCTCCCGAGGCGGACCGCGGCGGGAGGATCGACGAAGGCGGGGTCGAATCGGAGATCCGTGCGC
Source organism: Alphaproteobacteria bacterium (assembly GCA_965242505.1). Classification (GTDB taxonomy): domain Bacteria; phylum Pseudomonadota; class Alphaproteobacteria; order UBA2966; family UBA2966; genus UBA2966. The sequence continues at coordinate 107,006 of OZ251449.1, forward strand.
TCGCCGTTGAAGTCGATGCCGACGTTCACCCGGCCCGGGCGGTCCTCGATCTCGAACGTGTAGTTCGCGTTCAGGCTGGCGACGTGCCTGGGCCGGCGCACGAGCTCCGTGCCGTTCGCGTCCTGTCCGACCGACCAGGTGTAGGCCCCGGAGAGCGTCAGATCGGCGTCGAACCGCCAGGTTCCGGCGAACTCGACGCCGCGGGTCCGGCTGGCGCCGGGGAGATTGACCGCCGTGTCGCCGAAGCCCTGGATCAGGTTCTCGACGTCGGTCTCGAAGTACGTGACGTCGAAGACCGCCTCGCCGCCGGGGAGCGGCTGCTCGATGCCGGCGTCCCAGCCCGTCGCGGTTTCCGGGGACAGGTCGGGGTTGCCCGTGAAACCGGACGTGTACCCGAACAGCTCGAAGGTCGTCGGGTTCTTGACCCCTTCGCCGCGGCTCGCGTGGAACCGCGTCCCCCACGGCCGGTGTTCGTAGGCCGCCGCCACCCGGTAGGTGTCGGCGTCGTCGAAGACCGTCGCGTCGTCGCGCCGGCCGGCGACGGAAAGGTGGATCGAGTCGAGCAGGTCGAGCCGGTACTCGGCGGCGTACCCCTTGTGGCTGATGTCGCGGTCGACGTCCAGGAAGGCGCTCGTGGAAACCACGTTCTCCTCCTCCCGTTCCGCCGCGAGGGTCAGGGCGTGTTCGGCGCCGCCCGCTCCGAAACGCAGGTTCGTCTGGTAGTCGAACTTCCGTTTCTCGCCCTCGAACACGCTGTCGACGGCGCCGCTCTCGAAGTTCTTGCGACGGCTGTCGGCGAGCCCGGCGCCCGCCTCGTGGGTCCAGCGCCCGTCGAGCGTGGACAGGGTGGCCGACCCCCGGTAGTAGCGCTTGACGGCGCTCGTCCGCGTATCGGTATCGGCGAGGCCGACGCCGAAGACGGAGCCGTCCGTCTCCAGTTCGGCGTCCGTCCACCGCCCCACGAAGTCGAGACTGGCGTTCGGCGCCGGCGAGAGGCCCGCCCTGACGTGGACGGTGCGGTTGCGATAGCCGTCCCGCTCCCCGTTGCCCCGCTTCTCGCTCGCCGCCGAGACGCCGTCCGTGTGGACGCCCGCGGCGCGCACGGCGGCGTGGTAGCGGTCGCCTCCGGCGCGGAAGCTCGCGGCGCCGCGCGCCGCGCCGAAGGACCCCGCCTCGGCCTCGGCGGAAATCTCGGGCGCGCCGCGCCCCCGCCGGGTGACGACGTTGACGACGCCGCCGATCGCCTCGCTGCCCCACAGCGCGCTCTGGGGCCCGCGCAGCACCTCGACGCGCTCGATTCCGCCGGCGAGGAGGTCGCCGAAGTCGAATTCGGATCCGTTCGCCGGATCGCCGACCTCGATCCCGTCGATCAGCACCAGGGTCTGGTTGGCTTCCGCGCCCCGGATGCGGACCTGCGTGAGGGCGCCGGCCCCTCCCGAACGGCTGACGGCGACGCCGGGGACCTCGCGCAGGACCTCGCCGACGGTGCGGTCCTGTTTGGCGTCGATGTCGTCGCCGTCGATGACGGTCACCGCGCTGCCGACCGCCGCCGCCGGGACGGGTATCCGGCTGGCGGTGACCACGACTTCCGGCAACATCTGAACCTGCCGGGTCTGCGCCGACGGGCGCTCCGGGGCGGCGGCGAGGATCGCCGACGCGCCGAGGACGAATACGATACGTCCGAGTTCGCTGTTGAATCGCATGGGTGGCTCCCGAATCTGTCTGTGCGTGACACGGAGAAAGCCGCGCCGTTGCCGAGAGCCGATCGGCGATGTCGTTGATTGTCCGTCGATGTCATCAGTGGCCCGTTCGCAGCGACACGCTTTCCGTTTGTCGCCACCAACGGCGGTCCGTCCCGGCGAAACACCCCGTTCACCGGTTGGGCGACGCGCGGCGGCAGGTCTCCTGGCTCGCGGGTCGTTGCGGGCGCTCGCCTTCCCGGATTCCCAGTGGCGATCGTGAGCGCCGACTATCCGCTTACAGTTGCGGGGGCAGCCGCGGACTCGACCGCGAAAGCGATCTCACCGCGTTCCCTTTTCCCCGATGGGGGGAACCACCACGCCGCGAAGCATATACGCCCGCCGCCGGGGGGGCAAGCGTCTGTCCTCGTTCAATGCATACGAGACGCCGCGTGGGCCGCCGGACCCCCCTCCCGACCTCCCTTCTCTACGCTCTCCCTCCCCCTTGCAGGGGGAGGGTCGGGGTGGGGGTCGCGGCGCCAGGGGGGTGGGGCGATACGTTCGAGAGGTCCATCACCGAATCCCGGCGCGGGGCCGTCCGCAAGCGCGCGTTCGTGCGGGGCCTCCTTCTTACGTCCGGACCCCCCTCCCGACCTCCCCCCTGCCAGGGAGGAGGAGCATGAACGGAAACCCCCGTCCCCCCGTTCTCCCTCCCTCTTGCAGGGGGAGGGTCGGGGTGGGGGTCGCGCCAGGGGGGTGGGGCGATACGTTCGAGAGGTCCATCACCGAATCCCGGCGCGGGGCCGTCCGCAAGCGCGCGTTCGTGCGGGGCCTCCTCCTTACGTCCGGACCCCCCTCCCGACCTCCCCCCTGTCAGGGGGGAGGAGTATATATGGCGTATATGGCGTCTCCGCGACCCCGAGCCGGTCGAGACGTGGCCGCAGCTGGCGGGTATATATGGCGTATATGGCGTCTCCGCCCCCCCTTCTTCTCCCTCCCCCTTGCAGGGGGAGGGTCGGGGTGGGGGTCGCGCCAGGGGGGTGGGGCGATACGTTCGAGAGGTCCATCACCGAATCCCGGCGCGGGGCCGTCCGCAAGCGCGCGTTCGTGCGGGGCCTCCTTCTTACGTCCGGACCCCCCTCCCGACCTCCCCCCTGCCAGGGGGGAGGAGTATCAGTGGTCAGGGGGAGAGAGGGGCGCGATGCGCCCTACGCCGCGCGCCGGCCGGTGATCGCTTCCCGCAGCCCTTCGAGCAACCCCTCCAGTTTCGCCATGCGCTCCCGCAGGTCGTTCTGTCCCCGTTCGACGCGGTCGATGCGCTCGTTGATCTGGGCGTTGCCCTGGTCGATGCGTTCGTTGATCTGGGCGTTGCCCTGGTCGATGCGTTCGTTGATCTGGTCGATGCGTCCGTTGACCTGGGCGTTGATCTGGTCGATGCGGTCGTCGATGCGGTCGATGCGGTCGTCGAGGCGCGCGCCCTGCCGGAGGATGAGGCCGGCCAGGGCCACGCCGACGGCGCCGACGGTCGCGAGGATGGTGATGGTGGGACCGTCCATGCGCGCAGTCTAGGCCGCATTTCTCATACCTGTCGAGGGCTTGTCCTCGTTCAATGCATATGAGACGGCCGCGCAGGCCGCATTGTCTCGTATCGATGGAGGGTCGAGGATTGCGCGGCGTTGCGGGACCGCGAACCATCCCCCCTCCCGACCTCCCCCCTGTTCAGGGGGGAGGAGTGTGGATGGTCAAGGGGAGGGCCGGGGTGGGGGCGAATTTTCCTTGCTCCCCCTCCCCCCGTAGTGAAGACTGGAAACCGTCGCGCCCGGCGAGCGCGGCGCGAATCCGGGAGGACGGAAGATGGCGATGACGGCCGGCGCGGCGGATTTCGTCGAGCGGGCGGAAGGGGTCGAGGTCCTCGGCGGCATGGCGCCGGGGTTCGACGAAATCCTGACGCCGGAGGCGCTCGGTTTCGTGGCGGACCTGCATCGGTCGTTCGATCGCAGGCGCCTCGATCTCCTGCGGGCGCGGGTCGACCGGCAGGCGGCGTTCGACGCCGGCGCGCGGCCCGACTTTCTCGCCGAGACCGCGGGCGTCAGGGACGGCGACTGGTCGGTTTCCCCCGCCCCCCCGGACCTTCGGGACCGCCGGGTGGAGATCACCGGTCCCGTGGACCGCAAGATGATCATCAACGCGCTCAATTCGGGCGCCAGCGTGTTCATGGCCGACTTCGAGGACGCCACCGCGCCGACGTGGTCGAATCTGCTGGAAGGCCAGGTCAACCTGCGCGACGCCAACGCCCGCGCCATCGAGTTCGACGACCCCCGGAGCGGGCGCCGCTACGAGCTGGGGGAGGACGTCGCGACCCTGATCGTTCGCCCGAGGGGCTGGCACCTGATGGAGAAGCACGTCCTGATCGACGGCGAACCCGCTTCCGGATCGTTGTTCGATTTCGGCCTGTACTTCTTCCACAACGCCCGGACCCTGCTGGATCGGGGAAGCGGGCCGTACTTCTACCTGCCCAAGATGGAAAGCCATCTGGAAGCGCGGCTCTGGAACGACGTCTTCGTCGCGGCGCAGGAGGCCCTCGGGGTTCCGCGCGGAACGATCAAGGCCACCGTCCTGATCGAGACGATTCTCGCCGCCTTCGAGATGGACGAGATCCTGTACGAGTTGCGCGAGCATTCCGCCGGCCTCAACTGCGGCCGCTGGGACTACATCTTCAGTTTCATCAAGAAGTTCCGGAACGACCCGTCGTGCGTGTTGCCGGACCGCGGCGAGGTCACCATGACCCGCCGCTTCATGCGTTCGTACAGTCTGCTCGCCATCAAGACCTGCCATCGCCGCAAGGCCCACGCCATCGGCGGGATGGCCGCGCAGATCCCGATCAGGAACGACGAGAAGGCCAACGAGGAGGCGTTGGCCAAGGTGCGGGCCGACAAGGAGCGCGAGGCCGCGGACGGCCACGACGGCACCTGGGTCGCGCATCCCGGCCTGGTGCCCGTCGCCAGGGAGATATTCGACCGGTTGATGCCCGAGGCGAACCAGATCCACCGCCGGCGCCAGGACGTCGACGTCGCCGCGGCCGACCTTCTCGACGTCCCCCGGGGCGACGTCACCGAGGCCGGGCTCCGCCAGAACGTCAACGTCGGCATCCGCTATCTCGAGGCCTGGCTGCGGGGATCGGGCTGCGTGCCGCTCTACAATCTCATGGAGGACGCGGCGACGGCGGAGATCTCGCGCACCCAGGTCTGGCAGTGGCTCCGCCACGGGGCGCGGCTGGATGACGGCAGGGCCGTCGACCGCGCCATGTTCGACGCCGTGCGGGAAGAGGTCATGGCCGGCGTCCGGGAGGAGCTCGGCGGCGCCTACGCCGCGAGCCGTTTCGACGACGCGGCCGCGCTCTTCGCCGAAATGAGCGCGTCGGAGGAGTTCTCCGAGTTCCTCACCCTGCCCGCCTACGACATGATCGTGACGGCCCGGACCCCGGAGTCCGGCGCTTCAGGCCCGGCTTGAACCGCCGCCGTCCGGCCCGCCCGGGGGGACGGTCATTTGGCCCAGATCGAGACGTCGCCGAGGTAGTCGCGCGTCGCGCGGTCGAGCGGATAGTACAGCGCGCCGTCGCGGCCGAACCAGCGATCGTAGACTTCCTCGTAACGGCCGCTGAAGTCCCGCACGTCGGCGAACATGTCGGCGAGGGTCCTGTTGACCAGATCGCGCCAGCGGCTGTCGTTCTGCGGCAGAACGCAGGCCAGGGTCTCCGTCTCCAGCGCGCGCGTCCTCGGCAGCAGCACGACGCTGCGCCTCGGCTCTTCGCGTTCGGCGAGCCCGAGCAGCACGACGCCGACGTTGGCCACGCCGTCGACCTCGCCCATTTCAAGCCCGCGCATCGCGTCGCCCATGTTGGCGTACATGTGGAGACCGGCGCCGGGCAGCCGATCCTTCATCACGGCCACGGTGGTGGTGCCCTCGACCACGCCGACCTCGATCTGGCCCAGGTCGGCCGCGCGTCCGGCCTGGTTGCGATACACCATGACCCGCGTGCCGTCGCGGAAGAACGGCAGGGAAAAGTCCACCATGTCTTCCCGCTCCCAGGTCGGCGTGGTGATGCCGCATACGATGTCGAGTTCGCCTTCGGCGACGCGTTGCAGGCGGTCGCTCGGGGTGACCTCGAACAGCTCGAGGCGGACGGTCCGTCCGGTCGTCTTCTCCGCGGCCGCGCGAATCTCCCTGAGCAGGTCGACGGAGAACCCCTCGAACTCTCCGGAGGCCGTCTTCTGCGCGAACGGCGCCGCGTTGGCCCTGGTGCCCGCGCGCATCACGCCGTCGGCGGAAATCCGGTCGAGGGCGCTCTCCGCCGCGCTCGCTCCGGCGTGAATCATCGCCGGCGCCGCAATCATCGCCAGCGCCGCCAGCGCCGGCAACGCCGTCACCCGCCTCGTCCGCAAGGACCCCCTCGCTCGCGAAGGATCGTTCGTCCGTGATCTCAATCTCCGCCCCTTCCCGCTTTTCGCGATGCCTAGTATTGTTTGCCGGGGCCGTCGATAGTAGGCTCCGGCCGAATATCGGAAGCCTAACGTCGCGGCCGCTTCGGTGACAAGCCCCGATGCGCCTTGGCCAATGGAGGAAAGATGACCGTGAGCGGCGGCGCCGCCAGCGTCGTGGACCACGATGCGCCCGCGCCGGGGACGCGCGCCCCGGACGTGCGCGGCGGCTACGAGGCCTATATCTCCTCGGGTCTCTACGACCGGCGCTACCCGCGCCCCAACGGGCGCACGCTGAGAACGTCGCTGGGCTTCCTGCGGAAAGGAGGCCGGTTTCTCGACTTCGGCGCCGGCACCGGACGTTACACCCTGCCGTTGATGGAGCGGACCCGGGCGAGCGGCGTGGCCTACGACGTCTGTCCGGCGGCGTGTCGGGCGATGGCGGATCGTCTGCGCGGCTTCGTCGACGAGGGGCGGCTCGTCATCCGCGACGGCGAGCCGGGGGCGTTGACCGAGACGCACCGGCAGTCGTTCGATCTCGCGCTCATGGCCTTCGGGGTTCTCGGGCACGTCGCCGGACGGGCGGCGCGCCTGCGCCTGCTCGGCGCGGTCCGCGAGATGCTGAAACCGGAGGGCGTCCTGGTTCTCGGCCTGCCGAACGCGCGGCGGCGGTTCCGGGCGGCGCGGCGCGCGGCGGCTCCCCTGGTGCGGGCCGGCGAGCTGGAGGCCGGGGACGTCCTCTACACGCGCGGCCGGGACGCCGACGGGATCCGGCTGTTCTACCACCTCTTCTCTCCGTCGGAGGCGCGCGACGATCTCTCGGCCGCGGGGTTCCGGCTCGAGAGCATCGAGCCCGAGAGCCTGCTGCCCGAATACGCGGTCGTGGGCAGCCCGTTGCTCGGTCGACTCGACGACCTGGCGTGCCGGATCGCCCCGGCCGCCAGCGGCTACGGATTCCTGATCGTGGCCAGACCTCTGGCTCCGGACGCCTCATGAGGGCGATCGTCCGGTCCCGGCTCGGTCGCCACGCCGGTCTCGCGCTTCTCGCCGTCGCCGTCTGGCTGCACGGCGCCGGCCAGGCCGCGGCCGACCGGCTCGACGAGATCCGCGCGCGCGGCCACCTGATCGCCGGAGTCAAGGCCGATTACCGGCCCTTCGGTTTCCGCGACGAGGACGGTGCCCTCGTCGGCTACGACACCGACGTCGCCCGCGCCCTGGCCGAGGCCGTCGGCGTGTCGGTGCGGTTCACGCCGGTGACCAGCGCCAACCGGCTGCAAAAGCTCCAGCGCGGCGAGATCGACATCGTCGTCGCCACGCTGGGCGACACCCGCAGCCGCCGCGATCTGGTGACCATGATCGAGCCGCAGTACTACGGCGATGGAGTCAACGTTCTGTTGCGGCCGGACGCGCGGGTCTCCAGCTGGGAGGACCTGCGCGGCCGCACCCTGTGCAGCGTCCAGGGATCGCTGTGGAATCGCCTGGCCCGCGAGAGGCTCCTGGTCGAGACGATCTCCCTCAACACCACGCGCGAGGCCGCGCTGGCCCTGCGCAACGCGCACTGCGTCGGCTGGCTGTACGACGAGGTCAACCTCCTGAACGAACTGGCGGGCGGAGACTGGGAAGAGGGCTACCACGTGTCCTTGCCGACGCGCTTCGTGTCCCCCTGGGCGGTCGCCATCGCCAAGGAAGAGGCGGGCGGGCGCCTCGACCTGCTGTTCGGCAACACGCTCGCGAGATGGCATCGCGAGGGCTTTCTCCAGCAGCTCGAGGAGCGGTGGGGATTGCCTCCCTCGCCCTATCTGCGGCGGGCCCGGCTGATCTGGCAGGAGACCGACGGCTCCGGCGAGCTCGTCTGCCGACGGGACGATGCCGGGAAATGGCCCCTCGCGTGCCGCGAGCTCGCGCTCGTCGCCGGCGGGGAGCTCGGCGGCATTTCGGGGATATCCCTGATGTTGAGGGAGGCGACCGGTCTCGACGTCAGCCTGATCTACGACCCGCAGGACCGCGACGTCTTTCTCTTCGGCCTGTTCCTGACGGTCGCGCTGTCCGTCGTGACGGTGGCGGGCAGCATAGCCCTGGGCGTCCTGTTCGGCTGGGTGATACATCGGCGGACCCCCGTCGCCGCGGCCTTCCTCCAGGGCTTTTGCGCCGTCCTGCGCATGACGCCGCCGCTCCTGCAGCTCTACGTCGTCTTCTTCGGGCTCGGAGGCGTCGTTCTGGCGCTCGGCTTCTCGCTCGACGCGTTCACGGTCGCGTCCGCGGTGTTGTCGCTCTACGCCGCGGCCAGCAACGCCGTCTCGTTCTCCCTGGCGGCGGACGTGGCGGCCGGCGAGGGCGAACGCCTGCGCTTCGGGATCGCCGAATTCCGCCGGGCGTTGTGGCTGTGCCACGCCGCGGTGATGGGCAATTCGGTCAACATCGTCAAGGCGACCGGCATGGCCAGCACCCTGGCGTTGCCCGAGCTGGTGCACGCCAGCACCTCGATCGTGGCCGAGAAGGGCAACGACGCCGTGATGATGAACCTGCTGTTGATCTGCTACTTCCTGCTGGTCATCGGAGCGGTCCAGGTCTTCCGCCGCTGGGAACGCCGGGATCACGCGCCATGACGGCGGGGGAGGTGGTCGACGCGCTGCTGACCTGGACGCCCTATCTGGCGGCGGGTTTCGGCTGGAACATGATCGTCTCGCTGGTCGCGATGGCGGTCGGCACGCTGGTTGGCGCGCCGCTGGCGTTGCTGCGGGAAAGCTCCGCGCGGGGCGCCAGGGGGACGGGCGGCGCGCTCACGACGTTCGCGCGCAGCGCGCCGACCTTCGTCATGTTGTTCTACCTCGCCTACGTCGTCCCCGGATCCTTCGAGATCCTGGGCGTCGTCGTGACCGTGCCGGCCTGGTTCAAGGCGTCGCTGGCGCTGGCGATCGCGGTCGCCGGTTACGTGTCCGACAACGCCCTCGCCGCGCTGCGGCATCTGAGGCGCGGCGAGACCGCCGAGGCGCTGTTGTTCCTGCCGTCCTGGACCAACTACTTCCTGATCATCGTCATGGCGTCCGCCACCGCCTCGGTCATCGGCGTGCCCGAGCTCGTCCACCGGTCCCAGACCGTGATCGGCGCGATCGACAGGCCCGGGTTCTCGTTCTGGATCTATCTCTACGCCATGGCCTGGTTTCTCGCCTTCGCGGGGATCGTGGCCCTGGTGATGCGGGCCCTGCGCGCCCGCCTGGGCGGGGCGAGCGGAAGCCTCTCCCGGCATCTGGTCCTGATCGTCTCCGCATCGGTGGGCGTCGCCATCCTCGGCGTGGCGATGGCGATGGGCCTGCTGGCGCGCAACGCGCTGATCGACCAGGCGGAGAACCAGGCGCGGCTCGTCGCCGGCATGATCGCGAGCGAAGCCAACCGCGCCGACTCGATAACGGACGGAATCGCCCGCCTCGTCGAGCGCGAGAACGAGGCGCAGGCGATCGCCCTGGGCCATCTGTCGGAGGCCGTCGGCGGCGCGGAGGCGCTCGCCGTCCACCTCGCGGAGATCACGGCGAACAGCGTCATCGACGACGTCTGGATAGTGGACGAAACCGGGACGCCGTCGGCGCGGGCCCTCGGCGGGCTCGGCCGGACCGGCGTCGACATGGCGATCGAGGAAATCGACGGGCCGGTCCTGCAATCCCTCCTGTCGGGACGCCGCTTCTCCGTCGCGTTGCGGCCGGCGCCGCGGGATGCGCTGGAGCGGCCCATGCGGTACGTCGGCGTCCGCGCCCGCGGCGGCGGGGTGGTGGTGGTCGGCAGCCTGACCGACGAGACCGCGGACCTGGGCGGGACCTTCGGGTTGGCGGCGACGCTCGGCTCGCTGGCCGGGCAGCCGGGAATCCGGGCGATATGGGTGGTCGACGAGTCGCTCGAAGTGACGGCCGCGACCGCCTCCGGCGCGCGCGCCGCGCCGGAGGCGGCGTTCACGGCGATCGACCGGGAGCTCGCCGGCCGGGCGCTGGGCGCGGACGCGCAGTCGGCGCTGGGCGACAACGCCCTCCACGTCGCCGCGCCCGTCCTGGACCGCGGCGTCGCCACCGGCGTCGCCGTCATCCACATGCCTCGCGACCACCTGGACCGGCTGCTCGCCGATTACCTCTGGTTCGGGCTCCTGATCGCCGCCGCCGCCTTCCTGATCGGCTCGGTGATCGCGATCCTGTCGGCCCGCCGCATCACGCGGCCGGTCATGGCTCTGACCCGGGCGGCCGAGGAGATGGACCGGCGCGCCTTCGTTCCGGAATCGCTCGACGCCGTCGGCCGTCGGCGCGACGAGCTGGGCCGGCTGATCCACACGTTCCAGACGATGGCCCGCGACGTCCTGGCGCGCGAGGATCATCTGGAGGCCCTGGTCGCCGAGCGCACGCGCGACCTCGAAGAGAAGAACGCGCAACTCGACCAGGCGAAACGGCGCATGGAGGACGAGCTCGCCATCGCGCACTCCCTTCAGGGCGCGATCCTGCCCAAGACCATGCCTCGGCACGACTCCTACTCGGGGGACGCGCGGATGACTCCGGCGCGCGAGATGGGCGGAGACTTCTACGACTTCTTCGTTCTGCCGGACGGCCGCCTCGGCGTGGTGATCGCCGACGTCTCCGGCAAGGGCGTCTCGGCGGCGTTCTTCATGGCGATCGCGAGGACGGTCATGCGCACCGCCGCGCACGACACGGACCAGGCCGGCGCCTGCCTGCGCCTCGTCAACGACAGGATCTGCGCCGAGAACCCCCACGACCTGTTCGTGACGCTGTTCTACGGCATTCTGGACCCCGCGACGGGCCGCTTCAGTTACGCCAACGCCGGCCACAACGCGCCGTTCCTCGTTCGACGGGACGGGGAGGTCGAGATGCTGCCGCTGACCGGCGGCGTCGCGGTCGGCGTCATGCCGGATCTGGCGTATGAGGAAAACGGCTTGACGCTCGCCGCCGGGGATACGCTGTTCCTCTACACCGACGGCATCTCCGAGGCGATGAACGCCGGCGGCCAGATGTTCGACGAGACGCGCCTTCAGGCCGTCTTGTCGACCGGCAACCGGAGCTCCGTCGGGACCATGATCGAGAACGTGACCCTCGCGGTCGCCGAGTTCGTCGGCGACGCCGATCAGTCGGACGACATCACCTGTCTGGTTCTGCGGTACAACGGCGATCCGGACTGATCGCGCGCCGGCGCGCCCGCGCCGCCTGCTCCCTTACGTCGCCGTCCCGGCGTCCTCCGCGTTCCCGGTTCCGGTGTTCTTGATGAGCGTCACGACGTTGTGTTTTCCGCTGCGGCGATACCGGAACCCGTCCATCGTTTCGCGGACGAAGTGGATGCCCAGACCGCCGATCGGCCGGTCCTCGATCGGGACGTCGGTATCCGGTTGCGCGGCTTCGGAAGGATCGAACGGCCTGGCGTCGTCGGTGATCTCCACGACCAGGGCGCTCCCGTCCATGCGGACCGCGATGTCGATCCGGTGTCGGGCGTCGTCGTCGCACCCGTAGTTGATCGTGTTGGTCAGCAGTTCGTCGAGCGACAGGTTGACGGCGTAGGCGACGGCCGGCGGCAGATCGCGCGCGGCGCAGAACGCGTCGACTTTCTCCGCCACGGCGGCGATCTCCCGGAGATCGTTGGTCAGCGAGATTTCGAGAACAGAGATTTCGGCGGACCCCGGACCAGCGTTTCACCAAGCCGCGGGCCGCCTCGGGGCCGGTTCGAGACTACCCGCCCCGCGATCGGGAGCCCGCGCGTCGCCCCGAATGTTCCCCGGTTTCGTCGAAACGGTCAAGTCGCCGTCCCGCTCCACCCCCCTCCCCGTCAGGGGGGAGGAGCGGGAAATCGAACGTCGGGAACGGGAGGGGGGAGGCCGCAAGCGGGGGACGAACGGCGTCCCGGCGTCAGCTCTCCAGCGACGCGAGCGCCTCGGCCCTGGTCGGGTGAATCGGCAGGATCTTGTCGAACCCGCTGATCTCGAAGACCTCGCGGATCGGGTCGGCAAGCGAGCACAGCACCAGCTTGGCGTTGCGGCCCTGAAGAGTCTTGGCCGTCAACAGGACGGCGCGCAGACCCGCGCTGCTGATGTAGGCCAGCTTCTCGAAGTCCATGATCACGGCGCGGTCGCTGTCCTCGACAGCGGTTCTGATGGCCTCCTCGAACTGGACGACGTTGGAGCCGTCGATGCGTCCGCCCACGTCGGCGGACAGAATGTCGTCGTGTCGTTCGGTCGTCACATCCACCATCGTCTTCGCCTCCCATGATCGTTCCCCCCGTCCGCGGAACATCTCGCCATCGGTAGCACCCGCGTCGGGGCGGCGTCAAGAATTATATGGCGCGTCATTCCCGCGCAAATGCGGGATTCGGCTTGGAAACGTCGTCGCGCGTGTGCAATAATGGCGGCGTCGTTCGTGTCCCTGGGCCGGAAAGCCGTGCACATGCTGAGATTCGCGGAAGAAATCATGCTGCTTCTGCTCGACGACGAGGGCGGGAGGTTCATCGACGTGCCCACGGTGTCGCTCGAGCACGCGCTGGCCGGATCGGTGCTCATGGATCTGGCCCTGGAGCGCCGGATAGACACCGATCCGGAACGTCTCTTCGTGACCGATCCGACGCCGACCGGCGACGATCTGCTGGATGCGACGCTCGCGCGTATCGTCGAGTCCGCGCAGACGCACGACTGCGCCCACTGGATCAAGGCGTCGGCCGTCCATGCCGGGGAGGTTCGCGAACGCGCGCTCGCCCGCCTGGTCGAGCGCGGCATTCTGCGCCGGGAGGAAGACCGCTTCATGTGGGTGTTCCCGACGCGCCGCTATCCGATCATCGACAACAGGACCGTCCGGGAAGTCAAGCTGCGGATCATGGGCGTTCTGTTCAGCGACGAGATCCCGGACGTGCGCGACATCATCATCATTTCGCTCTCCGACGTATGCGGGATCCTCGAGCGGCTGCTGTCCAGCCAGGAGCTGAAGGCCACCGCCCGGCGCGTCGAGCAGGTTCGCAAGATGGACCTGATCGGCCGGGAAGTCGCGGAAACGGTGTGGGACATCGAATCGTCCCTCGCCGTCGCCATGGTGCCGATGCACTGATCCGCATTTCTCGTACCGGCAGGGATCGAGGAGTGCGCGGCGTTGCGGCCCCCCTCCCGCCTCCCTGGTTCTCCCTCTCCCTTGCAGGGGGAGGGTCGGGGTGGGGGTCGCGCCAGGGGGGAGGGAGCGCGAACGGCCCCTGCGGCGCCCCCGTCGCCGGATGAAGCTCGCGGACGAGCAGAACGAGAAACGCGGGTCAGCCGGCGTGGCGTTCATGCCAGTGGCGGGCGATTTCCTCGCGGCGGCACAGCCAGACGCCGGGGCGCGCCTCGACGTGGTCCAGGAAGCGGGCGAGGGCGCCGATGCGGCCGGGGCGGCCGATCAGGCGGCAGTGCATGGCGACGGTGAGGAGCTTGGGAGCCCGTTCGCCCTCGCGATACAGCCAGTCGAAAGCGTCCCGCATGTAGGCGAACCAGTGGTCGGCGGTGACGAAACCCTGGCCCCGCGTGAAGCGGCCGTCGTTGGAGTCGAACGTGTGGCAGATGACGAGGTGCCGTTTGCCGTCGACGGTCGTCCAATAGGGCAGATCGTCGTTGATGGCGTCGCAGTCGTAGAGGAACCCCCCTTCCTCCACGACCAGCCGCCGCGTGTTGAGGCTGGGCCGGCCGGTGAACCAGCCGAGCGGTCGCCGTCCCGCGAGCCGCTCGATCGTCTCGACGCAGCGGGCGATGTGCTCGCGCTCTTCGTCCTCCGGCATGCCTCGGTAGTCGATCCAGCGCCATCCGTGTCCGACGTAATCGCAGCCCATCCGGGCGGTCTCCTCCGCGACCGCCGGGTTGCGCGCCAGCGCGGCGCCGACCCCGTAGATCGTGAGCGGCAGCCGGCGTTCCGCGAACACTCCGAGGATCCGCCAGACGCCGGCCCGGCTGCCGTATTCGTAGGACGACTCGACGTTGAGGTTCCGCTCGCCCGCGAGGGGTCGGGCCGCCACCTCCGAAAGCATCGATTCCGAGTGCGCGTCGCCGTCGAGGACGGAATACTCGGCCCCTTCCTCGTAGTTGAGGACCATGTTGAGGGCGAGCCGCGCGCCGCCGGGCCACTTGGGGTCGGGCGGTTCGGGGCCGTAGCCGACGAAATCGCGTTCGGGTCCGTCCGGCATGTCCCTACGGGAGCCGCGCGTCCAGGATGAGCAGGGCGTCGGCGACGATCTGGGCGCCCCGGGCGATGTCCTCCGGCGCCGCGTTCTCCTGCTCGTTGTGGCTGATCCCCCGTTCGCAGGGAACGAACACCATCCCGCTCGGGCAGATTCGGGAGACGTAACGCGCATCGTGGCCGGCGCCGGACGGCATGCGCTTGTAGGAATATCCCCGTTCCCGGACGGCGGCCTCGATGGCCTCCGGCACGGCGCCCTCGAAAGGCGCGGAGTCGGCGCGGCGCGTCTCGGTTACCCGGACGTCGCAACGGGACGCCGCGCGTCTGCATACGGGCTCGATCCGGTCGCCCAGCCGGGCCAGCGTCGCGTCGTCCGGATGGCGGATGTCGATGGTGAAGAACACGCGGCCCGGAACGACGGCGAGCGCGCCCGGCGACACCTCGAACCGGCCGATGGTGAAGCGCATGACGTCGTCGGGGTCGTGGAACAGCTCGCGCAACGCGGCGGCGATCCGCACCGCGTCGACGAACGCATCGCGGCGCATGCGCTCGGGCGTGGCGCCGGCGTGCGCTTCGTCGCCGATGACCTCGACGTCGAGCTTCCGGGTCCCCTGGATGGCGGTGACGATACCGATGTCGAGCCCTTCGGCCTCGAGCTCGGGGCCCTGCTCGATGTGCGACTCGACGAAAGCCGCCATGGGGGCTCCCAGTTCGCGCGGGCCGGCCCAGGGAACGGCCTCGCGCAGGGTCCGGACCGCGCTTTCCATCGTGACGCCGTCCCGGTCCGTGGCCGCGAGCATGGCGTCGACCGGGGCCTCGCCGACGTAGACGGCGGAACCGAGGTTCGTCGGGCTGAAGCGCGCGCCTTCCTCGTTGTTCCAGATCACCGCTTCGAGCGGCCGGCCGGTGACGATGCCGGCGTCGTCGATCGCCTCGACCGCCTCGACCGCCGACAGCACGCCCGAGATGCCGTCGAAGCGGCCGCCGGTCGGCTGCGTGTCGCTGTGGGAGCCGCTGGCGATGGCGGGGGCGTCGGTCGCGCCGGGCCGGCGCATGAACTGGTTGCCGTAGGCGTCGATCTCCACCGCGAAGCCGCGGTCGCGGGCCCATCCCGCCAACCGCGCGTGCGCCTCGACGTCCGCGGGCGTCAGGGCGGCGCGGTTCACTCCGCCCTTTTCCGTCGCGCCGAGCTCCGCCATCTCCATGTGGCGGCGCCACAATCGATCTCCGTCGACGTCGGCCCGCCGTTCGCCGTCGTTCGCCACGCATGGCCTCCCGTGATTGGCCGACTCTCCGGCCCGCCGCCCGTCCGTCCGATCTGTACCATACTCCACCCCCTCCCGGCTTCCCCCCTGTCAGGGGGGAGGAGCGTCAACGGCCCCTCTGTTCCCTCTTCTCCCTCTCCCTTGCAGGGGGAGGGTCGGGGTGGGGGTCGCCGCCGGGGAGGAGCGTGGAAAGGCGGTCCGCACACCCGGATCCGCACAATCCGCACACCGTCGGGGCGCGGTTCATCCCCCTCCCGACCTCCCCCCTGTTATGGGGGAGTGTGGATGGCTCCCTCCAGTCCCCCTCGTTCTCCCTCCCCCTTGCAGGGGGAGGGCCGGGGTGGGGGTCGCCGCCGGGGAGGAGCATGGAAAGGCGGTCCGCACACCCGGATCTGCACAATCCGCACACCGTCGGGGCGCGGTTCACCCCCCTCCCGACCTCCCCCCTGTTATGGGGGAGTGTGGATGGCTCCCTCCAGTCCCCCTCGTTCTCCCTCCCCCTTGCAGGGGGAGGGCCGGGGTGGGGGTCGCCGCCGGGGAGGAGCATGGAAAGGCGGTCCGCACACCCGGATCCGCACAATCCGCACACCGTCGGGGCGTGATTCATCCCCCTCCCGACCTCCCCTGTCAGGGGGGAGGAGTATGGATGGCTCCCCCTGGAACAGGGAGGAGGAGCGCGAACGGGCCCTGCGGCGCCCCCGTGACGCCGGAGCGGCTTCCGTGTAGTGTATGGGGAGGAGCCGGGAGCGCCCGGCATTCGCCGGCGAGTCGAATCGACGGCGGCAGGGAGGGGGGGACCGCCGATGGCCTACGACCTCTTGATCAGGAACGGAACCGTCGTCGATGGAACGGGCGCGCCCGGCAGGCGCGCCGACGTCGCGGTGTCGGGCGGCAGGATCGCCGAAATCGGCAGGATCGCGGACGGCGCGCGCGAGATCATCGACGCCGGCGATTGCGTCGTGGCGCCGGGATTCATCGATCCGCACACCCATTACGACGCCCAGATATGCTGGGACGGCGCCGTGACCCCGTCGTCCTGGCACGGCGTGACGAGCGTGGTGATGGGCAATTGCGGCGTCGGCATCGCGCCCTGCCGGCCCGAGGCGCGCGACGTCGCCATGCGGGACCTCGTCAACGTCGAAGGCATCCCGTTCGACGTGCTCGACAGGGGAATCACCTGGGACTGGGAGACGTTCCCGGAGTTCATGGACGCCGCCGACGCGCGCGCGCCTTCGGTGAATCTCGCGTTCCTCGCGCCCCTGACGCCCTTCCGGCACTACGTGATGGGCGGGGAGTCGATGGAACGCGCGGCGACGCCGGAGGAGACCGGGCGGATCGCCCATCTCCTCGGCGAGGCCGTGGACGCCGGGGCGTTCGGGTTTTCCACCACCATCCTCAACCAGCACGTGGGATACGAGGGCCGCCCCCTCGCCTGCCGCAACGCCGACGACGCCGAGCTCGCGGCCTATGCCCGCGCGCTGCGCCAGCGCGGCAGGGGAACCATCGAGATCGCGGCGACGAAACGGATCGGGATCATCGACGACGACCAGTACGCGCTGCTCGACCTGCTGCTGACGGAAAGCGGCCGCCCGGTCACGTTCCTGGGGCTGGTCGATCGCGATGACGTTCCCGACGCCGCCCGCGACACGCTGGAAAAGACGGCGCCGCTGCTGGAGCGCGGCGTGCGGCCGCAGATCCTGCCGCTGCCCCTGACGCGCGAGTTCAACATGCGCAACCCGTTCTCCTTCGCCGCCTTCCCCTCGTGGCGCAAGGTGTTCGCCGACAAGTCGAAGGAAGGCCAGCGCGCAGTGTACGCCGACCCGGAGTTCCGGAACGCGTTTCGCGGGGAAATGCGGGAACGGCTCAACTTCTGCGATTTCAACCGCGTAACCCTGCACGAGGTCGGGAACCCTGACCTGAAGCGGCTGGAAGGGCGGACCGTCGCGGAGATCGCGAGGGAACGGGGGACCGACGAGGTCGACGCCTTCCTCGACGTCACCCTCGAGGACGACGTCGACAACGAGTTCATCTTCACGTCGTTCAACACCCGGATCGACAGCATGACCCGCATCCTCAACCACCCGCACGTCCTGATCGGCCTCGGGGACGGCGGCGCCCACGTGGACATGCTGTGCGACTCGGGCTACCCGACGTTCCTGCTCGGCGAATGGGTGCGGGAGCGCCAAGCCATGACGCTGGAGCGGGCGGTGCGGAAACTGACCTCGGAACCGGCGGACCTGTTCGGAATCGCGGACCGCGGCCGTCTGCGGGAGGGGAACTGGGCGGACATCACGATCTTCGATCCGCGAAACGTCGGGTCGCCCGACCGGAACGAGCGCTCCCACGACCTGCCGGGCGGCGCCAAGCGCATGTTGCGGCCGTCCCGCGGCATCGAGTGCGCCATCGTCAACGGCGAACCCGTCTACAGGAACGGCGGGTTGACCGGGGCCGCTCCGGGGCGGACGCTGCGGTCGTAGCCCGATACGCCATGAGCGCGGAGCCTGCGGCGCGGCCCGAAAGGGTCGCCGACGTCTGGGCCAACTGGTGGGACCGCGCCCTGTTCGAGGCGTTGCCGGATCTCGACGCCCTCTACGCGCGCCTCGGGATCGGCGATCGGGCGGGCGCGACCATCGAGCGTCTGACGGAAGAGGCCGACGCCGGCGCCGTCGACAGGATCGTGCTCTCCGCCACCGCCTTTTCCGGTTCTTCCGCCGACAACGACGCAGTGGCGGATATCGTCGGGCGGTTTCCGGAGCGGCTGGTCGGATGCGCGAGCGTGGACCCGACGCAGGGCATGGCGTCCGTGCGCGATCTGCGCCGGGCGGTCGAATCGTTGGGATTCCGGGGATTGAAGCTGCTGCCGTTCGTCTACGATCGCCCTCCGAACGACGCGATCTACTATCCCCTCTACGCGGCGTGCGTCGAACTGGACGTCCCCGCGCTGATTCTCACCGGCCACACCGCCGTGATGCGCCGTTCGGAGCTGGGGCGCCCGCTGCATCTCGACGACGTGGCGCTGCACTTTCCCGAACTCACGATCGTCGCGGGGCACGCGGGCTATCCCTGGACCGACGAACTGATTTCCCTGGCCTGGAAACACGCCAATCTCCATATCGACACCTCCGGGCATCGACCCAGGCATCTGCCTGCCGATCTCCTGCGTTTCCTCGACTCCTACGGGCGCGAGAAGGTCATGTTCGGAACGGGATACCCCTTCATGGATTTCGAGGGGCCGGTGACCGAGGCGCGCGCGTTGGGCCTGCGCCCCGAGGCGCTCGAAAGCTATCTCTGGGGCAACGCCGCCCGCGTGTGGGGCTGGCGATGACCGGGGGAAACGGCGGTTCATGGAGCGGGCTGCTCGACGGCGTCGTCGTGCTGGACCTGTCGATGTTCGTGGCCGGGCCTTTCGCGACGATGACCCTGGCGGACCTCGGCGCCGAGGTCGTCAAGATCGAGCCCTTGACCGGCGATCCCGTCCGGACGAGCGGCATCGGGCCCGAGATCCGCGGCGAGAGCGCGCAATTCCACAGCTACAACCGCAACAAGAAGAGCCTGTGCCTCGATCTCAAGTCCGATCGCGGACGGGATGTCTTTTACGAGCTCGCGGGCAAGGCCGATATCGTGTTCGACAACTTCCGCCCCGGCGTCTTGGAACGGCTCCGGCTCGATTACGAGCGATTGCGGGAAGTGAATCCCGGAATCGTCTGCGTCTCCCTGAGCGGTTTCGGACGCGACGGACCGTGGGCCGACCGTCCCGGCTACGACATCGTGGCGCAGGCCCTGTCCGGGACGATGAGCCTCACGGGTCACGCGGCTGCGGAGCCCGCCATCATGCCCCTGCACATGGGGGATACGGCGGGCGGCCTCTACGCGGCCCTGGCGATGTCGGCGGCGCTGTCCCGCCGGAACAGGACCGGCGAGGGTTGTCGCCTGGATCTGTCCCTGCTGGACTGTCAGCTCGCGCTCCTGGGAGACGAGGCGACGCACTTCGGCGTCGTCGGCGCATCGCCGGAGCCCCGCGGCGCTTCCCATCCGTATCTCGTTCCCTACGCGGCGTTCCGCACGCGGGACCGGCCGATCGTCATCGCGGCCGTCGGCGTCGAAAAGTTCTTCGCCAACCTGGCGGCGGCGGTCGGCCGGCCGCAACTCGCCCGCGACTCCCGCTTCCGGGACCATCGCTCCCGTCTGGCCAATCGCGGCGAGCTCGAAGCGATCCTTCAGGAGATCTTCGAGACCCGGTCCCGTGACGACTGGATGGAAACGTTGATCGCGCACGACGTCCCCGCGGCGCCGGTGCTCCAGGTCGGGGAGGCGATGGCGACCCCGCAGGCGGAACACCGGCGGATGACCGAGACCGTCGCCCTGCCGGGCGGCGAGAGCGTCCGTCTCGCGCGTTCTCCCGTCGGGGAGGCGGGTTCCCCGCCGCATCCCTTGCGCCCGGCGCCGCGGCGCGGCGAGCACGGCCCTGCGCTGTTGCGCGAGCTTCTCGGCTACACTCCCGGCGAGGTCGACGCCCTGTCGAAGGCGGGCGTGATCGGATAGGCCGCGGCCGGGCGGCGGCGCGAACGGGGAGGAGAGGAAACATGGCGCCAAGGGTCGAACCGCCCGTCCGTTTCGGCATCCTGAGTTTCGCGATGTATCACGCGAACTTCTGGGCGCGCGCGATCGCGGACTCCGGGCTGGCGGCGTTCGTCGGGATATGGGACGCCGACGCCGAGCGCGGCGAGGCGGCGGCGAAGGAGTACGGGACGGCGTATTGGGCGGATCTCGATGCGCTGCTGGAGGCGTGCGACGCCGTCGCGATCACGTCGGAAACGCTCGGTCACGTGGAACTCGCGGAGCGGGCCGCGGCGCGCGGGCGGCACATCCTGGTCGAGAAGCCCCTGGCGACGACGATGGAGGGATGCGACCGGATACAGGCGGCGGTCGAGCGGGCGGGAGTGTCGTTCATGCAGAGCTTCCCGAAACGTTTCGATCCCGTGAACCACGAGCTCAAGCGCCTCGTCGACGAAGGGGAACTCGGCCGCGTCGCCCTGATGCGCGTCCGTCACGGCCATCTGTACGGGTTGACGGGCGGCGGCGCTCACTCGGGATGGCCCGAGGATCCCGTGTCGTCGGGCGGAGGGTCGCTGCTCGACGAGGGCGTCCACGGGGCGGACTTCATCCGCTGGATGCTGGGCGAGCCCGACGCCGTCATGGCGACCGTCGCCCATCCCCTGGGGCGCCGGGTCGAGGATCTGGGCCTCGCCGTCTTCACCTACGACGACGGCGCCGTCTGCGAGCTCGCGTCGAGCAACATGTTCGCCGCCGGCGACAACTCGATCGAGATATTCGGCGCCAGGGGCGCGGCGGTCCTCTCGGGCGTCGACCTGGCGTCCCGTGACGTGACCGACGGGGCGCACCTGAAGATCTGCCGTCTCACCGAGGAGAATCTGCTGGATCCCACGACCCGGCGTTGGGCGGTGTCGGATATCGTCCCGCGGTTCAAGACCACGCCCGGGTTCCATCAGCAGAACCCGCTCCGGTTTCTCGAGGCACTGACGACGGGCGCCGAGCCGCCCAACACGATGGAAGACGGGCGGCGTTCTCTGCGGATGATCCTCTCCGCCTACGAGTCCGCGAGGACCGGTCGGACCGTACGGATTCCCAGAGATGCGTAGCTCGCGCGGCGATTCTCGCGCCTCGTCGACGGCGTCTTTCCCGCCCTGCCGGCGCGACAACGCCGCGCAGGTCGTGGCCAGCAGGAGAAATGCGGGTTAGGCTGTCCTTCGCTCCACACCGCTCCCACGACATGCGAGACGCCATGAAACCCGCCCGCCTGGCCATGATCGCCGGCCTCGTCCTCGGAACGCTTGCGCCGGGCCGGACCGCCACCGCCGCCGATGCCGAAAACACCCTCTACATGGACCTCGAATACGGCCGCGTGACGATCGAAATGAGGCCGGATCTGGCTCCCCGGCACGTCGCGCGCATCAAGCGGCTCGTCCGCGAAGGCTTCTACGACGGGGTGGCGTTCCACCGCGTGATCGAGGGCTTCATGGCCCAGGGCGGCGATCCGACCGGGACCGGCCGGGGCGGGTCGGGAACGACGCTGCCGGCGGAGTTCTCGGACCACCCCCATGTCCGCGGCGTGGTCTCGATGGCCCGCGCCCAGGACCCCGACAGCGCCGACAGCCAGTTCTTCATCGTGTTCGCCCCGGCCCCGCATCTCGACGGCCAATACACCGTCTGGGGCGAGGTGGTCTCGGGCATGGAGTTTGTCGACCGGCTTGAACGGGGCGACCGGCGGCGCGGCGGCGTGGTCGCCGATCCCGACAGGATCGTCCGGATGCGGGTCGCCAGGGACGTCGAGCGGGCCAACTGAGCGTCCGGCTCGAACGGGGGGCCGTCGGCGCTCGCGGGGCGGCGTTGCCAATTCCGGGGCGATGGCGTCTAATTCGGAAGCGCGGCCCGGGTTCCGAGGGGGCGGCCGCTTTCGAGAGGAACGAGGAGGGAGGACAGATGAGAGACTGGACCAAGAGAGGCGTATCCCGCCGGGACGCCCTGAAGACCACGGGGGCCGCGGCGGCGGCCGGCGCGGTCGTCACCGGCTTTCCAGCGCTCGTGCGCTCGGCGCAGCAGAAGAAGTTCCTGAAGCCGATCGTCGCGGGCCTGAACGGCCGGCCCGGAGACCCGTCTTACGTATCGGTCTCGGAGGTGCCGCGGATCCTGGCCGAGAAATACGACATCGAGGTCAAGTTCGAGGTGCATCACTCCTCGACGCTGGGTACGGACCTGTCCCAGCTCGAGGCGGTGCAGACCGGCTTCATCGACATCACCAGCAACGTGACGTCGCAGTTCTCGAAGTTCGACGATTCGTTTTCGTTCGTCGATCTGCCGTACATCATCACCAGCTGGGACCAGTATCTCCGGGTCGCGAAGAGCGACGCCTGGAAACGGCAGGCGGCGAAGTTCGAGAAGAAGGTGCCGGTGAAGGTGCTGCCGCCCGTCGGCGCCGGAGGTTACCGGCTGCTGTGGAACAACGTCCGTCCGCTGCCTGACCCGAGCGCCGTGCAGGGCCTCAAGTTCCGTACGGTCACTTCGCCGATTGCGATCGAGCTGATGAAGGCGTGGGGCGGCAATCCGACGTCGATCCCGTGGACCGAGACGTATACGGCCCTCCAGCAGAAGGTCGTGCAGGGCTTCCACGTGCAGCCGATCTGGACCTACAAGTTCAACATGTACGAAGTGCTCAAGTACGCGACGGAGGTGAAGGCCATCTTCGGAATCCAGTTCCAGGTCATGAACGTCAACACCTGGAACGCGATTCCCGAGGACATCCAGGGACCCATGATGATGGCGTTCCAGGAAGCCGCCGATCTCGGCAACGCCGCCGATCGCGGTTCGGAAGACGGCTTCAAGGACAAGCTTCGCGAGAAGGGCATGGAGATCTACACGCCCTCGGCCAAGGAATACGCGGAATGGCGTTCCCGCGGCGAAGGCGTATGGGGCAAGGTCGGCGTGGGTTCGAGCATCGACAAGGGCTTGGTCGACACCGTCGTCGGGATGGGCTGATCCGCGCCCGGGCGTCCACGATCTGGAGGGCCCCGCGGACGGCGGGGCCCTTCTCTCCCTGGCGAAGGCGGCGCAGGTCGATGTGCGCATCGCCGGCGGGAGGGATCGCAGGGTCCCGAGCCAGGAATCTTCCGCGCATTCTACGGGTGCGGGCTTCGATGCCGAGACGCCGGAGCGACAACCCGAAGCGTGGAATCATTCCGACAAACCCGAGACTGCACAAGTCATCGGGGGCGCCGCAGGGTCCGTTCGCGTTCCGTCCCCCCTGAACAGGGGGAGGTCGGGAGGGGGGGTGGACCGCGGTCCCGCAACGCCGCGCAACCCTCGATCCTCCGTCGGGATGAGACATGCGAGGTAGCGGCTATCCGATCGTGCTCTTGGCGACCTTGTCCAGATGATCGTCGATGACGTTCCGAATCTCGCCGGGAAGCATGTCCTTGGCGTCGTGGCCGCGCCAGGCTTCGACGGTCAGCTCGACCGTCTCCTCGACAAGGTGCCAGAGCGGACTGACTGCGAGTCCCGCCCTGTCCGCCAGTCGGCGAACCCGGCCCTGGGTGATCGTGTCGATGTTCCTGCCGCCGCCGAACGTGAGGGCCAGTTCGTCCCCGGGGAGATAAGGGAGCGTGGCGATGTAGTCGTAGGCCGGCGAAAGCGTCGGGTTGCGGCCGTCCCGGTAGATCAGCGACCAGTTTTTCAAGTGCATGTCGGCGTTCCCGATGAGAACGGAAAACACCAGTCTGCGCATGAAGTCGCTGACTGCTTCCATGCCCGCCTCCATCCACAGGACGGCGGCGATGTTGGCGTAGCTTCGCCGCTCGTATTTGCGCTCCGGGAACATTCCGAAGACCTGCGCGAAATCCTCGGTATGCACGCGCGTCCGATCCGCGAGGCGGTCGAAGCGTTCAACCGCGAGAGCATGGCCATCCAGCTCGCCGGCGCCAGTCGGCAGGCGCGCGATCTCCCGCACCGGCACGAGCTTGACCTTCGGCACGGGGATACGGACGCGCCGCGCAAGCTCCATCATCACGAACTCGTTCTCCGGCGTCGCCGGGAAGCGAGCCGATGGCAGCTTGACGATCCATGAGCCGCCAGCGCCGTCGGCCGGAATCGTGAGCCCGCCGGAAGCCTCCATGATGGCCGAGAACTTCAACTGAACGCCGGCTAGGGAAAAGCGAAGCGCGCGAGCGTCACGATCATGACCGGCGTCGTCGGCACGGTCCCGGCCGTCGTCGGCGACATCGGCATCGGCGGGCATGACGGCGACCGCGCCGGGCAGGTCGGCGCCGAGGGCATGGAGCAGAGAGAATTCGCGTTCCGGCTTCACGTTGGCCCGCGCAGCGAGATACTCCCGCAGATGGCCTTCGGGCAGCAGATTGGAGAAGAACGGCGGAACGCGGACGCCGACAGGACGAACGTCCGTCATCAGGTCGCTGGAGGCGGTCTTGTAGGAGAGGCTCAAGGTCGGCCGGTGGGGATCCTCGATATAGTCTTCATCGAAGGCGAAGAGGTTCCTCTCGCCGGCGAGGCGCGTGATGACGCCGATGCGCCGGCCGCTGAGATGGATCGCCAACGCCGATGGCTCGTTCCCTCGACGCGCATTCATCGTCCGGTGTCGTTCCAGCGCTCTTCTTCCTCATCATCGCCGTCTTCGGCGGCATAGGGCGAACGTTCGCCCGAGACGCCGGGCGCATCCCGATCGCGATAATCCCTGACGAGCGCTCGCACAGCGGACAGAAGTTCTCTGGGAACCAGCGCGAGGTCGAGGTCCAGCACGCGAAGAATCTCGATCAGCGTGTCATAGCGCGGCGCGATCTTGCCGGTCTCGATTACGGAGACGTGGCGCTGGGCGAGCCCGATCTTCTCGCCGAGCTCGGATTGGCTCCAGTGGCGCTCGAGCCGAGCGCGCCTGATTTCACGCCGGATGTTCTCCGGCAGGCTCTTCAAACGAACGGGTTTCATGCTTTTCAGATCATCGGGTTCGGCTCTTATGTATCATTATGCATCACACGATATCACAAACACGGCTCAGCATGATAGCTTTTCTGGTATGAAGCATGGAATTTCATGTCTCGAACGCTATAGACGCACTTGAAACCGGGCGGGAGGGATGTCGAGAGATCGTTCCTGCGACCGTCGGTTCTGTTGCCTCGCCCGAGCGCGCGTGACACTCTCCGCGCCGAGAACGATGGTTTCGGAACCCCGGCGGCCGGCATGAACCGCGTCACGGATATCGTCGAGTCCTTCATGAACGGGCTGGAGGCCGTCTCGGACGCCTTCGACGCGGCGCTCGCGGTCCTCGATCGCCTGGCGCGGTGGGCGGCCATCGCGCTGGTCGGCGTCATCGCCGTCGCCATGATCCTTCAGGTCTTCTTCCGCTACGTCGTCAATTCCTCCCTGAGCTGGTCGGAAGAGCTCAGCGTCTGGTCGCTGGTCTGGCTGGTGTTCATCGGCTCCGTCGTCCTGATACGGAACTGGGAGCACATCAACATCCCGACCTTCGTGAACTGGCTTCCCCTCGAACTGCGCCCCTACGTCGTCATCGCCGCGAAGTGCCTGTCGATCGCGTTCCTGGCGACGATGACCTATCTCGGTTTCGAGATGATCCTGTTCGGGTTCCACGCCGACGCCCCGGTCCTGCATCTTTCGACCAAGTGGGCCAAACTCTCGATTCCCGTGGGCGGCGCGTTGATGTGCCTGTTCGCCCTGAGCGTTCTGTTGAAGGACCTCGTCCGATTGTGGCGGCGGGACTATCGGCATTTCGCCGATCAGGGAAACCCGGGCCTCGAATAGCTCGCCGTCGCGCGCCAGGACATGGAACTCGTCGGCGTCTGGCTGTTCCTGCCGTTCGCGATCCTGCTGGTGATCGGCGTTCCCGTCGCGGTTTCGCTGGGCCTCGCTTGCGCCGTGTTCATTTTCTTCTCCGGCTGGGGCCGTCCGCCGATGCTGCTCGTCACCGAGATGTACGTCGGCGTCGCGCTGTTCGCGCTCCTCGCCCTGCCGATGTTCGTTCTCACGGGAGAGCTCCTCAACCGCTGCGAGATCACCGACAGGCTGGTCCAGCTCGCGCAGTTGCTGGTCGGGTGGGTCCGCGGCGGACTGGCGCACGTCAACATCGTGACGTCGATGTTCTTCGCGGGCATTTCCGGATCGGTGCTGGCGGACGCGGCGTCGCTCGGCCCCATCCTCATCCCGGCCATGATCCGCGAGCGGTTCCCGGCCGATTTCTCCGCCGCCGTGACCGCGTCGAGCGCCGTCATCGGCGCCATCATTCCGCCGAGCACGGTGGCGATCATCATCGGAAGCCAGCTCGAGATTTCCATCGGCGGGTTGTTCGCCGGCGGAATCGTCCCGGGGATCCTGGTCGGACTCGCGCTGATGGCCGTGGCTTGGTTCATCAGCTGGCGCAACGGCTATGGCGAGGTTCGCAAGTTCGAGGGGCCGGTCGCCATCGTCAGGAGCTCCGGCTCGGCGTTTCCCGCCCTCCTGATCCCGGTCATCATCCTCGGCGGCATTCTGGCCGGCGTCTTCACGCCGACCGAGGCCGGCGCGGTCGCGGTGTTCTACACCCTGATCGTCGGGACCTTCTATTACCGCACGCTCGACTGGCCGAAGCTGCGCGCGTCGATGATCGCGACGGCCAAGGTCACCGCGTCGGCGCTCTTCATCGTGGCGGTGGCGCTGGTGTTCAGCCGCATCCTGACCTTCTTCCGCATTCCGGAGGAAATCCTCGAGCTGATCCTCTCCATCTCGACCGACAGGATCGTCATCGCCCTTATCATCATCGCGTTCTTTCTCGTCATGGGCGCGTTCATGGACGCGGTGGCCAACATGATCATCCTGGGTCCGTTGCTGATGCCGGTGGCGACGTCGCCGCTCGGCCTCGGCATGGAGCCCATCCAGTACGGACTGTTTCTGGCCGTCGGGTTGCTCCTGGGGCTGATCACGCCGCCGCTCGGCCTCCTGCTCTTCATCTGCGGACCCATAGCGCGGGTGTCGCTCGAGCGGACGGCGCTCGCCGTCCTGCCGTTTCTGGCGGCGGAGCTCGTCGTGCTCCTGCTCATCGTGTTCGTGAAGCCGGTCACCATGGCCATCCCCAATGCGCTCGGGCTGGGATGACGTTTCCTGTTGCCGGCGGCTTCCGTTCGGCATACGGTTCGCGCGGGAATCAACAACGGAAAGGAGGTGATCCGATGTCGAGTGACATGCGCGCCTTGTCGATCGGCCCTGGTGTTTGTCGCGGGCGGAGGAGCAGCCTCTTCGGCCGGTGACGATACCGGATCGCGTGATCGGGGCCATCGACGGGCCCATTCACGGAAAGGCGGCCTGCGGGCCGCCTTTCTTCTTGCGGAAGGACGGCGTAACGTTCGGGCCCCTCGCCCGACGCGCCCGACGACCCGAAGGAGGCGGATTCCATGGCGTCCATTTCCGACGACCCCGTCGCGCCGCCGCCCGTCGCCGGCGACAGGCCGCTGACGCGCGTCATGAACATGGCCGGGCGCTACGGGCTGCGGAACCACACCGTCAAGGGCATCCGGGACCTCAAGGGCGTGCGGCAGCTCGTCGAGACCCTGCCGTTCCGTCCCGAGGAAGCGGCGGCGGCCGAGGCGGCCGGCATCGACACGATGAAGGTGCGTTGCTCCCGCGGCCGCCGGGATTTCCTGTCCGACTACCCCCAGGGCGACTGGATAGGCGACACCCGGAGATTGGCGTTCGACATCCGCCGGGCGGCGCCGCACACGTTCATGAGCTTCGTGCTGCCGCTGACGGAGATCACCAGCGAGGCCGGGGCCCTGCGCGCCGCGTTCGACGCCATGGAGGCCGGCGCCGACGCGATCATGGGCCAGTTCGGCCTTCCCTTCGTCGAGGCCATGGCGAAGGCGGGCGTGCCGGTGCAGGGCCACGTCGGTCTGGTTCCGCGCAAGAGCACCTGGACGGGCGGCCTGCGCGCCGTCGGCAAGACCGTGGACGAGGCGTTGAAGATCTACCGGGACCTGAAGGACCTGGAGAACGCAGGCGCCTGGGCCGCCGAATGCGAGGTCGTTCCGGCGCCGATCATGCGCGAGCTCTCCGCGCGCACGACCTTGGTCACGGCGTCCATCGGCTCCGGCGCCGACGGCGACATCCAGTTCCTCTTCGCCCAGGACGTCCTGGGCGACGGCAAGCCGCCGTTCCCGCGTCATGCCAAGCAGTATTGCAACCTCCACGAGATGCGCCGGAAGATGGGGGAGGAGTTCTTCCAGGGGCACCACATCTCTGACCTTGGGCGCAATATGCTCCGGGAGATAGATCCCGGCTATGAGGAGACGAGCAGGCGCTCGGGGCGCTCGGAGGAGGAGATGCTCCGGGAGATACTGAACCGGAAGATACAGGAGGCGCGAATCGCCGCCTTCGGGGAATTCGTCGCCGACGTCCGGAGCGGCGCCTTCCCGGGGTCGGAGCACGTCGTCGACGTGAGCCAGGACGTCGTCGACGGATTTCTCGAGGCCATCGGCGGATAGGACCCCGCGACCGGCTTCGTCCGGCGTCGCGGCGGCCGCGATCCGCCCCCCTCCCGACCTCCCCCCTGTCAGGGGGGAGGAGCGTCAACGGCCCCTCCGTCCCCCTTCTTCTCCCTCCCCCTTGCAGGGGGAGGGTCGGGGTGGGGGTCGCGTCAGGGGGGAGGAGCGCGAACGGCCCCTGCGGCGCCCCCCCGTCGCCGGACGAGGCTTGCGGACGGGCGGAACGAGAAACGCGAATCAGCCGGCGAACGCCGAGATGCCCGTTTGCGCGCGGCCGAGGACGAGGGCGTGGACGTCGTGCGCGCCCTCGAGCGTGTTGACGACTTCCATGTTCATGACGTGGCGGATCACCCCGAACTCGTCGGAGATCCCGTTGCCGCCCAGCACGTCCCGCGCCGTCCGCGCGATTTCCAGCGCCTTTCCCGCGTTGTTGCGCTTCACGAGCGAGATCATCTCCGGCGTCGCGCGCCCTTCGTCGGAAAGCCGGCTGACGCGCAGCGCCGCCTGAAGGCCCAGGGAGATTTCGGTCTGCATGTCGGCGAGTTTCCGTTGGATCAGCTGGGTCGCCGCCAGCGGCCGGCCGAACTGTTTCCGATCGAGCGCGTAACGCCGGGCGGTATGCCAGCAGGCTTCCGCGGCTCCCATGACCCCCCAGCCGATGGCGAAGCGGGCGCGGGTGAGGCACGACAGCGGCGCGCGGAGACCGCGAGCCAGAGGCAGGCGGTTTTCCTCCGGGACGAGGACGTCGTCCATGACGATCTGGCCGGTCGGCGACGCCCGCGCCCCGAACTTGCCCTTTATGGACGGCGTGTCCAGGCCGGTCATGCCGCGCTCCGCCAGGAAACCGCCGATCTCGCCGTCGTCGTCCCGCGCCCAGATCACCATGACGTGGGCGATCGGCGCGTGGGTGATCCACGTCTTGGTCCCGTTGAGCCGGTAACCGCCTCCGACGGCGTGGGCCCGCGCCTCCATGCCGGACGGGTCGGAGCCGTGACCGGGTTCCGTCAGGCCGAAACAGCCGAGGACCTCCCCCCTGGCCATCGCCGGCAGAAGGCGCCGTTTCTGCTCCTCGCCGCCGAAGGCGTGTATGGCCCCCATGGCGAGGCCGGAGTGCGCGCCCGCGGCCATGCGGAATGCCGAATCGACCCGTTCGAGCTCGCGGCCCATGACGCCGTAGGCGACGTGGCCCAGACCGGGGCACCCGTACCCCTCGAGCGTTCCGCCGAGGAACCCCATCTCCCCGAACTCGCGCATGATCCCGGCGTCGAACCGTTCGCGGCGGTTCCACTCCAGGATCAGGGGCGCCAGCCGGTCCTGCGCGAACCGGCGGGCGCTGTCCCTGACGAGGCGCTCCTCGTCGTCGAGCTGGTCGTCGAGGAGGAGCGGATCGCTCCAGTCGAACGCGGTCCCGGAGGTCAACGGGCCAACGGTCGGCCGTTACACCCGCTCGAGCACGGCGGCGATGCCCTGGCCGACGCCGATGCACATCGAGACGAGCGCGTAGCGGCCGTTCTGGCGTTCGAGCTGGCGGGCGGCCGTCAACGCGAGCCGCGGACCCGAGGCGCCCAGCGGATGGCCGATGGTGATGGCCCCGCCGTTCGGGTTGACCCGGCTGTCGTCCTCGGCGACGCCGAGGCCCTTCAGGCAGGCCAGGACCTGGGCGGCGAAGGCCTCGTTGATCTCGATCACGTCCATGTCGTCGAGGGCGAGTCCGGCCCGCTCCAGCGCCTTCTTTGCGGCGGGAACCGGGCCGAAGCCCATGGTGCGCGGCGGCACGCCGGCGACCGCGGAAGAGACGACGCGGACGCGCGGCTCGGCGCCCGCCTTCTCCCCCGCTTCGCGGCTGGCGACGATCATGGCGACCGCGCCGTCGTTGACGCCCGAGGCGTTGCCGGCCGTGGTGACGCCTTCGGGATAGAGGGGCCGGAGCTTGGCGAGGCCCTCGGCGGACGTCTCGGGCCGGGGATGCTCGTCTTCCTCGACGGTGACGTCGGGCCGCTTCCGCGTCCCGGCGATGGTGACCGGCGCGATCTCGCCGTCGAAGAAACGGTCCGCCTTGGCGGCCGCGTATTTCGACTGCGAGGCCGCCGCGAAGGCGTCGCAGGAATCGCGCGTGAGCTGGAACTCCATCGCCAGGTTGTCGGCCGTCTGCGGCATCGTGTCGTCGCCGTGGTCCCGCTCGATTTTCGGATTGGGAAAACGCGCGCCGAGCGACGACTCGAACGCGTCGAAGGCCTTGGCGTAGGGGGTTTCGGCCTTGCCGACGACGAACGGCGCCCGCGTCATGCTCTCCACCCCGCCCGCGACGATCACGTCGGCCTCGCCGCAGGTGATCGCGTGCGCGGCCGTGACGATGGCGTTCAGGCCGCTGCCGCAGTTGCGCTGCAATACCGTTCCCGGCACCTCGACCGGCAGGCCGGCCAGCAGCGCCGCGTGCCGGGCGACGCAACGGCTGTCCTCGCCGGCTTGATTGGCGCAACCGACGTGCACGTCCTCGATCGAATCGGCGCTGAACGGCGAGTCGTCGACGACGCCCTTCATCACCTGGCCGAGGAGATCGTCCGGGCGGATGCGCGCAAGGGCGCCGGCGTTGCGTCCGAAGGCCGAACGGCGTCCGTCGTAGATGTAGGCGTCGAGCATGGCGTATGCACCTCTCCTGTTCGATGTCGGGTCGCCGCTCAGCCCTCGGGCGTGAGCAGCGACACCCCCAGCCGCGCCCGCCGACGAAGCCAGGGGGTCGGGCGGTAGCGCGGGTCTCCCGTGATTCTGTAGACGTTTTCGAGGACTCGCAAGATCGTGGCCGGGCCCACGGCGTCGCCCCATGCCAGCGGCCCGAAGGGATAGGCGAGGGCGAGGGTGACGGCCCGGTCGATGTCCTCGGGCGTCGAGGTGCGCGCCTGGGCCACCGCGCAGCCGACGTTGACGATCATCGCGACCACCCGCTGGGCCACGAAGCCGGGGCCGTCGTTGACGACCGTCGCCGGCGCGTCTCCGCCGCCGAGGAGCCCGTGCGCGGCGGCGGCGTAATCGGGGGCCGTGACCGGCGTCCGCATCAGGGTCCAGCGCCGCCCGGCGCCGAACAGCGTGTCCACGGCGATGGCGCGCCTCGCGTCCAGGCTCTGGTCCACGGCCGCCGTGGTGGCGTCATCGCCGATCGGCGTGGTCAGGACGAGGGCGTCGTCGGAAGGCCGCTCGCTGTCCTCGAGCCGGCCTCCCGCCTCGAGAACCGGCCCCCTCAGACTCGCGGCGGCTTCCGGCTCCGCGCCGCTGATCCAGACGGGACGGCCGTCGTAGGCGGGCGCCGGGGGGTCTTCCGGTCCGACGGGGTCGCCGTCGGGATACTCGTAGAACCCCCGGCCCGTCTTGCGGCCCAGAAGACCGGCTTCGCGCCGCAGGGACATCATCTGCGAGGGCCGGTATCGGGGCTCGTCGTAGAACTGCCGATAGATCATCTCGGTCGCCGGATGGGTGGTGTCGAGCGCCGTGAGATCCATGAGCTCGAACGGTCCCATGCGGAACCCGACGCCCTCGCGCAGGATGCGGTCGATGTCGTGCCAGCCGGCGACGCCGTCCTCGAAGACGTGCGCCGACTCGATGGTGAACCCGCGCCCGATCTGGTTGACGAGAAAGCCGGGCGCGTCGCCGACTTTGACCGGGACCCGGCCCATGCGTTCGCCGAGACGGATCAGGGTCTCCGCGACCCCGGGGCCGGTGCGCGCGCCCTCGATCACCTCGACGAGCCGCATCAACGGCGCCGGGTTGAAGAAGTGCATCCCGGCGACCCGTTCCGGTTTCCGGCACGACGCCGCGATGAGCGTGACGGAGAGGGACGACGTGTTGGTGGCCAGGACCGCATCCTCGGCCACGACCGTCTCGAGCTCCGCGAACACCCGCCGCTTGATTTCCAGGTCCTCGACGACCGCCTCGATGACGACGGCGCACGGCGCCAGGCCGGCGACCGAATCCACGATCTCGACGTTTCCCCGCGCCGCTTCGGCGTCCGCGGCTTCCATGCGGCCGCGCTCCACGGCCCGGTCGAGCATCCTGCCGATGAAGTCGACCGCGTTCTTCGCGGCCGCGGCGTCGGCGTCGAACAGCTTCACAGCGCATCCGCCGACGGCGGCGACCTGGGCGATGCCGCGGCCCATCGCGCCAGCGCCGATGACGCCGATGATCGAATCGTCACGGGTCGTATCGACGGACACGGTTCATTCTCCCTTGAATTCGGGCGGGCGCTTCTCGATGAAGGCCCGCATTCCCTCGGTCTGGTCGTCGGTGTCGAACAGGAACTCCAGCGAACGGCGTTCTAGGATCAGACCCGTTTCCAACGCCGCGTCGGCGCCGGCGAGAACCGCCTCCTTCGTGAAGCGGACGGCCACTGGCGGCAGGGCGGCGATGGTCGCCGCTAGTTCCAGCGCGCGGTGGACGACCCGGTCGTCGGGGACGACTTCGCTCGCGAGGCCCATGCCGCAGGCCTCCCGGCCATCGATCGGTTCGCCCGTGAGCAACAGCTTCATCGCCTTGTACTTGCCGACGGCGCGGACGAGGCGCTGCGTCCCGCCGCCGCCCGCCATGATCCCGACGCGCACCTCCGGCTGGCCGAATTTGGCGTTCTCCCCGGCGATGATGATGTCTGCGTGCATGGCCAGTTCGCAGCCGCCGCCGAGCGCGTAGCCGTTCACCGCGGCGATGATCGGATGCGGACAGTCCGCGATGACCTTCCAGAGCCGTCGGACGCCGAGGGCCACCCAGTCGCGCGGCCGCATCGTCGACATTTCCTTCAGGTCGGCGCCGGCGGCGAAGGCGCGCTCGTCCCCCGTGACGACGATGCAGCGGACGTCGCCGTCGTCGGAAAGCTCGCGAAAGGCGGCGACCAGGGCCCTTCGCGTGGGCAGATCCAGGGCGTTCCGGGCTTCCGGTCTGTTGAGCCTCACCAGGGCGACGCCGTTGGCGGGCCGTTCGACGAGGACGAGCGACATTATCCTTCCTCCCTTGGCGTTCCGTCGGCCCGGCGCGGTTCGGTGGAGAGGATCAGCCAATCGACGGCCGTCAGTCCGTCCGGTCCGGCGACGACGGGGTTGAGGTCGACCTCCGCGATCTCGGGGCGGTCGACGGCGAATCGGGACAGCGCCACGAGGACGTCCGTGAGCGACTCCACGTCGACGGCCGGCCGGCCGCGCGCGCCGCGCAGCACCGCCTGGCCCTTGAGGGACTCGATCATCGACGGGACGTCCTCGCGCATGAGCGGGGCCCGCGCGAACGCGACGTCCTTCAGCGTTTCCACGAAGACGCCGCCGAGCCCCAGCATCGCCACGGGGCCGAAGACGGGATCGCGGCGCACGCCCATGACGAGTTCCGTTCCCGGCGCCGCCATCGGCTGAACGACGACTCCGTCGATCCGGGCGTCGCCGCGGCGCCTGGAGGCCGCGGCGAGGACGTCGTCCGCCGCCGTCTTGACCTCGGCGGTCGAGGCGAGCCCGAGCCGGACGCCGCCCGCCTCGGACTTGTGCGGGATGTCGGGCGACTCGATCTTCACCGCGGCGGGCAGGCCGAGACGCGCGGCGACCGCCGCCGCCGCGTCGGCGTCGGCCGCGAGTTCCGCGTCGACGAGAGGGATGCCGGCGTCCGACAGCAGATGCCGCGCGGCGACGGTCGGAAGCGGCCGAGCGGCGTCGGTCCCGTCCGGCCCCGCCGCGCCGATGACGGGGCGGGTCGTCCTTCGCGGGCGGCGCCGGGCCTCGCCGTATGCGCGCAGGCCCGCGATGGCGTCGATGGCGCGTTCCGTCGCGCCGATCACGAAGACGCCTTCCTCGCGCAGTCTGGTTACCGCCGCCTCCGGCGCCGCGAGCCAGCAGACGACGAACGGCTTCCGCGCCGAGCGTTTCAGTTCCAGGAGCGCGTCGATCAGTTCGTCGGCGAACGCATGCATGAGCTGGAACCAGATCACGGCGCCGTCGATTCCGGGGTCCGCGAGCGCGATCTTCACGCTTTTGGCGAGAACGTCGGGGTCGGCGATGAACTGCGCCGTGAGGTCCACCGGGTTCTTCGATATGCCGAACGGCGGGATCGTGGCGCGCAGCCGCGCTTGCGTGTCCTCGCCGAGAACGGGGACCTCCAGGCCGAGCTCCTCCGCGCGGTCCGCCATCAGCGCGGCGGCGCCTCCCGACTGCGTGACGATGGCGATCCGGGGGCCTCGCGGCGGCGCGCAGGCGGTGAAGGCGGAGACGAGATCCAGCATGTGTTCTTCGTTGCGCGCGCGGACGATTCCGTATTGCCGGGCGATGCCGTCGAACACCGCGTCCTCCCCGGCCAGCGCGCCGGTATGGGAAGCGGCGGCCCTGGCCCCGGCGGCCTTGCGTCCGACCTTCGTGAGGACCAGCGGCTTGCCGATCCGGACCGCCTTGTCGGCGAGGCGCAACAGGCTCTCGGGATCCTTCAGGCCTTCCAGGTAGGCGGCGGCGACCTCGATGCGGTCGTCGTCGAGCAGGTGCTCGAGCGCCTCGGTCGACGTGATGTCGGCCTCGTTTCCCGTATTCACGAAGTAGCCGAACCCGATCCCCCTGCTTCTGGCGAGCGCCGCGATCCCCGTGCCGAGGGCGCCGGACTGGCTGGCGAAGGCGACGGGCCCCGTCACGGGCGGTTCGAAGGCGTATTGGCTGAACGTCGCGGTCACCCCGTCGAAGGCGTTGACGACGCCGAGGTTGTTGGGTCCGCAGACGCGGATGCCGGTCTCGCGGGCCGTGTCCAGCAACCGCCGTTCCAGGCGCCGCCCGTCCTCGCCCGTCTCGCCGAATCCGGCGCTGAAGACGATGGCGGTTCGCGTTCCCTTCCGGCCCAGAGCCTCGACGGCGGCGACCGCGCGCCGGGCCGCCACCGCGACGATCGCCATCTGGGGCGCTTCGGGAAGCGACTCCACGTCGGGATAGCACTTGAACCCGATGACGTCCTCGCGGTTCGGATTGACGGGATAGATCCGGCCCCGATAGCCGTCCCTCCGCAGGTAGTGGAGCGGACGCCCGTTCAGCTTGTTGGCGTCCGCCGTGGCGCCGATGACGGCGATGGACTCCGGCCGGATCAGCGCCTGGATAGCCGAAGCGTCGGGAGCGTAGGCGCCGGAATCGGTCATCGCGGGGCGGATCGTGGAGCTGCGGTCGGGCCGCGGCCGCCCATGGCGAAGGAGGACGGACGCCGCGCCACCATACCGGAGCGCCGCGCCGCCGCTCAACCGCGTGTCCTCGTTCACTACATATGAGACGCTGCGTGGGCCGCCGGACCCCCCTCCCGACCTCCCCCCTGTCAGGGGGGAGGAGTGTGGGTGGTCAGGGGGGATGGAGCGTCAACGGCCCCTCCCTCCCCCCTTCTTCTCCCTCCCCCTTGCAGGGGGAGGGTCGGGGTGGGGGTCGCGCCAGGGGAAGGAGCGCGAACGGACCTTGCGGCGCCCCTGTTGCGGGAACCGCGCCGCCGCCGCGTCACCAGGGTTCGATCCACGGCCGGAGGTCGAGTTCGAAGGTCCAGGCGCTTCGCGGCTGGCGGTGGAGGTTCCAGTAGTTCTCCGCGATGGCGTCGGGGTCCAGGATTCCGCCGCGGTCCTTCAGGGCGTACCGCTCCGGGAACATCTCCTGGATCCACTTGGTGTCGATCGCCCCGTCGATCACGACGTGGGCGACGTGGACGCCTCGCGGCCCGAGCTCCCGCGCCATGCTCTGGGCCAGGGCGCGGAGACCGTGCTTGGCGCCGGCGAACGCCGCGAACCCGCTGCCCCCGCGCACGCTCGCGGTCGCGCCCGTGAAGATGATCGTGCCGCGCTCCCGCTCGACCATGCGGCGGGCGACCTCCCGTCCCATCAGGAAGCCGGAGAAGCAGCCCATCTCCCACACCTTGTAGTAGACCCGGGCGGTCGTCTCCGTGACGGGAAACCGGACGTTCCCCCCGATGTTGTGCACGGCCGCCTCGATCGGCCCGATGTCCCGTTCGATGGTCTCGACGAGATCGGCCACGCGGTCTTCCCGGCGGCAGTCGCACGCGAACGGCGCCGCCTTCCCCCCTTCCGATTCGATGCGCGCGACGAGGGGTCCGAGCTGGTCGCCGTTACGGCGGGCGATACAGGCCGTGTATCCCTCTCTCGCGAAGCGGCGCGCCACCGCGCCGCCCGTCGCGTCCCCGGCGCCCACCACCAATGCGACCTTGGTATCGGTCATTTCGGAATACCGCCGTCCCGGAACGAGTCGCGGCGCGCCGCTCCGTCAGCAGCCGCCAAGGCGGGGCGGCGACACTTTCGTCCGGTCCGGTCCGGCACAGGTCTTTCCTGGCAAGCGTTTTCTGTTGCGCGCGAGTGAGGTCACCGGTTTTCGCGGTCGAGTAGACGACGCCTTTCGGATTGTCGATCAAGCCGGGGTTCTTGAAGTCCTTGTGCAGCGTCCTGTCGTCGGGGTACAGGGAGCCTCCGATCCGGTCCGGCGATCCGCCGGAATCCCGATGACCGTGCGCGAACGATACCGCTTTTCCCCTTTCGATCCAATGCGCCCGGCAAGGGCCCGCCTGCTTGTCCATGAAGGTCATCCAATGGAGCGTGGGGAAGTCTTCGACTTTCCCGACCGGAACGTCATGGCGGCGGGCCGTTTGCGCTCCTCCCCCTGACGCGACCCCCACCCCGACCCTCCCCCTACAAGGGGGAGGGAGAAGAGGGAACGCGCCGCGCCGCGCGTGCTCCTCCCCTGACAGGGGAGGAGGCCAAGTCAGATCCGCAGCGTCCGAAGGCGCAGCGCGTTGCCGATCACGGAAAGGGAACTGAGGCTCATGGCCGCCGCCGCGATCATCGGGCTCAACAGTACGCCGAAGAAGGGGAACAGCGCGCCGGCGGCGATGGGCACGGCCAGGGAGTTGTACACGAAGGCGAGGAAGAGGTTCTGGCGGACGTTGCGCATGGTCGCGCGGCTGAGCCGGCGCGCCCGCGCGATGGCTCTCAGGTCGCCCTTCGCCAGGGTGACGCCGGCGCTCTCCATCGCGACGTCGGCGCCCGCGCCCATGGCGATGCCCACGTCGGCCTCGATCAGCGCCAGGGCGTCGTTGACGCCGTCGCCCGCCATCGCGACGGTCCGCCCCCGGCGCCGCAGGTCCCGCACGAACCGTCCCTTGCGGTCGGGGAGAACGCCGGCTTCCACCTCGTCGATGCCGAGCCTGTCGGCGACGGCGCGCGCCGTGGCCGCGTCGTCGCCCGTCAGCATGACGATCCGCACGTTCTCCCGCCGCAGCGCCGCGATCGCCGCCGGCGTCGTGTCCTTGACGGGGTCGGCCACCGCGATCAGCCCGGCCGCGCGCCCGTCGATCGCGACGTGCATCACGGTGGCGCCGTCCGCGCGGCGCGCTTCCGCGCGGTCCTCGAACTCGTCCGCGGACACGCCCCTGTCCCGAAGGAAATCGCGGTTGCCGAGCGCGACCTCCAGGCCGTCCACGACGCCGCGGACGCCCCGTCCCGGGAACGATCGGAACTCCGCCGCCTCGCCGATCCGGAGCCCCTTCTCCAGAGCGGCCGCGACGATCGCCGCGGCGAGCGGATGCTCGCTGGATCGCTCGACGCTCGCCGACAACCGGAGAAGGTCGTCCCCGCTCCGGGAGCCCCCGGCCAGCGCCATGACGACCCTGGGCCTGCCCTCCGTGAGGGTGCCCGTCTTGTCGACGACGAGGGTGTCGACCTTCTCGAGAC
The DNA here is from genome assembly GCA_965242505.1 of Alphaproteobacteria bacterium. GTDB lineage: Bacteria > Pseudomonadota > Alphaproteobacteria > UBA2966 > UBA2966 > UBA2966. Next base: position 145,345 of record OZ251449.1, read on the forward strand.
GCTCCAGCGCCTCGGCTTCCCTGATCAGCACTCCGGTCTGGGCGCCGCGCCCGACGGCCACCATGATCGACATCGGCGTGGCGAGGCCGAGGGCGCAGGGGCAGGCGACGATCAGCACGGACACCGCCGCCACGAGGGCGAACCCCATCGCCGGCGCCGGCCCCCACGCCGACCAGGCCGCGAACGCGGCCGCCGCGACGGCGAGCACGGCGGGAACGAACCAGCCGGCGACCGTGTCGGCGACGCGCTGGACGGGCGCCCGGGTCCGCTGCGCCTCCGCCGCCATGGCGGCGATGCGGGCGAGCATGGTCTCGTCCCCGACGCGCTCCGCGCGCATGACGAACGCGCCGGTGACGTTCAGGGTCCCGCCGACGACCGGGTCGTCCGGCCCCTTCGCGACGGGGACGGGTTCCCCCGTGATCGTCGATTCGTCGACGGCGCCGCGGCCGTCGAGGACGGCGCCGTCGACCGGAACCCTGTCGCCGGGCCGCACCCGCAGCCGGTCCCCGGCGCGCACGTCCTCCAGCGGGACCTCCTCGTCCGCGTCGCCGTCGCCGATTCGACGGGCGGTCGGGGGCGCGAGCCGCAGCAGGGCCCTGAGCGCCCGGCCCGTTCCCTCGCGCGCCTTGAGTTCCAGGACCTGGCCGGCCAGCACGAGGACGACGATCGCGGCGGCGGCCTCGAAATAGACGGCGACCGTCCCGTCGGCCGCCCGGAACGGGTCCGGGAACGCGCGGGGCGCCAGCGTGGCCAACGCGCTGTAGGCGAAGGCGGACCCCGCGCCCAGGGCGATCAGCGTGAACATGTTGAGGCTGCGGGCCGCCAACGACGCCCAGCCCCGTCGGAAGAACGGCAGTCCGCACCACGACACGACGGGCGTGGCCAGCGCCAGCTGGAGCCAGTTGGAGACGCCTCGCGGAACGGTCCCGGCGAGATCGAGCCCCGGCAGGTGTTCGCCCATCGCCAGCGCCACGACGGGCAGGGCGAGAACGGTCCCGATCCACGCGCGGCGGGTCATGTCGGCGAGTTCCGGGTTCGGCCCCGCGTCGGGCGCCACGCGCGCCGGCTCCAGCGCCATGCCGCAGACGGGACAGTCCCCCGGACCGTCCCGGATCACCTCCGGGTGCATGGGGCAGGTATGGTCGACGCTGGCCATGCCGTCGCTTCGTTCGCCGTTCCGGTTCGCGGTTTCCGTCGCCGCCGGACGATCATACAGCGCGCCGTCCATCCGCGGGGAGAGGCGCGCGGGAGCGATCGGTTTCCGGCCTCTCCCTGAAAGGGGGGGATCGTTTCGGGCCGGGCCCCGGATCGGTCTTGCGGACCGCCTCCCGTTCGGGTCAGGATCGCGGCATGGCGGGGACGCGCATGACCCGGACGACGCGGTTGGCGGTGGTTGCGGTGGCGGGAGCCGCGGCCGCGGCGGTCTGGCTGGCGTGGCCGGACGACGAGGACCGGACGCCGGCCGACGCCCCGGAGAAGCCCCGGGCGCCGGCGTCGACCGCCGCCGCGACGGCCGGACAGGCGGTCTTCGATCGCCACTGCGCCTCCTGTCACGGCCCGGAGGCCGCCGGCTCGGATCGCGGTCCGCCGCTGGTCCACCGGATCTACGAGCCCGGCCACCATTCCGACGTTGCTTTCCACAGGGCGGTGCGGAACGGGGTCCGCGCGCACCACTGGCCCTTCGGCGACATGCCTCCCGTGGAGGGCGTTTCCGAGCGCGACGTGACGCTGATCCTGGAGTACGTGCGCGGGCTCCAGCGCGCGCACGGCATCGAATGACGGGCCGCGTCCACGTTCCGGGCCCCTCGCGGCGGGCGTTCCTCGCCGGTCTGGCCGGACTGGCGGGCGTCGCGAACGCGCCGTTCGCGCGGTCCGCGTCCGCCGACGCGCCCGTGCTCGAGGCGCGGCCGGGGTCGGCGCGGCTCGCGCCGCCGGAGTACCCCGAGACGCCGATCTGGGGCTATGCCGGCCGCGTGCCGGGGCCGACGATCCGGGTTCGCCGGGGCGAGCGGGTCGCGCGCCGGTTCGTGAACCGGTTGCCGCTGCCGTCCACCGTGCACTGGCACGGGATACGCATCGACAACGCCATGGACGGGGTGCCGGATCTGACCCAGGAGGCGGTGCCGCCGGGAGGGTCGTTCCTTTACGATTTCGCCGTCCCCGACGCCGGCGCCTACTGGTATCACGCGCACGACCGCGCGTGGGAGCAGGTGGCGCGCGGGCTCTACGGCGCGCTGATCGTCGAGGAGGCGCCGCCGCCCCGCGTCGACCGCGACGCGGTCCTGCTCATCGACGACTGGCGCCTGACCGCCGAGGCCGCGATCGCCGAGAATTTCGGCAACCTCCACGACCGGGCGCACGCGGGCCGGATCGGCAACCACGTCACCGTCAACGGCGCGGCGGCCTGGAAACGCGCCGCCGGGCGGCGCGAGCGGTTCCGGCTGCGTCTGGCGAACGTCGCCAACGCGCGCGTCTTCACTCTGGCGCTGTCGGGTCTGGACGGCTGGACGGTCGCACTCGACGGGCAACCGCTGGCGGCGCCCGAGCCGGTGGAGCGCCTGAAGCTGGCGCCGGCGCAGCGCGCCGACCTCATCGTCGACGTGACCGCCGAGGAGGGCGGCGAGGCGTTCGTCGTCTCCGAGGAGCGCGGCCGCGGAAACGCGCTGCGTTCCTATGCCCTCGCGACCTTCGCGGTCTCCGGGACGAAACGCGCCCGAAGGCTGCCGGTCCCGGACGCGCTGCCCGCGAACCCGGTCTCGACGCCCACCGACGCCGACGCGGCCCGGCGGACCGTTCTCCGCATGGAGGGCGGAGCGATGGGCGGCCTGCGCGCCGCCACGCTGGAAGGGCGGAGCATGGACGTGCGGGAGCTCGCCGCCCGAGGCAGGGTATGGGCGCTCAACGGCGTCGCCGACGATCTTCCCGATGCGCCGCTCTTGCGCGCCGCCGCGGGCGAGACCGTGCGGATCGCCCTGGTCAACGACACCGCCTGGCCGCACGCCATGCACCTTCACGGGCATCACTTCGGAACGGTCGGGGCGGACGGCGGGATCGGACCGTTGCGGGACACCCTCCTGGTCGAGCGGGGCGAGACCGCGGACGTCGCGTTCGTCGCCGACAACCCCGGCGACTGGTTGCTGCATTGCCACATGCTGGGACATGCCGCGGCCGGGATGCGGACCTGGATTCGCGTCGGATAGGCGGGTTCGGCCCGGCGGCGGAAATCATGCGGCATCTCGATCACGGCGGACGCGCCCATCTCATACGCGTCCGAACCGGGTCGTCCTTCGCCGTGCGGGTCTGTCTTTCGGCCGACGTCGCCGCTATACTCGGATTGCCGGTCGATCGGTCGGCCCGCCGCGTTTCCCGGGGGATCCAGGATGCTCAGCCAATCGGACGTTCGACGCTACGAGGAAGAAGGCCAGATCGTCCTGCCCTGGCGTATCCCCGAAGACATGATCTCGAGCATCGAGCGGCGGACGGAAGAACTGTTGAGCGAGCATCCCGAGCTCGCGGCGGATTACGTGCCGGGCCTGCCGGAGATATCGGAGCACTGGCTGGCCGCCGGGCGCATCCCCGAGATCCTGGACGCGGTCGAACAGCTGATCGGACCGGATTTCATCAACTGGGGATCGGCGCTCTTCGGCAAGCCGGCGAACGACGGGATCGAGACGCCGTGGCATCAGGACGGCGAGTACTGGCCCATCCGGCCCCTGGCCACCTGCACGGCGTGGATCGCCATCGACGACGCCACGCCCGAGAACGGATGCATGAGGGTCGTTCCCGGCTCGCACAGGGACGGGACGATGCTGCCCCACAAGACGGTGGAGGGCGACTACACGCTCTACCGCACGCTCGAGGACGGTTCCGGGGCGGAGGCCAACGCCCGCGACGTGATCCTGGAACGCGGGCAGGTCTCGATTCACGACGTCTACATGGTCCACGGCTCGCGCCCCAACAGGTCGAGCAGGCCGCGGCGCGGGCTGACGTTCCGCTACATGCCCACGACGTCCCACTTCGACTACGACCTCAACGACCGGCTGGTCCGCGAGCGGGGCGTATTGGACCTGGCCCATCGCAAGCTGTTCCTCCTGCGCGGGGTCGACCGCTGCGGCAGGAACAGGGTCGTCGATATTCCCCCGAACCTGGAGGCGTTCTGGGACCCGCCCGAATCCCGGCCCAGGGTCCAGGCCGCCGCCGAATGACGCTCCGGGAGGCCGTTCGAGCAACGGGCTCGACGGCCGACCCGCCTGTCCGCAAGGCTCGTCCGGCCACGGGAGCGATAGCGTCGAGTCGCGCGGGCCGCGGGCTCCCGCGGCTCAGACCAGGCTCGTCGGCCACGCGCGCAGGAGGTGCTCGCCGACGCCTCCGGTCAGGCGGCGCCGGTGGACGTCCAGCATGGCGGCGAGCCAGTCGCGGGTCTCGCGCGGGTCGATGACGTCCTGGGTCTCGTACAGCTCGGCGAGGTCCCAGGGCTCCGAATCGCGGGCGAGCTCGGCGACGCGCCTGTCGAACTCCTCGGGGTCGTCGTCCCGGTCGATCCCGAAGACGACGTTGACGCCGAGCTCCGGATCCATGAAGCCGAGGTCGGCGGTGGGCCAGACGGCGGTGGCGTCCGAGTTCCGCCCGCCTCCCATGTTCAGGTAGGCCTGCCCGTAGCTCTTGCGCACGATAACGGTGATCCTGGGCACGGTCATGAGGGACAGGGCGTTCATCCAGTTGATGATGCGGCCGGGCGCGCCCTTGCGCTCGCCGTCGATCCCGACCAGGAACCCCGGCGTGTCGACCAGCATGACGAGCGGCACGTTGAAGCTGTCGCACAGGACCATGAAGGCCGTCGCCTTGTTGCAGGCGTCGGCGTCGATGGCGCCGCCCTTGAACATCGGGTTGTTGGCGATGACGCCGACCGAGCGGCCGTCGAGACGGGCGAGGGACGTGACGACCGCCTTGCCGTAGCGGGCCTTCAGCTCGAACACGCTGCCGGCGTCGGCGAGGGCGGCGACGACCTTCCGCATGTCGTAGGCCCGCGCGCGTTCCTCGGGCACGAGATCGAGGACGTCCCGCGCGGCCGCCTTCGGGGCTTCGGGCGCCGGGCGCGCGGGGGGCGGCTCGTTGCGGTGTCCGGGCAGGTACGACAGGAACGTCCTTACGGCGTCCAGCGCCTCCTCGTCCGTGTCCGCGGCGAGGTCGACGAGGCCGCTGGTCCCGGTCAGCAGCTTCCAGCCTCCGAGCTCCTCCTTGTCGACCGGCTGGTTGACCGCCAGCGACGTGACGCGCGAGCTCGCCACGGCCATCGTGGCGCCCTTGCGCATGACGACGAAGTCCGACATGCAGGCGTACCACGTCGAGGAGCCGTAGCAGTCGCCGAGTTGCGCGGCCGCCCACGGCGTCTCGCGCAGGCGCCGGTATTCGCGGGGGTCCTGCCCGATGATGGCCCGGCCCGAGGCGCCCATGCGGTCGGGCATCCGGGCGCCCGCGGACTCGCCGATGAACACGAGCGGCATCCCGCGCCCGGTGGCGACGTCCTTGATGCGCCGGAACTTCTTCTGGTTGACGACGGCGCTGGAGGCTCCGAGAACCGTGAAGTCGTTGGAGGCGATGGCGACGGGCCGTCCGTCGATGCGGCAGAACCCCGTCACCTTGCCGTCCGCGGGGGTTTTCTCCCGGGCTTCCGGCCGGTCCGAGCGCGCCAGCAGCCCGGACTCGGTGAAGCTGCCGGGATCCGCGAGACGATCGATGCGTTCCCGCGCGTTGAGGACGCCTTGCTCCCGGCGTTTCGCGAGCTTCTCGGGCCCGCCCATCCGCAGGGCCTTCTCGCGGCGCCTCTCGAGTTCCTTCAGGGCCTTGGCGTGAGACATGGTCGTCGGGCGTCTTTCCCTCGTTCCCGCGCCCGAATCGGGGCGAATCGGGGCGGCTTGTCAAATCCGCGTCGTCGGAGCGCCGTTCGGAGCCGTTGGCGCGCCCTTCCTGATGCATGCCTTCCGTCCCGGATGCCCTGAACGAGGACGAGCGGTTGTCGGGGGGGGGGCGGCGGTGTACAAATCTCCGGAACGAACCCGTTCCCCGGCTTTCGGGCGCGGAGTTTTCCCACGGGAGGATAAGTCATGCATGTGTATTCACGGTTTCTGGCGGCCGCGGCCATGGCGGCGGTCGTCGTTGTCGGCGCCGGTTCCGCCGACGCTCAGAAGCTGCTCAAGTTCGGCAGCGTGGATCGTCCGGGGATGCCGGTCGGAGACGCCATCGAAGAGGGTCTGATACCGGTCACGGCGAAGGTCTCGGGCGGCAAGGTCGTCGTCGAGGGACACTACCGCGGATCGATCTGCGGCGAGCAGAAATGCGGGGAACAGGCGAATCAGGGCCTGATCGCGTTGTGGCGCAGTTCGACGAACAATTTCGGGAACTTCGACACGTCGCTGTCGATCTTCGACCTGCCGTACCTGTTCAAGGATCTCGAATGGGGCGACAGGCTCTCGTCGGGCTGGCTCGGAATGGCGCAGCGCGCGGAGGCGGACAAGGGCAGCGGCCACAAGGTCCTGAGCGTATTCGGAACGGGCGGGTTCCGACATTTCGGCAACACCAAGAAGTCGGTTCACGTCCCCTCCGATCTGAAGGGCCTCAAGGTTCGGGTGACCAAGAGCCCGGTGGAATTCCTCCTGTTCCAGGCGTGGGGGGGAACGCCGGTGCCGTATGACTGGTTGCAGACCTATCAGGGCCTCCAGACGGGCGTCGTCGAGGGCCTGTACGTTCCGGTTCCCTTCCAGTACCTCTTCAAGATGCACGAGGTCGCCAAGTACTACACGGAGACCGGCGGCATCTGGTCCGGCGCCCACCTCTCCATGGACATGACGCAATACGATGCGCTGAGCGACGACGAGAGGACGGCGCTTCTCGAAGGCGTCAGGACGTTCGACGAGATCGCGCGCACCCGCGACTTCGAATGGGTCGTGTCGGAAACGAACAAGCTCAAGGAAGCGATCGAGGAGTGGTACAAGCCCACCGAAGACGAAATGGCGCTTTGGCGCGCCGGCGCCGTCAAGGCGTGGGTGGAGGCGAAAGGCGCCTACGACGGCGAGCGGGCGGAGAAAGCCCTGGCGGAACAGGGGCTGACCGGCTTCATCGCTTCCCTGAAGAAGGCCGGCGCGATTTAGCCGGCGTTTCTCGTACTGCTCGTCCGCGAGCTTCATCCGGCGACGGGGGCGCCGGAGGGTCCGTTCGCGCTCCTCTTCCTTGGCGCGACCCCCCTCCCGACCTCCCCCCTGTCAGGGAGGAGGAGCGTGAATGGTTTCCTCCCGCCCTCTTCTTCTCCCTCCCCCTTGCAGGGGGAGGGTCGGGGTGGGGGTCGCGCCGGGGGGAAGGAGCGCGAGCCCATCGCGCCGCGGCCATGGCTGGGGGAGAGGGACTCGAACCCCCACCGGCAGGGCCAGAACCTGCTGTCCTACCATTAGACGATCCCCCAGCAGGGCCGCCGCGAGCGGCCGGGCCCTGGAGGCCCGGAACATAGGAACCGGCCCGGAGGCTGTCAACGGCGACCGCCGTCGGGCATAAGTCCGGCGCGCGGCGCGGTCGCGTCGCGGGCAGGGGAGTTGGCGGACATGGGAACACCGGGGGGGCCGACTGCGAAACGGGGCAGGCTCCGGGTCGAGACCGCCCGCGGCCGCACGGCGTCGTCGACGCGATGGCTGTCGCGGCAACTGAACGACGCCTACGTCGCGCGGGCGAAGAAGGCCGGATACAGATCGCGCGCGGCGTTCAAGCTGGCCGAGCTCGACGACCGGTTCGGGTTTCTCGGGGCGGGAGCGCGGGTCGTCGATCTCGGCGCGGCGCCGGGCGGCTGGACGCAGGTGGCGGTCGAGCGCGCGGGACGCGGCAACGTGATCGCCGTCGACGCGTCGCCCATGGAGCCGGTGGCCGGCGCCGCGATCGTCCGCGCCGACGTCCTCGACGGGGACGCCGTCGAGACGATCCTTCGGGCGTCGGCGCGCGGCGTCGACGTCGTGTTGTCCGACATGGCGCCGGCGTCGACCGGCCACCGGTCCACCGATCACCTGCGGACCGTGGCGCTGGCGGAGGCGGCGTTCGACGTCGCGCGCCGGGTCCTGCGCCCCCGCGGCGCGTTCGTCGCCAAAGTGCGCCAGGGGGGCGCCGAACGGGAGCTGCTCGCCGCGATGAAGGCGGCGTTCCGGACGGTCAGGCGCGCGAAGCCCGGCGCGAGCCGGCGCGAATCTCCCGAAACCTACGTCGTCGCGATGGATTTCAGGGGGTCCGGCCCCGACGTCCGATAGCCCGATCCGGACCCTCGCGGTCCGCCCCCCTCCCGACCTCCCCCCTGTCAGGGAGGAGGAGTATCAATGGCCCCTCCGTCCTCCTTTTCTCCCTCTCCCTGGCAGGGGGAGGGTCGGGGTGGGGGTCGCGCCAGGCGGGAGGAGCGCGAACGGACCCTGCGGCGGCGGCGTCGGCGATTGGAGCTCCGGGAAGGCGGATGCTACCATGCGCCGCGTCGGTCGCCGCCCGTCCGGGGCGCGTGTCGTCGGGGGCTCGTCATCAAGAGCGCGAAAGCCCAGATCGTCTTCGCCTGGGGGTTCGTCGGGGTCGCGTGGCTGGCGTGCGGGCTTCACGTCTTCTCCAGGTATCCCGAGGTCCCCGTCGACTCGCTCGCGGGACTGCGGTTCTTCACCGTCGACACGGTCCTCGCGGTGTTCGCGCTGGGCGGGGCGCACTACGTCCTGCAACTGGGATTGATGAAGGTCCTCGACCGGATCGACATCGACCCCGGGAACAAGTCCTCGATGATGCGCCTGAACCGCGCCGGTCTCCTGATGATCTTTCTCGAGGTCGTGGTCATCTACCAGGCGGCGCATTACACGTTCCGGACCTTCGTTCTGTGAGGCGCGCGGTCCGCGGGGCGCCCGCGCCCGTTTCCGCTATTCTGGCGCCCGCCGGCGTGGCATGGTGCGCGCCGCCGCATCGGGGAGGCGAGATGGAGATATCGGAATCGCTCACGTTCGACGACGTTCTCCTCGAGCCGAGATACTCCGCGGTCCTGCCCGCCGAAGTCGATACCCGAACGCGCCTCACCCGCGAGATAAGGCTGAACGTCCCGCTCGTGTCGGCCGCCATGGACACGGTGACCGAGAGCGCGCTCGCCATCGCCATGGCGCAGGCCGGCGGCATCGGCGTGATCCATCGCAACCTGCCCGTGGAGGACCAGGCCGACGAGGTTCGCGCGGTCAAGAAGTTCGTGTCGGGGATGGTCGTCGATCCGGTCACCATCGGCCCGGAGCAGCCGCTCGCCGATGCGCTGGAGTCGATGCGGCGGCATCGGATCTCGGGCATCCCCGTGGTCGACGGCGAGGCCGGGCGCCTCGTCGGCATCCTGACCAACCGCGACGTGCGCTTCGCCACCGACGACCGGCAACCCGTCAAGGACCTGATGACGCGGGAGCTGATCACCGTCCGGGAGGGGGTCGACAGCGAGGAGGCCAAGCGTCTGCTGCACCGGCACCGGATCGAGAAGCTGCTGGTGGTCGACGACGACGGCCGTTGCGCCGGCCTCGTCACCGTCAAGGACATCGAGAAGGCGGAGCTCCACCCCGACGCCAGCAAGGACGAACAGGGCCGGTTGCGCGTCGCCGCCGCGACCGGCGTCGGCGAGAAGGGCGTGGCGCGCGCCGAAGCGCTGGTGGACGCCGAGGTCGACGTCGTCGTGGTGGATACCGCGCACGGCCACTCCAGGCGCGTGATCGACGCGGTGGGACGGGTCAAGAAGCTCGGCAACTACGCGCAGGTCGTGGCCGGCAACGTCGCCACGGCGGAGGCCGCCAGGGCGTTGATCGACGCCGGGGCGGACGCCGTGAAGGTCGGCATCGGGCCGGGTTCCATCTGCACCACGAGGATGGTGGCGGGCGTCGGCGTGCCCCAGCTCACCGCGGTCATGGAAACGTCCGCGGAGTGCCATCGCCACGGCGTGCCGGCGATCTCGGACGGCGGCGTCAAGTATGCGGGAGACGTCGTGAAGGCCGTCGCCGCCGGCGCCGACGCCGTGATGATCGGTTCTCTGCTGGCGGGCACCGACGAATCGCCCGGCGAGGTGTTCTTCTACCAGGGCCGGTCCTACAAGTCCTATCGGGGAATGGGGTCCGCCGGGGCCATGGCCCAGGGATCGGCGGACCGCTATTTCCAGGAGCACGTGGGCCTGCTCGCGCGGTACGTCCCGGAGGGGGTGGAAGGGCAGGTGCCCTACAAGGGACCGCTGAACGGCGTCCTGCATCAGCTGGTCGGCGGCCTGCGGGCGGGCATGGGATACCAGGGCGCGGCGGACGTCGCCGGGCTTCAGCGCGAGCCCCGGTTCCGGAGGATATCCAACGCGGGGCTCCGCGAGAGCCACGTCCACGACGTCCTCATCACGCGGGAGTCGCCCAACTACCCGCACCCCGAATAGGAACCGCGGCCCGGGCGGCCGCCGCCACTGGACTCCCCGGAGGCCGGAACGTACGTTCGGGCGATGACCGACGGCGTGCTCATCATCGATTTCGGTTCCCAGGTCACGCAACTCATCGCCCGCCGGATCCGCGAGAACGGCGTCTATTGCGAGATCGTTCCCTTCGACGGATCGGAAGCCGCGCTGAGGCGGTTCGACCCCCGGGGCATCGTCCTCTCGGGCGGCCCGGCCTCCGTGTCGCGGGCGGATACGCCGCGGGCGCCCGAACTGACGTTCGAGCTCGGCGTCCCGGTCCTCGGCATCTGCTACGGCGAGCAGACCATGGTCGCCCAGCTCGGCGGCGAGGTGGAGACCGCCGCCCGGCGCGAGTTCGGGCGCGCGTCCATCGAGGTCACGGACGGCTGCGGCCTGTTCGACGGGCTGTGGGCGCCCGGCGACCGGGAACAGGTGTGGATGAGCCACGGCGACCGGGTGGTCCGGCTGCCGGAAGGGTTCCGCTCCGTCGCCGTCAGCGACGGGACCGGGTTCGCCGCCATCGCCGACGACGAGCGCCGCTACTACGGCGTCCAGTTCCATCCGGAAGTCGTCCACACCCCCCGGGGCGGCGCGCTCCTGCGCAACTTCACCCACCGGGTGGCGGGCTGCGCGGGCGGCTGGAGCATGGCGGCGTTCCGCGAGGCGGCCGTCGCCGGCATCCGCGACCGGGTGGGCGAGGGGCGCGTCGTCTGCGGCCTGTCGGGCGGCGTCGATTCGGCGGTGGCCGCCGTCCTTCTGCGCGAGGCGGTCGGCGACCGGCTCACGTGCATCTTCGTCGACACGGGCCTGTTGCGCGCCGGCGAGGCGGCGGAGGTGGAGCGGGTGTTCCGCGGCCACTTCGACGTCCCGCTCGTCGTCCGCGACGCCTCCGCCGATTTCCTGCGGGCGCTGCGGGGAGTCGTCGATCCCGAGGACAAGCGGAAGGTCGTCGGCGGCGCGTTCGTCGACGTCTTCGAAGCCGAGGCCAGGCGGATCGACGGCGTCGGGTTCCTGGCGCAGGGAACGCTGTACCCGGACGTGATCGAATCCGCCCCTCCGGCGGGCGGTCCGAGCGCGACGATCAAGTCCCACCACAACGTGGGCGGACTCCCCGAGCGCATGAACCTGAAGGTCGTGGAACCCCTCCGCGAGCTGTTCAAGGACGAAGCGCGGGCGCTGGGGCGGGAGCTGGGACTCCCCGAGAGCGTTCTCGGGCGCCATCCCTTTCCCGGGCCGGGGCTGGCCATACGCCTGCCCGGGGAGGTGACGCCCGGGAAGCTGGACGTCCTGCGCCGGGCCGACGGGATCTATCTGGAGGAGATCCGGCGCGCCGGACTCTACGACGACGTCTGGCAGGCCTTCGCCGTGCTGCTGCCGGTGCGGACCGTCGGCGTGATGGGCGACGAGCGCACCTACGAACACGTCTGCGCCCTCCGCGCCGTGACCTCCACGGACGGAATGACCGCGGACTACTATCCCTTCGACATGGCGTTCATCGGCAACGTGGCCACCCGGATCGTCAACGAGGTGAAGGGCATCAACCGCGTCGTCTACGACGTCACCTCGAAACCGCCCGGCACCATAGAGTGGGAGTAGCCGCCGGCCCGCGCCGGCGCGAACCGCACGGAGGAAACGGAGACATGAATCGGGAAACGGTCGGCTTCATCGGCCTCGGCAATCTGGGCAAGGCGATCGCCGACAACATCGCCGCGGGCGGCTTCGAGATGGCGGTCTTCGACGTCGCCGGGGCCGCGAAGCTCGCGCCCGAGGGCGCGTACGCCGCCGCGTCCGCGGCCGAGGCGGCGGAACGCTCCAGCCTCGTGTTCCTGTGCCTGCCGACCATCGCTTCGGTCGAGGCGGTGGTCGCGGAGATCTGCGGCGCCGCCGCGCCGGACGGTCTCGTCGTCGTCAATACGTCGACGGCGAGCCCGCGGTGCGCCGTCGCCGCCCACGCGCGGCTGGGCGGGAAGGGCATCGGCTATGCGGACGCGACCGTCTCCGGGACCCCGCCGCGCACGCGGGCGGCGCAGGCCCGCCTGATGTTCTCGGGCGAGCCCGAGCACCTGCGGCGGTTGACGCCCGTGTTCGAGACCTTCAGCGAAAAGGTCTTCGATCTCGGTTCCGAGGTGGGGAACGGCCAGCGCATGAAGCTCGTCAACAACTGCCTGGTCCACGCGGCGCTGGCGGTTTCCAGCGAGGCCCTGGCCTGGGGCGAGAAAGGCGGCCTGAGCATGAAAACGATGCTGGAGGTCCTGGAGGAGACGTCCGGGCGCAACATCGCGACCGACCACTACTTTCCGCGGGCCGTGTTGACGGGAACCTACGATACCGGCGCGACGATCGGCATCGCGCGGAAGGACATCGAGACCTTCGTCGAGGAGGCGAGGGCCGACGGGCGCCGGGTCGCGGTGGCGGACTCCGTCTGCCGGTCGATGAAGGAGCTCCACGAGGCGGCCCCCGGCGTGGACCAGGTCATGATGTACCCCTTCACGCGGGACGACGGGAAGATCCCGGAGTAGGGCGACCGCGCCCCCCACCCCGACCCTCCCCCCTGACCATCCACGCCCCTCCCCCCTGCCCATCCATACTCCTCCCCCCTGACAGGGGGGAGGTCGGGAGGGGGGTCCGGATGGACGTACCCCGCCGTCGGCGACCCCCACCCCGACCCTCCCCCTGCAAGGGAGAGGGAGAAAGAAGAGGGACGGGAGGGAGCCGTCGACGCTCCTTCCCCCCTGCCCATCCACACCCCTCCCCCCTGACAGGGGGGAGGTCGGGAGGGGGGTCCGGACGCCCACCCCGCCGCCGGCGACCCCCACCCCGACCCTCCCCCTGCAAGGGAGAGGGAGAAAGAAGAGAGACAGGAGGGAGCCGTCGACGCTCCTTCCCCCCTGCCCATCCACACTCCCTCCCCCCCTGACCATCCATACTCCTCCCCCCTGACAGGGGGGAGGTCGGGAGGGGGGTCCGGACGCCCACCCCGCCGCCGGCGACCCCCACCCCGACCCTCCCCCTGCAAGGGAGAGGGAGAAAGAAGAGAGACGGGAGGGAGCCGTCGACGCCCTTCCCCCCTGCCCATCCACACTCCTCCCCCCTGACAGGGGGGAGGTCGGGAGGGGGGTCCGGATGGACGTACCCCGCCGTCGGCGACCCCCACCCCGACCCTCCCCCTGCAAGGGAGAGGGAGAAAGAAGAGGGACGGGAGGGAGCCGTCGACGCTCCTTCCCCCCTGCCAATTCATACTCCTCCCCCCTGACAGGGGGGAGGTCGGGAGGGGGGTCCGGATGGACGTACCCCGCCGTCGGCGACCCCCACCCCGACCCTCCCCCTGCAAGGGAGAGGGAGAAAGAAGAGGGACGGGAAGGGGCCGTCGACGCCCCTCCCCCCTGCCCATCCACACTCCCTCCCCCCTGCCCAATCCATACTCCTCCCCCCTGGCAGGGGGGAGGTCGGGAGGGGGGTCCGGACGCCCACCCCGCCGCCGGTGACCCCCACCCCGACCCTCTCCCTGCAAGGGAGAGGGAGAAAGAAGAGGGACGGGAGGGAGCCATCCACACTCCCTCCCCCCTGACCATCCATACTCCTCCCCCCTGGCAGGGGGGAGGTCGGGAGGGGGGTCCGGATGGACGTGCCCCGCCGCCGGCGACCCCCACCCCGACCCTCCCCCTGCAAGGGAGAGGGAGAAAGAAGAGAGACGGGAGGGAGCCGTCGACGCTCCTCCCCCCTGCCCATCCACACTCCCTCCCCCCTGCCCAATCCATACTCCTCCCCCCTGGCAGGGGGGAGGTCGGGAGGGGGGTCCGGATGGACGTACCCCGCCGCCGGCGACCCCCACCCCGACCCTCCCCCTGCAAGGGAGAGGGAGAAAGAAGAGGGACGGGAAGGGGCCGTCGACGCTCCTTCCCCCCTGCCCATCCACACTCCTCCCCCCTGACAGGGGGGAGGTCGGGAGGGGGGTCCGGATGGACGTACCCCGCAACGCCGGTGACCCCCACCCCGACCCTCCCCCTGCCAGGGAGAGGGAGAAAGAAGAGGGACGGGAGGGAGCCATCCACGCCCCTCCCCCCCGACCATCCGCCGGCGCTTCGCATCGGTCGGCTTCGTTGCTATAATCCCCGCCTTCGGTCGGCCCCGGCGCGGGGCGCCGCGCGTCTCTCGGACGTTCAACTGGACCCTTTGCCGAACCCGGAATGACCCTCTCCCGCGACGATACAGACGATACGCGCATGTCGATGAAGGCGTGGCCGCCGCGCGCGGTCCGCGCGTGCGCCCTGCCGGCGCTGGCGGTCGTCCTGGCCCTGTCGCTGCCCGGCTGTTCCTCCGACGCCGACTCCGGGTACGCCGAGCGGCCGGTCGAGGAGCTCTACAACAGCGCCCTGGATTCGCTGCTGGGCGGCAGCTACACCCGGGCCGCCGAGGAATTCGACGAAGTGGAGCGCCAGCACCCGTATTCGGTCTGGGCGACCAAGGCCCAGCTCATGGCCGCGTTCTCCCATTACCAGACCAATCGGTACGACCAGGCCATACTCGCCGCCGACCGCTTCATCCAGCTGCATCCCAACAGCGCGGACGCGCCCTACGCCTTCTATCTCATCGCGATCAGCTACTACGAACAGATAACCGACATCGGGCGGGACCAGCGCGTGACCGAGCAGGCGCTCGCCGCGTTGAACGAGCTGGTTCGCAGGTATCCCGACACCGAGTACGCGCGCGACGCCCGGTTGAAGGTCGTGCTCGCGGAGGATCACCTGGCGGGCAAGGAGATGGAGGTCGGGCGGTTCTATCTCGGGGAGGGGAATTACGTTTCCGCGATCAACAGGTTCCGCGTCGTCGTCGAGGAATACGGAACGACGACCCATGCGCCGGAAGCGCTGCACCGCCTCGCCGAGGCGTACCTGGCGCTTGGCGTGATCGACGAGGCCCGGACCGCGGCGGCCGTTCTCGGACACAACCATCCCGGAAGCGTCTGGTATCGGGATGCGTATGAAATGCTGACCGGCGAGTGAAATGTTGACCGGCGAGGAGTCGCGGCCGCGGAAGACCGGAGGGTCCCGGATCGGTCGCTGGTGGAGACCGGTGTTCTAGCGGGCCGCGCGATGCTCGCGGGACTGTCCATCCGGGACTTCGTCCTCATCGAACGCCTCGACCTGGAATTCGAACCGGGTCTTTGCGTGCTCACGGGCGAGACCGGGACCGGTAAGTCGATCCTGCTCGACGCGCTGGGGCTCTGCCTCGGGCATCGGGCGTCGGCGGGGCTGGTTCGCGCCGGCGCCCGGCAGGCCGACGTTACCGCCGTTTTCGAGGTTCCGGCGGCGCACGCGGCGCGGGGTCTGCTCGAAAGCCGGGGCCTGGCCGGAGCGGACGGCGTGATCCTCCGGCGCGTGGTCACGTCCGAGGGCCGCAGCCGGGCCTTCGCCAACGATCGACCGGTCTCCGCCGCGTTCCTGCGCGAACTCGGCATGGCCATCGTCGAGGTGCAGGGGCAGCACGATCTCGCCCTGCTGCTCGACCCCTCCAACCATCGCCGGCTTCTCGACCAGTACGCCGGTCTGGAGTCCGACGTCGAGGGGGTCGCGTCGGCGTTCGACGCGATGCGGGACGCGGCGCGCGCCCTGGAGGACGCGAGGGCGGAACTGGAGCGCGCGCGCGCCGACGAGGAATACGTGCGCCACGCCGTCGAGGAGTTGAGCTCCCTGGACCCCCGGCCGGCGGAGGAGGACTCGCTTGCCGCCGAGCGGACCGTTCTGACGCACGCGGAACGCCTCTCCCGGTCGCTTTCCGAGGCGCTGGCGGCGTTGACGTCGGAAGACGGCGCGCAGACCGGGCTGCATCGCGCCGAACGGGCGCTGGAACGGTCTCGGGAACATGCGGCGGGCCGGTTCGACGAAGTGATGACGGCCCTCGAGCGCGCGCGCGTCGAGACCGTGGAGGCGGTCGCGATGCTCGAACGCCTCGACCGGGAGCTGACGGCGGATCCCGGGCGGCTGTCGGTCGTCGAGAACCGGCTGTTCGACCTGCGCGCGCTGGCGCGAAAGCACCGGACGACGGTGGCGGAACTGCCGGCCGTCCTGGACGCCTTCTCCGGGCGGCTCGCGGCGCTCGACTCCGGGGCCGGCGGGATCGACCGTCTGGCCGGGGAGGCCGAGGCCGGCCGCGCGGCCTACGAGGACGCGGCGAAGTCCCTGAGCGGCAAACGGCGCGCCGGCGCCCGGAGGTTCGACGAGTCCGTCAACGCGGAGTTGCCGTCGCTGAAGCTGGGCGACGCCGCGGTCGGGACCGCGGTCGAGACGGTCGCCGAGGACTGGTGGGGACGCGAGGGGTTCGATCGCGTCGCCTTCCAGGTCGCCACGAACGCCGGCCACGAGCCGGGTCCGCTCTCCCAGGTGGCCTCGGGCGGCGAGCTCGGCCGGATCATGCTGGCCCTGAAGGTCGTCCTCGCGCGCACGCGGGGCTCGCGGACGCTGATTTTCGACGAGGTCGACCGGGGCATCGGCGGGGCCACTGCCGACGCCGTCGGCGCCCGCCTCGAGCGGCTGGCGCGGGAGTCGCAGGTCCTGGTGGTCACGCACTCGCCGCAGGTCGCCGCGCGCGGGAACCACCACTGGCTGATCGGCAAGACCACCGGCGGCGAACGCGCGGTGACGACCGTCGATCGGCTCGATACGGGGACGCGGCGCGAGGAACTGGCCCGGATGCTCGCGGGCGCGCGGGTGACCGACGAGGCGCGGGCGGCCGCCGACAGTCTGATCGCGGAACGGGCGTCGTGAGCGGCGAAGACGCCGCCGGCCCGTCGGCCGGCATCGACGTCGAGGCGCTGACGGAGGAGCGGGCGGCGGCGGAGCTCGAGCGTCTGGCGGGCGAGATCGCCGAACACGATCGCGCTTACCACCAGCGCGACGCCCCCACGATCAGCGATGCGGAGTACGACGCCCTCCGGCGGCGAAACCGGGCGATCGAGACCCGGTTTCCCGGACTCGTTCGCGATGACGGCCCCTCCCGCCGGGTCGGCGCCGCGCCGGCCCAGGGCTTTCGCAAGGTGCGCCATGCGCGGCCCATGCTGTCCCTCGACAACGCCTTCGACGACGGGGACGTCGCCGGCTTCTACGGACGGGTCCGACGGTTCCTGGGACTGGACGGAGACGCCGCGGTCGTCGTCGTCGCCGAGCCCAAGATCGACGGCCTGTCCGCCGCGCTTCTCTACGAAGGCGGCGAGTTCGTCCGGGGGGCGACGCGCGGCGACGGGGAGACGGGCGAGGACGTCACGGACAACCTGCGCATGACCGGGGACGTTCCGCGCAGGTTGCGCGGACGGGGAGTCCCGGAGCGCCTGGAGGTCCGCGGCGAGGTCTACATGCGGCGCGAGGACTTCCTGGCCCTCAACCGGGCGCAGGAGACCGCGGAAAGACAGGCGTTCGCCAATCCCAGGAACGCGGCCGCGGGAAGCCTCCGGCAGCTGGACCCCGCGGTGACCGAGGCCCGTCCGATCCGTTTCTTCGGATACGCCTGGGGCGAGGCGTCCGCTCCCATCGCCGACACGCTCTGGGAGGCGCGCCGGCGGCTGGAGGAGTGGGGGTTCGCGCTCAACGAGCCCGCCCGGCGGTGCGAGGCGCCGGAGGCCGTCCTCGATCACTATCGGGAGCTGGAGGAAATGCGGGCGGCGCTGCCCTTCGACATCGACGGGGTCGTCTACAAGGTCGACCGGCTCGACTGGCAGAACCGGCTGGGCATGGTCAGCCGGTCGCCGCGGTGGGCCGTGGCCCACAAGTTCCCCGCCGAAAAGGCGCGGACCGTCCTCAGGTCGATCGGCATCCAGGTCGGGCGGACGGGCGCGCTGACGCCGGTCGCGAGGCTCGAGCCGGTGACCGTGGGCGGCGTCGTCGTCGGCAACGCCACGCTCCACAACGAAGACGAGATCGAACGCAAGGACGTGCGGCCGGGCGATACGGTCGTCGTGCGGCGGGCGGGCGACGTCATTCCCCAGATCGTGGAGGTGGTTCGGGAGCGCCGGCCGAAGGGCGCGAAACCGTTCGCGTTCCCCGACGTGTGCCCCGAATGCGGCAGCGCGGCGGTCCGGGAAGAGGACGAGGCGGCGCGCCGCTGCACGGGCGGGCTGATCTGTCCGGCGCAGGCCGTGGAGCGGTTGCGCCACTTCGTCGGCCGGAACGCCTTCGACGTCGAGGGCATCGGCGAGAAGCAGATACTGGCCTTCTGGGAAAGGGGCGTCGTCAGGGAGCCCGCCGACCTGTTCACCCTCGAGAGCCGCGACGGCGACGGCGCGATCGATCCTCCGTTGCGCGATTGGGAGGGATGGGGCGAGACTTCGGTCCGCAACCTGTTCGCCGCCATCGACCGCCGCCGCGACGTCGGGATCGAGCGGTTCCTGTACGCCCTCGGCATCCGGCATGTCGGCCAGGCGACGGCGCGTCTGCTGTCGCGGCGCTACGAGACGCTGGATCGGTTCCTGGAGGCCATGGCCGGGGCGCGGGACCGCGACGGCGAGGACTATCGCGATCTCGTCGATATCGACGGCATCGGCCGGAAGGTCGCCGAGGTCGTCGTCGAGTTCTTCGCCGAGCCTCGCAACCGGCGGGCGATCGACGATCTGCGCGACCCGGACCTGGGGGTCCGGGTGCGGGACGCCGAGCCGGTGGCAAGCGAGTCGGCGATCGCCGGAAAGACGGTCGTCTTCACGGGGACGCTGGAGACCGTGACGCGGGCCGAGGCCAAGGCGAGGGCGGAGGCGCTCGGCGCCAGGGTCTCGGGATCGGTCGGCGCCAGGACCGACTACGTGGTCGCCGGGCCGGGCGCGGGGTCGAAGCTGAAGAAGGCGCAGGAACTCGGCGTGGCCGTCCTGAGCGAGGCCGAGTGGCTAGCCCTGACCGAAGCGCCCTGACCCGCCCCCCTCCCTCTTCTCCCTCCCTCCTCTTCTCCCGCTCCCTTTACTTCTCCCTCCCCCTCCCCCCCCCCTTCTTCTCCCTCCCCCTTGCAGGGGGAGGGCCGGGGTGGGGGTCGCGGCCGGGGAGAGAAGCGCGAACGGCGTCGCGGGGCCGCGGTCAACCCCCCTCCCGACCTCCCCCCTGCCAGGGGGGAGGAGTGATAATGGCTCCCTCCCGTCCTCTTATGTTCTCCCTCTCCCTTGCAGGGGGAGGGTCGGGGTGGGGGTCGCGGCGGCGGAGAGGAGCGCGAACGGCGTCGCGGGGCCGCGGTCAACCCCCCCCTCCCTCCCCCTTCTTCTCCCTCTCCCTTGCAGGGGGAGGGTCGGGGTGGGGGTCGCGGCCGGGGAGAGAAGCGCGAACGGCGTCGCGGGACCGCGGCGGACCCCCCTCCCGACCTCCCCCCTGCCAGGGGGGAGGAGTATGAATGGTCAGGGGGAGGAGAGCGTGGGCGGTCGGGGTGGGGGTGGATCGCGGTCACGCAATTCCGCGAGGATCGTCTCGACGACGCCTTCGATGGCCTCCAGAACGTCGCTGTTCCAGAACCGGACGACCTTGTACCCCCGCCGTTCGAGCCAGGCCGTCCTGGCCGCATCCGCGTCCGCTTCCCGGCGTTCGGCGTGTTGTCCGCCATCGACCTCGACGACCAGACGCCGGCGGCGGCAGACGAAGTCGACGACGTACCCGCCGATGGGAAATTGATGCCGGAAGTGGCAGCCGTCCAGCTGCCGCGCGCGCAGCTGCATCCACAGTCGATGCTCGGCCAGCGTCCGTTCGGCGCGCAATCGTCTGGCCCGTGACCGCGCGTCCATACGGCCCTCCCTCGCGGTGAATCGGACATCGGAGAGCGTATATGCAAGGAACTGAGCAACCGGATAGATGGGTAACACTATAGACCGGATACATGGGTAACAGTGTTCCCGGTCTGTCCCGCTTCCGTGCGGCCCGGCCGGGCCGCACGGAAGCGGTGAAGCTTCTTTGACCTCCGATCGATGATCCCGAGGTCGACATCCGCGAAGCGGACGATCCAGTCGCCCCCGTCAGTCTCGGCCACGCCCACCGGCTCGCCCCTCAGCGTCTCGCTGATGAAGACCAGGTCGCCGCCCCACTTGATGGAGCCATCGGTGCGGACCCGGCGCATCGCGTGCTCGGCATCGTACCAAGGCTCCTCCAGGCGCTCGGGATGACGCCGCTCCGACGACCGGTAGAACGCCGCAGGCGGCTTCTGCCCCAGGGCCTCATGCGGACGATGGACGTTGAAGTCCTGGCGGAAGCGGTCGAAGCGGGCCTGTTGCGCGTCCGCCGTCGCCGCCGGCGGCGTCGCGGTCTCGGCCTTCAACGTCCGATGCATCCGCTCATGCCTCCCGTTCTGCTGCGGCTGACCCCGCGCAATCCGCTCCACCGCGATCCCGGCCTTGATCCATTCCACCGACAGACGCGACAGACCCCCAGCCCCCGGACCGGCGAACGGCGCCCCGTTGTCCGAACGGATGGCCTCGGGAACCCCGTAGCGCCGGAACACCCGCCCCACCGCCGCCCCCACCGCTGCGGTCTGCGGCGGGACGATGACGCACGCCAGCAGAAAGCGGCTGTAGGCGTCGGTGATCGTCAGCGGATCGCAGCGGACGCCGTCGCGGGTGCGAAACCACCCCTTGAAGTCGATGCACCACACGTCGTTGGGAGCCGCCACAGGGCGGAACGGACGACACGGAGCCGCCATCCGACGACGCCGGCGACGGCGCGCCACCAGACCCTCCGCGCGCAGCAGGTCGCCCATCGTGCTGGCCGCCGGCCACGCCACCTCGGGGCGCTGACTCACCAACACCGCCCGCAGCTTGCGCGGACCCCAGTGCGGACGCGTGCGGCGCAAGGCGATGATCGCCTCGGCCACCGACGGCGCCATCGACCGACCATGGCGACGCGGCGCCCGCGACCGATCGACCAGACCCTCCGGGCCGTCGCCGCGATACCGACCAAGCCACTTGTACCCGGTCTTGCGGCTGATGCCGTAGTGCTCGCACAGCGCCGTCATCGACCACTCGCCACGCAGATAGTCGGCAACGAAAACCAGCTTCTCGTCCATCGGACAGGTCTCCTTCCAGGGCATCGGTCGCACCTCCCGCACCTCCCGACCGACCCTCCAACCTGTTACCCATGTATCCGGTCTAAACTGTTACCTTTCTATCCGGTCTGTACCAACAGGACCCCCCTCCCGACCTCCCCTTCCTTCTTCTCCCTCTCCCTTGCAGGGGGAGGGTCGGGGTGGGGGTCGCGGCGGGGGAGAGGAGCGCGAACGGCGTCGCGGGGCCGCGGTCAACCCCCCTCCCGTCCTCTTATTTTCTCCCTCCCCCTGCCAAGGAGAGGGAGAAGAGGGGGGCGCGCCATTCACACTCCTCCCCCTGAACAGGGGGGAGGTCGGGAGGGGGGTCGCGCGAAAGCGGAAATCCGGTAGTATCCCGGCCTGAAAGGAGACGCCCATGACCGCGTTCGAACAAGCCACCCTCGCCGCGCAAGATGCGGCCTTCTGGGTCGCCGTCGTCGGCGCCGCCGCTGCGTTCGTGTCCGCCGTCGCCTCCGCCGCCGCGGCGTGGGGGATATGGTACGGCATCCGCGCCATGGTCCGCGCCAACAAGGACCGCGCCGTGATCCTCGATCGGCAACACGAAGCCGACGAACGCCGCCACAAGGAAGCCATGGCGGCGCACGCCGAAACCATGGCTGCGCACGCCGAAGCGATGGTCGAGGGGGCCCGCCGCCACAAGGAAGCGATGGCCGAGGGGGCCCGCCGTCACGCCGAAGCGATGGCCGAGGGCGCCCGCCGCCACGAGGAGGCCATGGATGCGCTCGCCATGCAGGGGCGCAGCCTCGAGGCCCTGATCGGCGGCCTCGAGCGCCAGACCGCCAGCCTGGAGCGCGTCGTCGAACGGACCGCCCCGCCGCCCGCCGAATGACCCCCCTGCCGTCTCCCCCTTCTTCTCCCTCCCCCTTTCTTCTCCCCTCCCCTCCCCCTCCCTCTTCTCCCTCTCCCTTGCAGGGGGAGGGTCGGGGTGGGGGTCGCGGCCAGGGGGGGTCCGCGGCCCCGCGGCGGCGCGAAATTAGGGTCAACTCGAAATTGACCCCCCCCCCCCGCTGGATACAATGAACGCGCGCGGGGGGAGCTGCGGCTCCCTGGCCGGTCGGGCGCGGCCGGGCCGCCGTGACGCGCCGAATCCCTCGACTCGTCGTCGAAACGGGAATACCGGAGGAGTTTCCATCATGAACGCAACGAAGACGGCGCGCCTCGGCCTCGCCGGGGGCATCGCCCTGCTGGCGGCGGCCTTCCTCCTCGCTCCGGGCGCGGCGCGGGCGGCGGACGAGTGCGGGGCGATCTCCAGCACGGCGCAGACCGCCACCTGCACCGCGACCCACGGCGGCGGCAGCGGCACCTTTGCCGACGGCATCATCTACCAGGACGCGGCGCCCGGCGCGAACAACGTCGCCACGGTCGTCGTGCCGGGCGGCTCGACGGCGTGGACGGTCACCTCCGGGGCCGGGGCCACCCGCGCGTCGAACGGCATCACCCTGGACAGCGACGCCGCCGCCGGCGGCGGGCTCGCGCTCACGGTCGGCGGCGCCAGCGCCACCGCCAACCGGGTGGCCATCCGCCAGCGCGCGAGCAACGCGAACTCCGGCACCGAGGACAACAACGGCATCCTGATCGTCCAGGATCGCACGGGCGCGTCCACAACGACGGTGACCGTCAACGCCGGCGTCACCATCGGGGAGTCGGGCGCCCGCATGAATCGCCACGGCATCCTCGCCCGGGTGAACGCCGGCTCCGGCGCGGCCACGTTCACCAACCATGCCGCGATCCATTCGACGCTGGAGGGCATTAACGTCCAGAGGAGCTCGAGTGCCGGCACCACGGCCGCCACGACCATCGAGAACCACGGCGCCATCAGCTCGGGGGAGGAGGGCATCTACCTGAATTACGCCGCGGCCGCCTCGAACGCCCACACCGGCGGCGCGACGATCACCAACACCGGCGCCATCACGACGTCGGGCGCCACCCAAGACGGCATCCTCATGGACTACCGGAACCGGGGCGACGCCGAGATCACCAACAGCGGCGCCATCACCGCCATCCAGTCCGGCTCGAACGGCATCTCGCTGCAGCACACGGGCGCCGCCGGCGGCGCCACGGTCACCAACGACGGCGACATCAGGTCGCACGCCCTGGGCATCTCCGTCAAGACAAGCGCGAAGACGGCCGCCGGCTCGAACGCCGGCGCCTCCGTCACCCATTCGGTCGGCGACATCGACGTTTCCAACCAAGCCGGCATCCTGGTCACGGTAGGCGAGGAAGGCGAGACGATCGCCAACGCGGGCGACGCCGAGATCACGGTCACGGGCGGGTCGGTCGAAGCGCGCGACGAGGCCCTGTTAGCGCGGAACCGCCAGGCCGGCAACGTCGTCATCACGGTCTCCGAAGGCGTCACGCTGACCTCCCGGACCAAGGAAGGCATCCTCGGCGACCTGCCGAGTTCGAACGTGGTGGGCGGCGTCACCATCACCAACGCGGCGGAGATCACCGCCGCCAAGGTCGGCATCCTCGTCCGCCGCATGGCGCCCGCCAACGACGGGAACATCTCGATCACCAACCACGGCGCCATCAAGAGGACCGGGGGCGACGTGGATTTTGCCGGCATCCGGGTCGAGGATGACAGGGGCAAGGGCCACGTCACGGTCACGAACAGCGGCGACATCGGCGAGGCGGGCGCCATGGCCATGCACCTGCACGGCATCCAGGTCCAGAAGACGGGGAGTTCGGGCGACCTCTCCGTCACGACCACCGGCGGCTCGATCACCGCGAAAGACCGCGGCATCTATGTGACTGACAACGCCGGCCACACGGGCGCCGTCACGATCTCCAACGGCGGCGACGTCACGGCGGATCGCCCCATCTACGTCAACAGGAACGGCGCGGGCCCCGTCACCATCACCAACACCGGCGGGACCGTGCGGACCGAGTCGTCGCACGCCATTTACGCCTATAACAAGACCGGCGACGCGAGCGACGTGAGGGTCAACGTGGAGGGCGGGACGGTCCAGTCCTCCCGCAGCGCCCTCAACTTCGCCCACGTCAACGTCGTCCATGCCTTCAACAGAGGCGCGGGCGACGTCATCGTCGACGTCGCCGACGGCGCCACGCTCATCTCCAGGGTGTCCGAAGCCGTCTACGCCAACCTGGATTCAACAACACTGGCTCCCGACAACCAGGTGAAGATTACCCAGGGCGGCAGGATGATGGGCCGCACGGGCGTCTACGCCAGGGCGGGAGGCTACGGCGTCGCCGCGGAGGGCGAGGAGGTCGCGGCGCGGGCCGAGGGGAATCCCGACGTGATCGACGTCACGTGGACGGGTTCGTTCTCGCACGGGACGACGGAGGCGGAGAAGGCCATGGTCGCCCAGAACGACGAGGGCCGCTTCAGCGCGGCGAACGTCTCCGATTTGGTCGTTTTCTCCCAGTACATAGAGGCCGAGCGCGCCACCGACGGCCTCTACGGCTCGGCGGCGGGAGTCGAGGCCGCGGTCATGCCCCGGAGGATCGCAGACAGCACAGGCATACTACAGGTAGTGGCGGCGGGCGACGTCCCGGGCGAGTTCCCGGACGCCGCGGCGCAGACGGCGCTGCTGGCGGAGACCGGCGACGCTTCGCGAAGGACGGCGATCCTGGCGCAGTTCAGGGCGATGCTGGGGAACGAGGAGATCGATGCGGCGTCGGTCCTCACCGCCATCGACGGCGCCGCCACGACCGTGGCCGACTTGAGCGACGAAGAGATCCTGGACTATCTGGGCGCGGACACCCCGGGTGCCAGAAGCAATCTGTACACCGGGCTGTTCGGTCTCTCGGAGGCGGAGAAGAAGGTGTTGAAGGCGGTGGCGACGGGCGGCGACGTGGACGCCGCGCTCCGGGCCGCGGGCTTCACGGACGACCCCGCTGACGACGAGGACTACTGGAGCAGGGTGAAGGCGCTGCTCGACCGCTACAACCCGGGCGGCGTCAGGGTCGCCATGAACGGCGGCTCCATCGACTCGCGCGGCGACGGCATCCGCGCCTACTACGCGACGCCCCACGCCAACAACGGCGCCATCAACGTCTCCGTGGGCGAGGGCGCGGAAGTCACCGGCGCCAGGGCCGGCATCTACGTCGCCAACGCGGGGCTGGGCGACGTGAGCAGGAACTCCGAATGGGCCAGGTTCCTGCGTCTGGAGAGCGACGCGGAGGACGTGCGCCAGCAGTTCGTCACGGTGAACGGCATGGTGACGGGCGGGACGGACGCGGCGGTCCACCTTGCGGGCGGCGGGATGCTCCTGGTCGGCGAGACCGGCGAGGCGCGCGCCGGCTCCTCGGGCGTGGGCGTTCTGGTGAACGATCCGGGCGATGGGGCGATGCCTACGTCACCATCCACGGCCTGGTGCAGGGCGGCGAAGGCGGCGCCGGGGCGGTCCATCTGACGGGCGGCGGCGGCGTGGCGGTCGGCCCGACCGGGCGCGTGATGGCCAACGGCGCCGACAGGGCCATCCGGACCGACGATCCGACCACCCCGGTGGTCGTGTTCGTGCCCGGCAACACGGCCGTGACGGGCAACGTGTCGCGGGAGGCCGTCGAGTCGCTGACGGACAGGGTGACCGGCGCTCTCCCCGCGCAGACCAGGTGGGGCGTGACCGACGACGAGGGTCCCACCGGCGGACTGAGAGAGGAATCCCTGTTCGAGAATCCTGATGAGGGTGGCAACATCGCTCTGAACCCCGAGGACTATCAGCGGGCGCCGTGCGCCACGGGCGAGACCCGCGGCGAGGACGGCATATGCCGGATGGAAGAGATGGAAGAGAAGGAGCCGCCGCGGCGGCAGCCGTCGCCGACCTTCGATTGCGACGTGGCGGCGATGGTGAACGACCGCTGCCGGCTGTACGAGGCGCTGCCGTCGATGCTGCTGGCGATGAACGGCCTTCCGACCTACGCGGAGCGGGCGTCGGCGGCGCGGGACGCCAAGGGCGGCTGGGCGCGCGTGGAGGCCGCGGGCGGCAGGTGGGAGGCGGACGGCTCGACGCGGACGGACGTGGCCTACGACCACCGCCGCCGCGGGCTGCGCGCGGGCGTGGACTTCATGGCCGACGCGACCGGCCGCCTCGGCCTGTCGGTGCACGGCCTGCGGGGTTCGGCGGAGATGGCGTCGGTGGGCGAGGTCGAGACGTCGGCCTCCGGCGTGGGCGTACATGCGACGACGTTCTCCTCCGGCGGCTTCCACGTGGACGTGCAGGCGGCGATGACGTGGTACGACGTGGACCTGAAGTCGGCCGTTCGCGGCCCGCTGAAGAGCGGCGTGAAGGGCCGGGGCTACGCCGTGGGCGTGGAGGCCGGCCGGCGCGCGCCGGGCGCGGGCGGGGTGTCGGTGACGCCGCGCGCGGGTCTGGCGTGGTCGAAGGTGGCCCTGGACGGCTTCACGGAGGAGGTGATGGACGGCGCGCGCGTGTCCGTGGACGACGCGGAGAGCCTGAAGGGCCGCGCGGGCGTGTCCGTGGCGGCGTCGGCGGCCGGCGGCCGCTTCTTCGGTTCGGTGGACCTGGAGCAGGAGTTCTCGGAGGAGACGGTGGCGAAGGCGTCGGGGACGGCGCTGGCGGCGACCGCCGAGTCGACGCGGCTCCGCTTCGCGATAGGCGGCGACCATCGCTGGGGCGACGGCCGCTACGCGCTCCGGAGCGCCGTCAACTACGCGGCGGGCGGCGCCGGCAACCGCGACTTCGGGGCCGGCGTGACCTTCGCCATGCGCTTCTGACCCGCCGGCGGTCGTCGAGGCTTCCGGAAGCCGTCGACGCTCCTCCCCCCTGGCCACCCACACTCCTCCCCCCTGACCACTGATACTCCTCCCCCCTGACAGGGGGGAGGTCGGGAGGGGGGCCGCACGAACACGCGCTTGCGGACGGCCTCGCAACGGTGTAGCCTCGGCCCATGACCATGACCGCGCACGTAACCGGCTTCGACACGCTGACCTACGCGCGCCGCCTCAAGGCGGCCGGCGTGGACGAGGCCCAAGCGGAAGCGCACGCCGAGGCCGTCCGCGACGCCGTGACGGAAGGCGTCGCCACCAAGGACGATCTCGACAAGGGACTCGCCGCCGTCAGGGGCGACCTGGACAAGGGGCTCGCCGCGCTCAAGGCCGATGTCGTCCGCCTCGAGGACAAGATGGCGACGAAGGCCGATGTCGCCGAAGTGAAGGCCGAGCTCAAGGCCGACCTCGACGAGGGACTCGGCGCCGTCAAGGCCGATGTGGCCGAACTCAAGGCCGACATGGCCGAACTCAAGGCCGAACTCAGGACCGACATGGGCGCGCTCAGGGCCGAACTCAAGACCGACGTGGCCAACCTCGAAACGCGGTTGACGGTCCGCTTCGTCGGCATCGCCGTCGGGATCGTGCTCGCCAACGCCGGCTTGACCTTCGGCCTGCTCAAGCTGCTGCCCCCGGCCGCCGGTTGACCCCCGCCCCGACCCGCCCACTGGCAGGGGAGAGGGGACGCGCCGACCCGCGCGCGCTCCTCCCCCCTGTCCGGGAGGGAGCCATCCATACTCCTCCCCCCTGGACAGGGGGGAGGTCGGGAGGGGGGTGGGTCGCGGTCGCGCGACGCCGCGCACTCCTCTCACGCGGCGTCTCGTATGTATCGAACGAGGACGGTCGCTTGACTCCCCGGAACGGGGTAAGTACATGGGTTTGGTTTCCAGACAGGGGGGTGTAGCTCAGTCTGGTTAGAGCGCCGGCCTGTCACGCCGGAGGCCGCGGGTTCGAGTCCCGTCACTCCCGCCACCATCGCGTCGGACCGGTTCGCGGAACCCGGATCGGACGGTCGGCCGCCTTCGGATGGTCCGGACGCGTTCGCGCCCAATCTCCGCTTTCAATCGCGCGGGCGCGCCCCTATAATGGCGGCCGCGTTCGCACGGAGGCGAGGGCGGCGTTTTCGTCGCGTCGCCGGCCGCCGAGCCGACGCGTTCTTCATGGTCCGAGCGACTGTTGGCAACCGTGGCTGGCGGCATGCAAGGGTTTATCGCCGAATATCTGCCGATTCTCGTGTTCATCGCCATCGCCGTCGGAATGGCCGTCGTCGTCGTGGCCGCCTCGTACGTCGCGGCGCGCCACTATCCGGACGGCGAGAAACTCTCGCCCTATGAATGCGGCTTCGAGGCCATCGGCGACGCCCGCCGCCAGTTCGACGTGCGCTTCTATCTCGTCGCCCTGCTGTTCATCATCTTCGATCTCGAAGTCGCCTTCCTGTTTCCCTGGGCGGTCGCGCTGGGGGACATCGGGGTCTTCGGTTTCTGGTCGATGATGATCTTTCTCGTCATTCTGACCGTCGGGTTCGTCTACGAGTGGCGGAAGGGAGCGCTCGAATGGGAATGACAGCGGCGCCGCAGTCGCCGGACCACGATCTGGACGCGCCGTTCGAGCGGATGTCCAAGGTCCTCGACGACAAGAGCTTTCTCGTCACCAGGGTCGATGACGTGGCGAACTGGGCGCGAACCGGTTCCCTGTGGTGGATGACGTTCGGCCTCGCCTGTTGCGCGGTCGAGATGATGCACGCCTCGATGCCGCGGTACGACCTGGATCGTTTCGGGGTGGTTCCGCGCGCCAGCCCGAGACAGTCGGACCTGATGATCGTCGCGGGAACGCTCTGCAACAAGATGGCGCCGGCGTTGCGCAAGGTCTACGACCAGATGGCCGAACCCCGCTGGGTCATTTCGATGGGGAGCTGCGCCAACGGCGGCGGCTACTACCACTATTCCTACTCGGTCGTCCGGGGCTGCGACCGGATCGTGCCCGTGGACATCTACGTTCCGGGCTGCCCGCCGACGGCCGAGGCGCTGGTGTACGGGATCCTGCAACTCCAGAAGAAGATACGGCGGACGGGAACGATCACCCGTTAGCGCGGGTCGGCGGTGCGAAGCCCTTTACGTGGTCACGGGGAACATGGACGAAGCGCTCTCCGAACTCGCGGAATACGTTGCGGCCGCCTTCCCGGGCGAGGTCGAGGCCGCGGAGGTCGCGTTCCACGAGCTCGTGGTGGCGGTGGACCGCGAGTCGATCGTCAAGGTCCTGACGTTCCTGCGCGACGACGCCAACTGCGGATTTCGCGTTCTGGTCGATATCTGCGGCGTGGACTGGCCGGAGCGCGAGACGCGATTCGACGTGGTCTACAACCTGCTCTCGCTCACCCATAATCAGCGCATCCGGGTCAAGGTCCAGACGGACGAGCGGCGCCCCCTGCCGTCCGTGGCCGGCGTCTTCAGCTCGGCCGGCTGGTACGAACGCGAAGCCTGGGACATGTACGGCATCATGTTCTCCGGACACTCCGACTTGCGCCGCCTGTTGACCGATTACGGATTCGAGGGCCATCCGCTCCGGAAGGACTTTCCCCTGACCGGGCACGTCGAGCTTCGCTACGACGACGAGGAGAAGCGCGTCGTCTACGAGCCCGTGTCCCTGACGCAGGAATTCCGCGCGTTCGATTTCCTGAGCCCGTGGGAAGGCGCGCGGTACGTCCTCCCGGGGGACGAGAAGGCGCGAGGCGAAGGCTGATGGCGGAAGTCCGCATCGAGCCCTACACCATGAACTTCGGGCCGCAGCACCCGGCGGCGCACGGGGTTCTGCGGCTCGTCATGGAGCTGGACGGCGAGATCGTGGAGCGCGCCGACCCCCACATCGGCCTCCTGCATCGCGGCACCGAAAAGCTGATCGAGCACAAGACCTATCTCCAGGCGATCCCGTACTTCGACCGCCTCGACTACGTCTCGATGATGTGCCAGGAGCACGCCTTCGTGCTGGCCATCGAGAAGCTGCTGGCGCTGGAGGTGCCGGCGCGGGGCCGGTACGTGCGCGTGCTGTTCAGCGAGATCACCCGGGTGCTCAACCATCTCCTCAACGTGACGACGCAGGGAATGGACGTCGGCGCGATGACGCCGGTTCTGTGGGGCTTCGAGGAACGGGAGAAACTGTTCGAGTTCTACGAACGGGTCTCCGGCGCCCGTATGCACGCCGCGTACTTCCGGGTCGGCGGCGTGCGCCAGGACTTCCCCCCCGGACTGGTCGACGACATCGCGGAGTGGGCGGAGAAGTTCCCCGCGGTCATCGACGACATAGAAAATCTGCTGACGGAGAACCGGATCTTCAAGCAGCGCAACGTCGATATCGGCGTCGTCACGGCCGAACAGGCGATGGATTGGGGCTTCACGGGGGTCATGCTGCGCGGTTCCGACGTCGCGTGGGACCTGCGCAAGGCCCAGCCCTACGAGGTCTATCCGTCGATGGAGTTCGACATCCCCGTCGGCAAGAACGGCGACTGCTACGACCGCTATCTTTGCCGGGTCGAGGAGATGCGCCAGAGCGTGCGCATCATCGGGCAATGCCTCGAACGCCTTCCCGACGGTCCCGTGGCCGCGGTGGACAACAAGGTGACGCCGCCAAGGCGGGAGGAGATGAAATCCTCCATGGAAGCCCTCATCCACCATTTCAAGCTGTACACGGAGGGTCACCACGTGCCCGCCGGCGAGACCTACACCGCCGTCGAGGCGCCCAAGGGCGAGTTCGGGGTCTATCTCGTGTCCGACGGGACGAATTCGCCCTATCGATGCAAGATCCGCGCGCCGGGCTTCGCGCATCTCCAGGCGCTGGACTTCCTGACGCGGGGCCACATGCTCGCCGACGTGGTGGCGATCATCGGGACGCTGGACGTCGTGTTCGGCGAGATCGACCGATGAGCGACGCGCGCGCCGGCTTCCAGTTCACGCGGGATCTGCTGGCCGAGGCCGACAGGATCGTCGCCAGGTATCCGGAAGGACGGCAGGCGAGCGCCGTCCTGCCGGTTCTGGATCTCGTTCAACGGCGCAACGGGGGCTGGCTGACCACGGAGATGGTCGACGCGGTCGCCGGATACCTGGATATGGCGCCCATACGCGTCTACGAGGTCGCGACCTTCTACACGATGATAAACTTGGAGCCCGTCGGCGAGACCGTGGTCGAGGTCTGCACGACGACGCCGTGCTGGCTCCGGGGATGCGACGGCATCGTCCGGTCCTGCGAGGAAGCGCTGGGCATCGGGCTGGGCGACACCAGCGCGGACGGAAAGTTCACGCTGCGGGAGGTCGAGTGCCTCGGGGCGTGCGTCAACGCTCCCGTCGTCCGCATAAACGACGACTACTACGAGGATCTCGACCCCGACCGCGCGCGCGCCGTACTGGCCGCGGTTTCGCGCGGCGCCCCCCCGCCGCCGGGGCCGCAGACGGGACGCGCGGCCTCGGCCCCGGCGAGCGGGCCGACCACCTTGCGCGCGAGCGCCGGAAGTTCCTGATGCTCGGCGACAAGGACCGTATCTTCACGAACCTCTACGGCCTGGAGGACTGGGGGCTCGCCGGCGCCCGGGCGCGGGGCGATTGGGACGGCACCAGGGCGCTCCTCGACAAGGGACGGGACGGGATCATCCAGGAGATCAAGGATTCCGGCCTTCGGGGCCGGGGCGGCGCCGGCTTCCCGGCGGGCCTGAAGTGGTCCTTCATGCCCCGGGAGTCCGACGGGCGCCCCGCCTATCTCGTGGTCAACGCCGACGAAGGCGAGCCCGGAACGTGCAAGGACCGGGACATCCTGCGCCACGACCCGCACAAGCTCGTGGAAGGATGTCTGGTCGCGGGGTTCGCGATGGGCGCCTGCGCGGCCTATATCTACACGCGGGGAGAGTTCCATCGCGAAATCCGGCGCTTGCAGACGGCCATCGACGAAGCGTATGAGGCGGGCCTGATCGGCCGGAACGCCTGCGCTTCGGGATACGACTTCGACGTCCACGTCCACCCCGGCGCCGGCGCCTACATCTGCGGCGAGGAGATGGCCCTCATCGAGAGCCTCGAGGGCAAGAAGGGGCAGCCGCGGCTGAAGCCTCCCTTCCCGGCGGCGGTCGGCGTATGGGGGTGCCCGACGACCGTCAACAACGTCGAGACGATCGCCGTCGCGCCCGAGATCCTGCGGCGCGGATCCTCCTGGTTCGCGGGACTCGGGCGTCCCAACAACACCGGAACCAAGATCTTCTGCATCTCCGGGCACGTCAACGAACCCTGCAACGTCGAGGAAGAGATGGGCATTCCCATGCGCGAGCTCATCGAGAAACACGCCGGCGGCGTGCGCGGGGGATGGGACAACCTGCTCGCCGTGATTCCCGGCGGCGCGTCGGTGCCGCTGATTCCCAGATCGGTCTGCGACACGGCGCTGATGGACTTCGACTCGCTCAGGGACGTCAAGTCGGGCCTCGGAACCGCCGCGGTCATCGTCATGGACAAGTCCACGGATATCGTCAGGGCGATCGCGCGGTTGTCCAGGTTCTACATGCACGAGAGCTGCGGACAGTGCACGCCCTGTCGGGAAGGCGCCGGCTGGATGTCCCGGGTGATGGACCGACTGGTCGAGGGCCGGGCCGAGATCGCGGAGATCGACCTTCTCGAGGAAGTCACGTATCAGGTCGAGGGCCATACGATCTGCGCGCTGGGGGATGCGGCGGCGTGGCCGATCCAGGGGTTGATCCGCCATTTCCGGCCGGAGCTGGAGCGGCGCATCGTCGAGAACGCGTTGTCCGACGACGGCGCTCCGGCGGAAGCGGCGGCCTAGGCCGGGAGCCCGGGATGCCGACGGTCACCATCGACGGCCTGGAGGTCGAGGTCGAGGCGGGCGTGACCGTCCTTCAGGCCTGTGAGCGGGCCGGCAAGGAGATCCCCCGGTTCTGCTACCACGACCGGCTGAACATCGCGGGAAACTGCCGGATGTGTCTGGTGGAGATGGAGAACTCCCCCAAACCCATCGCCTCGTGCGCCATGCCGGCCGGCGACGGCATGGTCGTCCGCACGAACACCCCCCAGGTCCGGAAGGCGCGCGAGGGGGTGATGGAGTTCCTGCTGATCAACCATCCGCTCGACTGCCCCATATGCGATCAGGGCGGGGAGTGCGACCTGCAAGACCAGGCCATGGCCTACGGCATGGACCGTTCCCGGTATCGCGAGAACAAGCGGGCCGTGACGGACAAGGACCTCGGTCCCCTGGTCAAGACGGTGATGACGCGCTGCATCCATTGCACGCGGTGCATCCGTTTCGCCACGGAGATCGCCGGCGTCGAGGAGCTGGGCGCTTTCGGACGCGGCGAGCGCATGGAGATCGGCACCTACGTCGAACGGGCGCTGACTTCGGAACTCTCGGGCAACATCATCGATCTCTGTCCCGTCGGCGCGCTGACCTCCAAGCCGTATGCGTTCGCCGCCCGGTCGTGGGAACTGGACGCGACGGAGACGATCGACGTCCATGACGCCGTCGGCAGCAACGTCCGCGTCGATTCCCGCGGCCGGTCGGTCCTGCGCGTGCTGCCGCGCCTTCACGAAGACGTCAACGAGGAATGGATATCGGACAAGACCCGTTTCGCCAACGACGGCCTGCGGCGCCAGCGCCTGGACCGTCCCTATCTCCGGCGCGGCGGCCGCCTGGAGCCGGCGACGTGGACCGACGCCTTCGCCGCCGTCGCCGATCGCCTGAAGGCCGCGGACGGGGACCGCATCGCGGCCATCGTCGGCGACATGGCCTGCGCCGAGTCCATGGTCGCCCTGAAGGATCTGATGGCGGCCCTCGGATCGCCTCACGTCGATTGCCGGCAGGACGGCGCGAAGCTGGAGACCGGAGTCCGGGCCTCCTATCTGTTCAACACGACGATCGCCGGCATCGAAGAGGCGGACGCATGCCTTCTGATCGGGACGAACCCGCGCCGGGAAGCCGCGCTGGTCAACGCCCGGCTGCGCAAGCGCTACCTCGCCGGCGGCTTCCGCGTTCTTTCCGTGGGCCCGGACCTCGACCTGACCTTCCCGGTGGCGCGCCTCGGAGGCGGACCGGAGGCGCTGGCGGCGCTGGCCGAGGGTTCCCTCCCGGCGAGCGCGGAGCTGGGCGATGCCGCGAGACCCATGCTCGTCCTGGGCCAGGGCGCCCTCGCTCGATCCGACGGTTCCGCCGTGCTCGGCGCCGCGCGGCGCATCGCCGAGCGGTGCGGCATGGCGCGAGACGACTGGAACGGTTTCAACGTCCTGCATACGGCCGCCGCCCGGGTGGCGGGCCTCGACCTCGGCCTAGTCCCGGGAGAGGGGGGACGGGACGTGTCCGGCATCCTGGAAGGGGCCGGCGACGGCGGCATCGAGGCCGTGTTCCTGCTGGGCGCGGACGAGATCGACACGGACGGCCTGGGCGACGCCTTCGTCGTCTACCTCGGGCATCATGGAGACGCGGGCGCGAGCCGGGCCGACGTGGTTCTTCCGGGCGCCGCCTACGTCGAGAAGAACGCGACGTGGGTGAACACCGAAGGCCGCGCGCAGCTGGGCCAGCGCGCCGTGTTTCCGCCCGGCGACGCCCGCGAGGACTGGGCCGTGATCCGGGCCCTGTCGGAGGCGGTCGGCCATACGCTCCCCTACGACGATCTCGCCGCGGTCCGGGCGCGCTTGGCGGACGCGGCGCCGTGGTTCGGGTCGCCGGACGAGATATGGCCCGCGGCGTGGGGGGCGTTCGGAGAGGACGGCGCGATGGACCCGCGTCCGTTCGCGAGTCCGGTCTCCGACTTCTACATGACCGACGCCATCTGCCGGGCGTCCGAGACGATGGCGGCCTGTAGCGCGCGGATTCCCGGCAACGACGCGCGGGACGGCGGCGGCGATGTCTGAGTTCACGGCGGCCTATGCGATCCCCCTGGCGATCATCGTCGGCCAGATTCTGGCCATCGTCGCGCCGTTGCTCGTGGTCGTGGCCATGCTCACGTGGTTCGAGCGCAAGGTCATGGCCGCGATGCAGTTGCGCATGGGACCGAACGTCGTCGGACCCTTCGGCCTGCTCCAGCCGTTCGCCGACGGCCTGAAGCTGTTTCTCAAGGAAACGGTGATCCCGACGGGCGCCAACAAGGTGGTGTTCGTCGCCGCGCCGATGCTGACGTTCGTGCTGAGCCTGATCGCCTGGGCCGTCGTCCCCTTCGGCGAGGGACTGGTGCTGTCGGACATCAACGTCGGCATCATGTACATCTTCGCGGTCTCGTCGCTCGGCGTGTACGGCATCGTGATGGCCGGGTGGGCGTCGAATTCGCGGTACGCGTTTCTGGGCGCCCTGCGGTCGGCGGCCCAGATGGTGTCCTACGAAGTCTCGATGGGGTTCATCATCGTCACGGTGCTGCTGTGCGTGGGCTCGCTGAACATGAGCGCGATCGTCCGGGCGCAGGAGGACGGTCTCTGGTTCTTCATCCCGCTGTTCCCCATGTTCGTGCTCTTCTTCGTGTCGGCCTTGGCGGAGACGAACCGCCATCCGTTCGACCTGCCCGAGGCGGAGGCCGAGCTCGTCGCCGGCTACCAAGTGGAGTACGCGTCCATGACCTTCGCCCTCTTCTTCATCGGCGAGTACGCGAACATGGTGCTGATGAGCGCCCTGACGGCGATCCTCTTCCTCGGGGGCTGGCTGCCGCCGTTCGACGCGGCGCCGTTCACCTGGATACCGGGACCGGTCTGGTTCGCGCTCAAGATAGCCCTGCTGTTGTTCGTCTTCGTGTGGGTTCGCGCGACGTTTCCCCGTTACCGCTACGACCAGCTGATGCGCCTCGGCTGGAAGGTGTTCCTGCCCCTTTCCCTGTTCTGGGTGGTCCTGACGGCCGGCGTATTGGTGGCCTTCGACTGGCTGCCGTAGGAGCGATCGAGATGATTTTCAGGAATCACGCCGCGCGCACCGCGCTGCTCTCCGAACTGTGTTTCGGGATGTACGTCACGTTCAAGGCGATGTTCAAGCGGCGGGCGACGCTCAACTACCCCTACGAGAAGGGGTATCTGAGCCCCAGGTTCCGCGGGGAGCACGCCCTGAGGCGCTACGCCAACGGCGAGGAGCGCTGCATCGCCTGCAAGCTCTGCGAGGCCGTGTGCCCGGCGCAGGCGATCACCATCGAGGCGGAACCTCGCGAGGACGGAAGCCGGCGCGCGACGCGCTACGACATCGACATGACCAAGTGCATCTATTGCGGCTACTGCCAGGAGGCGTGCCCGGTCGACGCCATCGTCGAGGGTCCGAATTTCGAGTTCGCGACGGAGACCCGCGAGGAACTCATGTACGACAAGGAGAAGCTGCTCGCCAACGGCGACCGGTGGGAACGGGAAATCGCGGCCAATCTCGCCGCCGACGCTCCGTATCGTTGACGGCCGCCGTCCGGCCGATACGCGGAACCGCCTTCCCCCCGCGCCGGGAGCGCCCCACGAATGATCGTCCAGGCACTCACGTTCTATCTGCTGGCCGCCGTCACGCTCGCGTCCGGCGTCATGGTGATCTCGGCCCGGAACCCCGTGCATTCGGTGCTGTTCCTGATTCTGGCCTTTTTCAGCTCCGCCGGGCTGTTCGTGCTGATGGGGGCCGAGTTCCTGGCGATGATCATGGTCATCGTCTACGTGGGCGCGGTCGCCGTCCTGTTCCTGTTCGTCGTGATGATGCTCGACATCAACTTCGTCGAACTGCGCCAGGGATTTCTTCAATACCTTCCGGTCGGCGGACTGGTGGGGCTGATCATGCTGGTGGAGTTGCTGCTGGTCCTGGGAGGATGGGCGCTCCGGCCCCCGGCGGGCGTCGCGGCGGCGGGACCCGCGGTCGCCGGCGTCTCCAACACGGAGGCGCTGGGTTCGCTGCTGTACACGCGCTACGTCTACCTGTTCCAGGCGGCGGGCATGGCGCTTCTCGTCGCCATGATCGGCGCCATCGTCCTCACGCTCCGGGCGAGGGCCGGAGTGCGCAGGCAGTCCATATCGCGGCAGGTCTCGCGGCGTCGGGACGAGGCGGTGGAGGTGAAGGAAGTGGCGCCGGGGAGCGGCATCTGATGGAGATCGCCCTCGGTCACTATCTCGCGGTCGCGGCGATCCTGTTCACGCTGGGGATCTTCGGCATCTTCCTCAACCGGAAGAACGTCATCGTCATCCTGATGTCGATCGAGCTGATGCTGCTCGCGGTCAACGTCAATCTCGTCGCGTTCTCGACGCATCTCGGCGACCTGACGGGACAGGTCTTCGCCATGTTCGTGCTGACCGTGGCCGCCGCGGAGGCCGCCATCGGCCTCGCCATCCTCGTCGTCTATTTCCGAAACCGCGGAACCATCGCGGTCGAGGCCGTCAACATGATGAAGGGCTGACGGGGATGCTGCACGCCGCGCTGGTCTTCGCCCCGCTCCTCGGCGCCGTCTTCGCCGGCCTGTTCGGCCGCGTCCTGGGCGATGGCGCGGCGCGCCTGGTCGCGTGCGGCTTCATGACCGTGTCGGCCCTGATCTCGATCGTCGTCTTCCACCAGGTCGTCATCGAGCGCGAGACGGTCGTCATCGAGCTGATGACGTGGATGGACTCGGGAGCGTTCGAGGTCGCCTGGGCCTTGCGGTTCGACGAGTTGACCGCCGTCATGACCCTCGTCGTGGCCGTCGTGTCGTGCCTGATCCACTGGTACTCCATCGGCTACATGGCGCACGATCCGCACGTTCCGCGGTTCTTCGCCTACCTGTCGCTGTTCACCTTCGCGATGCTGATGCTGGTGACGGCGGACAACTTCGTGCAGATGTTCTTCGGTTGGGAGGGCGTCGGGCTCTGCTCCTACCTCCTGATCGGGTTCTGGTACGACCGTCCATCGGCCAACGCCGCCGCCATCAAGGCGTTCGTCGTCAACCGCGTCGGCGACTTCGGCTTCGCGCTCGGCGTCATGGCGATCTTTCTCGTCTTCGAGTCCGTGGATTTCGCGACCGTGTTCGCCGCCGCCCCCGGCGTCGCGGGAAGCTCCATGGTCTTTCTCGGCCAGGAGTTCGACACCC
Organism: Alphaproteobacteria bacterium; assembly: GCA_965242505.1. Classification (GTDB taxonomy): domain Bacteria; phylum Pseudomonadota; class Alphaproteobacteria; order UBA2966; family UBA2966; genus UBA2966. Next base: position 183,628 of record OZ251449.1, read on the forward strand.
TCACGGTGATCACGATGCTGCTGTTCGTGGGCGCGATGGGCAAGTCGGCGCAACTGGGGCTGCACACCTGGTTGCCCGACGCGATGGAAGGCCCGACGCCGGTCTCCGCGCTGATCCACGCCGCCACGATGGTGACGGCCGGCGTGTTCATGGTGGCGCGGTGCTCGCCCCTCTTCGAGTACGCGCCCGACACGCTGATGGTCATCGCGGTCGTCGGCGCGTCGACCGCGTTCTTCGCCGCGACGGTGGGCCTGGTCCAGAACGACATCAAGCGGGTCATCGCCTATTCGACCTGTAGCCAGCTCGGCTACATGTTCTTCGCCGTCGGGGTGTCGGCGTATTCGGCGGCCATCTTCCACCTGACGACCCACGCCTTCTTCAAGGCGCTGCTGTTCCTCGGCGCCGGTTCCGTCATTCACGCGATGGCCGACGAGCAGGACATGCGCCGGATGGGCGGCATCTATACGCTGATGCCTCTGACCTACATGGTCATGTGGATCGGTTCCCTGGCGCTGGCGGGCATTCCGTTTTTCGCCGGGTTCTACTCGAAGGACATCATCCTGGAGGCGGCCTACGCCGACGGCACGGGCTTCGGCGACTACGCCTTCGGGCTGGGTATCGTCGCGGCGTTTCTGACGGCCTTCTATTCATGGCGCCTCCTGTTCATGACGTTCCATGGCCGGGCTCGCGCCGAGCCGGGCGCCATGGCGCGCGTTCACGATGCGCCGAAGATCATGATGATCCCGCTGATCCTCCTGTCCCTGGGCGCCCTGTTCGCGGGCTTCGTCGCCTACGGCGCCATGGTGGGCGAGGGGAGCGGCTTCTGGGGCGATTCGTTGTTCGTCCTGCCGGAGAACGACACGGTCGCCGCGGCCCATCACGCGCCGTTCTGGGTGAAGGCGGCGCCGACGGTTCTCGCGCTCGCGGGCATCGGGGTCGCGTGGTGGTTCTATATCGCCCGGCCGGGCATTCCCCCGGCCATCGCGGCGATGCACCGTCCGATCTACGTCTTCCTGTCGCGCAAGTGGTGGTTCGACGAGCTTTACGACCTCGCCTTCGTGCGGCCGGCGAAACGGATCGGCCGCGCGCTCTGGCGCGGCGGCGACGGCCGCGTCATCGACGGGTTCGGTCCGGACGGTATTTCCGCCGCCATCGTCCGTCTGGCCCGCGGCGCCGCGCGGCTACAGACCGGTTACGTGTACCACTACGCGTTCGCGATGCTGATCGGCGTCGTGGGCTTCGTGTCCTGGTGCTTCTACGCGATCGGGGGTTAGGTGATCGACTTTCCGCTCCTGTCCCTGGTCACGTTCCTGCCGACCGTCGGCGCGGCGTTCATCCTGCTGATCCGCGGCGAGGAAGCGGTCGTCGCGCGCAATTCGCGCTGGGTGGCGCTGTGGACGACGACGATGACGTTCTGCGCGTCGCTCGTCATCTGGTTCTGGTTCAACCCGTCGACGGCGGAATTTCAGTTCGTCGAGAAGAAGGCGTGGATCGGCGGCGGGATCGACTACCACATGGGCGTCGACGGCATCTCGATGCTCTTCGTGCTCCTGACCACGCTGCTCACGCCTCTCTGCGTCCTCGCCAGTTGGGAAGCGATCTCCACCCGCGTCAAGGAGTACATGATCGCCTTCCTGATCATGGAAACCATGATGATCGGCGTGTTCTGCGCTCTCGACTTCGTGGTCTTCTACCTGTTCTTCGAAGGCGGCCTCATCCCCATGTTCCTGATCATCGGCGTGTGGGGCGGGGAACGGCGGGTCTACGCGACGTTCAAGTTCTTCCTCTATACGCTGCTGGGGTCCGTGCTCATGCTACTCGCCATTCTGGCGATGTATCTGAAGACCGGCGCCACGGACATCCCGACGCTGATGAACGCCGGGTTCGACGCGTCGTGGCAGCGGTGGTTGTGGCTGGCGTTCTTCGCGGCGTTCGCCGTGAAGATTCCCATGTGGCCGGTCCATACGTGGCTTCCCGACGCCCATGTCGAGGCGCCGACCGCCGGCTCGGTGATCCTCGCCGGGGTGCTGCTGAAGATCGGCGGCTACGGGTTTCTCAGGTTCTCGATCCCCATGCTGCCGGAGGCGACCGAGTTCTTCACGCCCCTCGTGTACGCGCTGTCGGTGATCGCCATCGTCTACACGTCTCTCGTCGCGCTCATGCAGGAGGACATGAAGAAGCTCATCGCGTATTCGTCCGTCGCGCACATGGGGTTCGTGACCATCGGCATCTTCACGTTCACGACGCAGGGAATCGAAGGCGGCATCATGGTGATGCTCAGCCACGGGCTCGTCTCGGCCGCGCTCTTCCTGATCGTCGGAGTCGTCTACGACCGGGTGCATACGCGCGAGATCGCCCGGTACGGCGGCCTGGCGCATCGTATGCCCGTCTACGCGGCGGTGTTCATGATCGTCGCGCTGGCCAACGTGGGCCTGCCCGGCACCAGCGGCTTCGTCGGCGAGTTCCTGGTGCTGGTGGGCATTTTCCGCGTGGATACCTGGGTGGCGTTTCTGGCGACGACCGGAATCGTCCTGAGCGTCGCCTATACGCTCTGGCTCTATCGCCGGGTGATCTACGGGAAGCTGGAAAAGGCCGAATTGAAGGACGTCTCCGATCTCGACTGGCGGGAGATCGCCGTCTTCGCGCCGCTGATCGTTCTCGTGCTCTTCTTCGGCGTCTATCCCCAGCCGCTGCTCGACGTCATGCACGTCTCCGTGGCGAATCTCATCGAGAACCACGACGTGGCCATGAACGGCGGCGGCGGCGTCGCGCGGCTGGGCCGGTAGGGGGACCGACGGATGCCGACGGCGCACGCCGTTCCCGACCTCGCGCCGGCGCTGCCCGAGGCCGTCCTCGCGGTCGCGGCCATGGCGCTTCTGATGCTGGGCGTCTTCCGCGGCGACGGGTCGACCAGGACCGTGTCGTGGCTCGCCGTCGCGGCGATGGCGGTCGCGGGGTTTTTCGTGATCGCGGGTCCGTCGGACGGCGTCGTCACCTTCGCGGGCATGTTCGTGGTCGACCGGTTCGCCATCTTCATGAAGGCGCTGGTGCTGATCGGGTCGGCATTGGCCCTCGTCATGTCGTTCGGATACCTCCGGGACGAAGGCATGGAACGGTCCGAGTTCCCGGTCCTTCTGCTTCTCGCCACCCTCGGCATGCTCATGATGATCTCGGCGAACGATCTCATGGCGCTCTATCTGGGACTCGAGCTCCAGAGCCTCGCGCTCTACGTGGTCGCGGCCTTCAAGCGCGAGTCCCTGCGCAGCACGGAGGCCGGGTTGAAGTACTTCGTGCTGGGCGCCCTGTCGTCGGGCATGTTGCTCTATGGTTGCTCGCTGATCTACGGGACGACGGGCGCCACCGACTTCGCCTCCCTCTCCGCCGCGTTGGGCGACGGGAGCGAGGTCCCGATCGGACTCGTCATCGGGCTGGTGTTCCTCGTCTCGGGACTGGCGTTCAAGGTCTCGGCGGCGCCGTTCCACATGTGGACGCCGGACGTCTACGAAGGCGCACCGACGCCGGTCACCGCGTTCCTCGCCGTCGCGCCCAAGATCGCGGCCGTCGCGCTGTTGCTCCGGGTCATGATGTCTCCGTTCGGGGACCTCGCGTCGCAGTGGCGGCAGATCATCGTCGTCGTCTCCATCGCCTCGATGGCGCTCGGCGCGTTCGCCGCGATCCGGCAGGACAACGTCAAGCGCCTGATGGCCTACAGTTCGATCGGCCACGTGGGCTACGCGCTCGTGGGCCTCGCGGCGGGAACCGCGGCGGGAGTGCGCGGCGCGATCCTCTACATGACGATATATCTCGCCATGAACGTCGGAACCTTCGCCGTGATTCTCAACATGAAGCGCGCGGGCGCCATGGTCGAGGGGATACACGACCTGGCCGGACTCGCCCGGTCGCGGCCCTTGATGGCGCTGGCGATGGGGATCTTCATGTTCTCGCTCGCGGGCATTCCGCCGTTGGCCGGGTTTTTCGCCAAGCTCTACGTGTTCCTGGCGGCCGTGGACGCGGAACTCTACGCCCTCGCCGTCATCGGCGTGCTGGCGAGCGTCGTCGGCGCGTTCTACTATCTGCGCATCATCAAGATCATGTACTTCGACGCGCCGTCCGAGCCCTTCGACGCCCCGATGGCGCCGGAAATGCGGATCATCCTCGCCGCCGCGGCCGTCTTCACCCTGTTCTTCTTCGTCTATCCCGCTCCGTTCCTCGCCGGCGCCGAGGCGGCCGCCCTGGCCCTCGTCCGGTGACGCCGCGCCTGCCGGGATTCTATTCGTTGACCGCCCTCGAGACGGTGGGCAGCACCAACGACGAGGCTCGCGGCCTTGCCGAACGCGGGGCGCCGGCGGGCGCGCTCGTCTGGGCGAAGCGGCAGACGGCCGGCCGCGGCCGCCGCGGACGGGTGTGGGAGTCCCCGCCCGGCAACCTTTACTGTTCCGTCGTTCTCCGGCCGCCGGTCGGTCCCGCGGCGGCGGCGCAGCTTTCCTTCGTAGCGGCCCTCGCCCTGGGGGAGGGGATTCGGGAATCCCTGCCTTCCGGTTCCGTCGTGCGGTACAAATGGCCCAACGACGTCCTCATCGACGGCGGGAAGGTCGCCGGGATACTGCTGGAGTCCCAGATCGGAGAGAAGGGGTTGCTGGAATGGGCGCTGATCGGGACGGGCGTCAACGTCGCCAGTTTCCCCACCGGCGCGGAACGGCCCGCGACCAGTCTGAGCCGGGCGGGGTCGAACCTGTCCGTCGTCGACGTCCTGACGGTCTATGCCCGATCGTTGTGGGCGTGGTGCGTCGTTTGGGAGCGGGACGGGTTCGGGCCGGTCCGCGAGGCGTGGCTGAAGAGGGCGGCGGGCCTCGGAGAGGCCATCGAGGTGCGGCTTCCCGACAGGACGCTGAGCGGGACCTTCGACGCCCTCGACGCTTCCGGCTCCCTCGTCCTGCTCACGCCCCATGGCCGGCGGATCGTCTCCGCCGGCGAGGTGTTCGTCGGGACGCGGGACGCGGGACGCGCCGCGGGAAACGGGTGACGGACCGTGCTGCTGGCCATCGACGCGGGTAACACCCACACCGTCTTCGCCGTCATCGAAGGCGAGGACCTCCGCCGGCAGTGGCGCGCGGCGACCAGCGCATCGCGCACCGCGGACGAATACGCGGTATGGCTGACGCAGTTGATGGAGTTGGAGCGGATCCGGTTCGCCGACGTCGGCGAGGCGATCATCTCCACCGTCGCGCCCCAGGCCCTCTTCGACCTTCGCAGGTTGTGCCGCGACTATTTCGGTTGCGAGCCCCTGGTGGTGGGAGAGGGCGTCGAACTGGGGATCGACGTTCTCCTCGAACGTTCGGCGGAAGTGGGCGCCGACCGCCTGGTGAACGCCGTCGCGGCGGGCGACAGACACGGCGGCCCCCTGATCGTCGTCGATTTCGGGACGGCCACGACGTTCGACGTCGTCGACGCCGACGGGAACTACCGGGGCGGCGTGATCGCTCCCGGCGTGAACCTGAGTCTCGAGGCGCTCCACATGGCGGCCGCGAAACTGCCGCGCATCGCGGTCGAGAGGCCCCGTCGCGTCATCGGCGGCGATACCCTGGAGGCCATGCAGTCGGGCGTTTACTGGGGGTACGTCGGTCTGATCGAAGGCATCGTCGGCCGGATCCGGGAGGAGTTCCCGGAGACCGACGCCTCGAAAATGAAGGTCGTCGCCACCGGCGGGCTCGCGCCCTTGTTCGCGGGTGGAACGGACGCGATCGGGCATGTGGATCCGGACCTCACGATCCGGGGCCTGCAATTGCTGCACGAACGCAATTCCGGGAGCGCCGGGTGACGCGTCCAGGATCGGCGCCTCGCGGAGAGTTGCTCTTCCTGCCCTTGGGGGGAGCGGGCGAGATCGGCATGAACCTCAACCTTTACGGGTTCGACGGGCAGTGGATCATGGTCGATTGCGGCATCACGTTCGCCGACGACTCCATGCCCGGCGTCGACCTCGTTCTTCCCGACCCCCGGTTCATTGAGGAACGGTCGGGAGACCTGCTGGGCCTGTTCCTGACGCACGCCCACGAAGACCACATCGGCGCCGTGCCCTATCTGTGGCCGCGGTTGAGATGCCCCGTCTACGCCACGCCGTTCACTGCGGCCCTGGTCGCGGGAAAACTGGAGCGGGCCGGCCTTTCGGGCGACGCGCCTCTCAACGTCGTTCCCGTTGCCGGCTCGGTGACCTTGGGGGACTTCGACGTGCGGTACGTTCCCATTACCCACTCGATTCCCGAGGCCCATTCCCTCGGCATCAGGACACCCGCGGGGACCGTCGTCCACACCGGGGACTGGAAGCTGGATCCGGCTCCCGTCGTCGGCGAGGCGACGGATGCGGCGCCGTTCCGGGCGTTGGGAGACGGCGGGGTGCTGGCGCTGGTCTGCGACTCGACCAACGTGTTCCGGCCCGGCCGCTCGGGTTCCGAACGGACCGTTCGGGAAAACATGGAAGAGATCGTCGCCGGGGCGAAAGGACGCGTCGCGATCACGACGTTCGCGTCCAACGTGGCCCGGATCAAGACCGTTCTGGCGATCGCCGAGGCGTGCGACCGCCATGCGGTCCTGGTCGGCCGCTCGATGTGGCGGACGCTGAACGCCGCGCGCGCGACCGGGCATCTCGATCCTGGCGTGGCCGTCCTCGCCGACAGGGACGCCGGTTACCTGCCGCCGGAAAGGACCTTGCTGCTGTGCACCGGTTGCCAGGGGGAGCCGCGCGGCGCCATGTCGAGAATCGCGTTCGACGACCACCCCCACGTCCGGTTGGAAGCGGGGGATACCGTGATCTTCTCCTCAAAGATCATTCCGGGCAACGAGCGCTCCATCGCCCGCGCGCACAACCGGCTTACGTTGTCGGGCGTGGAGGTGATCACCGAAAAGGACCGCCTCGTGCATACCTCCGGCCACCCCTCGCGGGACGAGCTCGGCGAGATGTACTCCTGGATCCGTCCGGAACTGGCGGTTCCCGTTCACGGCGAGATCCGCCATTTGAGCGAACATTCGCGGTTCGCCCTCGACAACGGCGCGAGGAACGCCGTCGTCGTTCGGAACGGCGACGTGCTGCGCCTGAGTCCGGACCCCGGCGCCATCGTCGATCGCGCGCCGGCGGGCCGGTTGGCGCTCGACGGACGCGGCCTCGTGGCGGAGGATTCGGACATTCTGCGAATGCGCCGACGGCTGAGTTCCAACGGGTTCGTCGCCGTGACCATCGTCCTGGACGCCGGAGCGCTGGCGGCGGCGCGGCCGCGCGTCCTCGCGCGCGGCGTTCCCGGGACGGAGGGTTCCGATTTCGAATCCAGGGCGGCTTCGCGGCTGGATCGGGAGTTGCGCGCCCTGCCGCGCGCCCGCCGGGCGGACGACGACGCCATCGACGATCTGGCGCGCCGAACGCTGCGGCGCCTGCTCAAGCCCTTGACCGCCGCCCGGCCGCCGATCGACGTGGACGTCGTTCGGCTGGAGGCCCATGCGACGGAGGACGGACGGGCGGAACCCCGCCCGCGAGAATCCCGGGAGGTCGATCATGATTGACCGTCTCAACCACGTCGCCATTGCCGTGCCCGACCTCGGGGCCGCGGCCGGCCTGTATCGCGACGTTCTGGGAGCGCGGGTTTCGGAACCGCATGACCTTCCCGAGCATGGCGTCACCGTGATCTTCGTCGAGCTGCCGAACACCAGGATCGAGCTCCTGCATCCTCTCGGCGACGACTCGCCGGTTGCCGGATTTCTCGAGCGGAATCCCGCGGGCGGCATCCATCACGTGTGCTACGAGGTCGACGACATCGTTGCGGCGCGGGACCGGCTCGCGGCGAAGGGCGCGCGTGTCCTCGGGGACGGCGAGCCCCGGATCGGGGCGCACGGAAAGCCCGTGCTCTTCCTTCATCCCAAGGATTTCTGCGGGACGCTCGTCGAGCTGGAACAGGCGGGGGAGGAATGAGCTGGACCAGCCTCGCCGCCACCTACGTCATCGTCTGGTGGCTGGCGCTGTTCGCGACGCTGCCGTTCGGCGTCCGCGCCTCCGATGCGGTCGAACCCGGCGTGGAGCCCGGCGCGCCCGAGAAGCCGCGCATGTGGATCAAGGCGGGCGCGACGACGGCCATCGCCACCGTGATTACGGGCGTCGTCTGGGCGCTGGTCGAACACGGCGTCATCGACGTCCGCGCGGCCGCGGGCTGGCCCGGCGTCGGATCGTGAAGATCCGTCATTTCCGTGGAAGAGTTCATGAAAAATCCCGAGACCGCCGGATGAAGAGTGGCTGTCCAGCCGATTCACCACATTCAGCCCGCATTTCTCGTACTGCTCGTCCGCGAGCCTCATCCGGCGACGGGGCACCGCCGCAGGGTCCATTCGCGTTCCTCCCCCCTGTCAGGGGGGCGGGAGGGGGATGATCGCGGTCGCGCAACGCCGCGCAATCATCGATCCCTGCCGGTATGAGAAATGCGGGTTAGCTCTTACGGAGTCAGGGCAACAATAGGCACGCCGAGTCGCGTCCTGATCTCATCGTACACAGCGATGCCTTCACCGGCCTCGATCGTCACCGCGACCCCGTACCGGATTGGCTGATCCAGGGCACCAGCCTGTTGCCGGCAGAAGATGCGCAGTAACACGTGCCCATCATCGACGAACGACACCGCTTTCCCCCCTTCGTATCTCTCATGAAACACGGTGCCTCGGGACACCGATGTGTGCGGAGGTTGACCGCTCGACCTCTTCACCCCCGCGGCGGTTTCCAGTTTCGTCACCGCGCCTACTTCGAGCTTCGCCCGACGATACGCTTGGTGACGAGGATTCACCGGCGACAACCATGCGACCGTCACCGTCACTTTCCTCGGCTCGGTGATCCTTTCCAGGCTCGGGGGAAGCGGTATCCGGTGAACCTTCGCCTCCCTCGCCGAGATCGTCCCGTATCCAAGCAGCGTCGCCCGGTGGGGCGTACACGCCACCGCTTCCTCGATGTCGGGAAACCCATATCCCAGAAGGCGCGCGATGTTGTCGCGCCGTGCGGAATGCCGTCCTTTCCCTTGGGGGCTATAGAGTCGATCCAGGACGTCCGACCGGCTCCCCCATTTCGCCCGATGAACGAGCATCGCCTTGGTGACGACCGCGTAATACTGCGGGTCCAGATCTCCATGCAGCGATCCGCCATCCGTGTCCATGAGCGCGTCGAAGATTCGATGGGCGGCTCTTGTCGCCAGTGCCGTGGCGGCGCTGGTTCCCTCTTGCAACCACTCCCGGTCGCGCGCGCCTCCCGCGCCTGGAGCCGCCGCTTTGAGGCCATATCGTCCACCCGGAACTACGATGAGAGTTTCACCGCTTGCATGGAAGCTCACCTGCTCCCGGCCGCCGGGTAGGTGGACGTCGGGTTTGATCACCCTTCGGTGACCGAGGCCCTGTGCGGAGCTGATGTTGGGAAGGTCGCCGTCCGGGTAGGGGTCCACCGCCGCCGCGCCCCGCGGTCCGTCAAAGGCATCGTCATGCCGTGCCCCGACCGTGACGACGTTCAGCGCCTCCGCGGGCGACAGGAGCGTCCGATACGCCCTGTTGTCGGCGAGCGCCTGGAGCACCGCGCGCTCCCGCTCTTCAGGATCGGCGTCCTCGAAGCTCGTCCAGTCGGGAAATGCGCTCACCGGCAAGGATAATTTCACGTTGCCTGCACTCACGAGAAAGAGAATCCCATAGTGCTCCGCGAGATGGTCGAGGAGCTTCGCCCATGGGCTCATCGGGCCGCTGAAGGGGCGCCTCGGATCGCCCAAGGATAGATTCACGAGAAATACTTCCGGCGCCGTCGCCTCGCCTTCGCCGTCTCCTTCCTTCATGCGCCTGATCGCGCGGTAGATCACGTCGACCAGGAGGCGATCGCGTCTCGGCTCCTCGCGAAGACCGCGCCCCGGCGCGTACAGGACGGGACGCAAATGGAGTCTCCGCAAGATCGGAGGTTCCCCGAGATTCCTGTCCCCGTGCAGGATCAGGGAGGCCATCGCCGTCCCATGCTCGCGCTCCGACAGGACGCTCATTGCTTCGAGGTTGTCCGGATCGTCCACATCGAGGCGGCCGTCCAGCAATTGGTGATTCTGGACCGGTACACCGTCGAGCAATGCCGCGATGGGCGGGCGATCGTCAGGCGGTTCGGCCCCAAGCGCCGCACCGGATTCCGTTTCATCGCCACGTTCCAGGATGTCGAGCGACGACTGCGGGCGCAGGAACATGATGTCGTCGCAGATCGCGAGATGGATTTCCTCGCGCGCAACGAGGCGTTCGACCTCCGAGCCCGGCAGATCGATCAGCGCCGCTTCGTACCGGATGTCTTCGATGATCGCGTGATGGATGATGTTCCCGCCGGCATTGGCGACCGCTTCCTCCATTCGCCGGTACGCCGCCGCTCTGCGCTCCGCGCCGTCGTGGAACCAGAGCTCGGCTTCAATGCGGAGAAGTTCCGATGATTCGGCCCCGAGATCCTCGCGCCAGAACTCAATGGTCTCGTCCGCGATCCGATCAGCAAGGCCCCAAGGCCGAACGTCCCGGAGGCGCGCGAAGATGTCCCGCCACGGAGTGTGGCTACGAGGAAGAGCCTCCTTGCTCCGCCAGACGTCCCACAACCGGAGTAACTCCCGGAGCGCCCTGACATCGGGCATGGCCAGATACAGCCTGCCGCCCACCGGCCTATCTTCCCGAGGCTGCCCCTCCCTGCCCCGACGAGTGTCTACCTCGAACAGGTCCTCGTCCGGGTCGAATACCGCCTCCTCATCGGCGAGAAACTCAAGGCCCTGGATTCTCGTGACGAGCTGGTGGAAGTCGCCGATCGAGCCTGCGACCTCGAATACGAGTGCACGTTCCGGCGCGATGCTGGACGGGTCGGCGCGAAGCGAAAGTCCGCTCTCGTCGGATGCCAGGACCGTTTTAAGACGCTCGAACCTGGGACCGAGGCGTTGCCCTTGGTGTTGGGGAGACAACCTCGGACCGCCTTGTGGGAAGCCCGGCGGGGCCGGCGGCTCGCCCGGCTCCGCCGACGGCAGCGGAAGGAGAGGGTATTCCGCCATGTCGGATCAGGCGCAATCCTGTTGGCGGGCTCTCGCCTTCCACAGCGCCAACTGTTCAGTCACCACCGCCTTGACCGATCCCTCTCCCGGCGACAAGGCGAAGCGCCTGCGGATGTCGTGACAGAATTCTTCCGCTTCCGCGTAGCTGACGTTGCCCAGGGACTTGGCGATCGACTCCGCGCTTCGTCCCAGAGGTTGATCCATCTTGCGCGCGAACGCATCGAAATACCGCGCCAGTTGCGCCTGCGTGGGCGCGGGCAGTTCCAGGCGGATCTGAAAGCGCCGCCAGACCGCCCGGTCGAGCAGCTCCGAATGGTTCGACGCGGCGACGACGACCGTGTAGCTCGGCAGATCGTCGACCTGCATCAGGAGCGAAGTCACCACGCGCTTGATCTCCCCGGTTTCGTTCACGTCCCCGCGCTCCTTGCCCACGGCATCGAATTCGTCGAAGAACAGGACGCAGGGAGTCGTTCGGGCGTAGTCGAACACCCGCCTCAGCCGACTCGCCGTCTCACCGAGAAAGCTACCGATGATCGCGTCATAGCGAACGACGAAGAACGAGACCGCGAGCGCTTCCGCGAGCGCTTCGGCCAGCGACGTCTTTCCATTCCCGGGAGGGCCGACCAGCAAGACCCGGTGGCGTGGCTCCAGACTCTGCGAGCGCAACAGGCTGGCGCGGTGCTGCTCCTCGATGAGCCCCCGGCAGGCTCGTTCGCAGAGGTCCGACAGGAACAGGTCTTCGAGACGCTTGCGCGGCGTGGCTTCCACCACGTAATCCCGGACGCGCGCGGTGGGTTCAGGCGCCGTATATCCAGCCCGGGTCCCGTTGCCGTTGCTCCGTAACGCGCGCGCCAACCGGTCGGCGAGGACGTTGTGCTGCTTGGCGCGTTCCTCGGCGATGATCGCCTCCACCGCCGTGGTGATCTCTCTCCGGTCTCCGGCCGCCCCGGCCCGCACGAGAGAGACGAGCAAGTCGCTACGAGCCATGATGCGCTCTGCGCCTGCTCTGCTTGGCGAGCTGTCCTGCCGCAGGGTCACGCAAGATCGGCGCAGTTCTCATGTCGATGCCTTGGTCAATCCACCACGGCAACGGAGCCGGAACCCCACACCGTGACGGCCCGGACCCTGCCATCGGCGCTTCGTCCGGATGCCGCTCGAACCTGCATTCCAAAGTCCGTCAAGGGTGTCTGGTGTCAGGGCGACACCATACTGTCCCCGTTGACGCCGTTCAACGTGACGCCAACAGGTTCAGTGGCTGTTCCATGTCGACGCGACAGATCATCCGCCCGCCGTTCAAGGCCAGTCTGTGGAGGATGAAGGAGACGGTCGCGGACCATCCGATCCTCCTGCGAGAGCAAACGGTGGCGCGCCGTACAGCACGGCATTCGCGTTCCTGCTTGTCCGTAAGCTTCATCCGACGACGAGGGCGCCGCAGGGTCCGTTCTCGCTCCTCCCCCCTGGCGCGACCCCCACCCCGACCCTCCCCCTGCAAGGGGGAGGGAGAACAAGGGGACGGAGGAGCCGTTGACGCTCCTCCCCCCTGACAGGGGGAGGTCGGGAGGGGGTGGATCGCGCTCCCCGCCGCCTTGACCGGGCCGCCGTCGCGGGGCAGATAGGCGCCGCCATGGAAGGGGATCGCATCCTGGCGGAACGGGCGCCTGTCGACCTCCCGGACGCGGACGCCGCGCCGGGGCCGCCCCGGCTCTTCACGCCGCTCGCGCTGCGCGGGGTCGCGCTCAAGAACCGGATCGCCATCTCGCCGATGCAACAATACGCGGCCGGGCGCGACGGCCTGCCCACCGATTATCACCTCGCCCATTACGGGCGTCTCGCCATGGGCGGAGCAGGCCTCGTCTTCACGGAGGCTCTGTGCGTCTCGCCGCAGGGCCGTCTCACGTACAGCGACCTCGGCGGTTGGGACGACGCGTGCGTCGGGCCGCTGGCGCGGATCGCCGACGTCGTGCGGGAGCAGGGCGCGACGCCCGGCGCCCAGATCCTCCATGCCGGGCGCAAGGCCGCCGTTCAGCGGCCGTGGCACGGCTTCGAGCCTCTCTCCGGGATCGACGTCGACGAACGGGGCGAAGCGCCGTGGGAGACCGTCGGCCCCTCGGCGCTTCCCGCCAATCCGGGGTGGCCGACGCCGCGCGAGATGACCCGGTCCGATATGGACGCCGCGGTGGCGGAACACGCGGCCGCCGCGCGACGCTGCCGGGAGGCGGGCTTCGACGTCCTCGACGTCCACGCGGCCCACGGCTATCTGATCCACACCTTCCTGTCGCCGCTCGGCAACCGGCGTTCGGACGATTACGGCGGGAGCCTCGGGGGGCGGATGCGGTTCGCCCTGGAGGTCGCCGACGCCGTTCGCTCGGAGTGGCCGGACGACAGGCCGCTGTTCTACCGCATCTCGTGCATCGACGACGAGGAAGGCGGTTGGACCCTCGACGAGTCGGTGGAACTGGCCCGGGCGCTCGGCGAGCGGGGCGTGGACGTCATGGACTGCTCGTCCCGCGGCCTCGGCTTGCGGGGCACGCCGGTCGTGGCGCCCCGCGAGCAGGGGTTCCAGGTTCCCTTCGCCGAGCGCCTGAAACGGGATACCGGCCTCGCCGCCATGGCCGTCGGCCTGATCATGGAGCCTGCGTACGCCGAAAGCGTCATCGCCGAAGGCCGCGCGGATCTCGTCGCGATCGGCCGCGAGGCCCTCAACGACCCGAACTGGCCGGCGCGCGCGGCCCGCGCCCTGATCGGTCCGGAATCCTACGAGAGCGTGTGGCAGCCGCGTTACGGCTGGTGGCTGTCGAAGCGCGAGAAGTCTCTCGAGGCGGCGCGGCGGGAGCGGGGCGCCGAATAGGCCGGACGTTCACGAAGGCCCGACGAGCCGGCGCGGTTCGCGCTCCGCGGCGGCGCCGGCCGCGAGGCCGGTCCTCCTCGGTCGACCGAACATGCCCCTCCGCCTTCTCGAAAGGGGAGCGCGAACGGGCGGGTCAGCGGGGCGGCGCCTCGCAGTCCTTCTCGGCGATGAACCGCCCTTCGAGGCCCCCCTCGCACGGCGCCACGGAGACGACCCGGCTCTCGTAGTTGAGAACCCAGACGGCACCGCCCGCCAGAACGAGGAGCAACAGGACGACGAGGATGCGCATGGGAGGGGCTCGGCCAGCTCGTTCATCTTGGTCCGACAGCCGTTCCCCAACCACCGCGGGCGCTCCGGGGGTTCCCGGAGAGCCGAATGGACCGCCGCCGCCGGAACCGCGGCGACGGGACGGCTACCCGACGACGCTCAGGTTCTCGGCGGACGACTTGCCGTCGCGGCCGGGCTGAAGCTCGTAGGAGACCTTCTGGCCTTCCTGAAGCGTGTTGAGACCCGCGCGCTCGACGGCCGAGATGTGGACGAAGGCGTCCTTGCCGCCGTCCTCAGGCTCGATGAAGCCGTAACCCTTGGCGGGGTTGAACCATTTCACTGTTCCCGTTGGCATGTCTAAGTCCTCGCCATTATGTGGAGTGTTCGTGCTGCACACCGTTGTGTCGGCTCGGTCTTGTCAAGCCTCCGCAATGTCATGGGAGAGAAGTCTAACAGGATTGACGGCCGTTCGGATAACACAAGTCGAATGCGAAGCGTGATTCGCATATAAGAACGCCGCCGCGCGCGAGTCAACAGGGATCGCGCATTCCGGTCGACGCCCGCTCGCGCCCCCGAACCGCCTCGACGGGACCGGAAGGGGCGCCGGAGAGTCCGGAGACCGGGCGCCCGCCGGCGGGGGACCGGCCTTGTTGCGCTCGCGCCGCAACCGCGCCATGGGATAAGGTCCGTTCCATGGCGACGACGTTCGAAGAGCTCCTCGCTCCCGTGACGCCCGACGAGTTTTTCGGCGAGTACTACGGACGGAAGCCGCTCCATGTCCCCGGCGAGCCGGACAAGTTCGCGGAGGCGATGTCGTGGGACGACCTCAACCGGGTCCTGGCGATCAACGCCTTCTGGACGAAGGACAATCTCAGGCTCTACCAGGACGCCGCCCAGGTCCCGGCGGAGGACTACTGCCGTTCCGAGCCGGGTCTCGGCGCGCGCGTCCTGCGGCCGGATCCCGATCTGGTCAAGTCCCGGTTGTCGCGCGGGGCCTCCCTGGTCCTCAATTCCATAGACACCCTGACCCCGGGCATCCGGGCGGTCGCGGACGCGCTCGAACGCGCGCTGCTCGGCTACGCCCAACTCAACCTGTACTGCTCGTTCGCGGGGCGCAGGGCGTTCGACAGCCACTTCGACACGCACGAGGTGTTCGCCCTTCACGCGGAGGGAGAGAAGGTCTGGAACGTCTACGAAGGACGCCTCGACAACCCGATACACCATCCGACGTTCCTCGACCTGACGCCGGAGCAGCACCGGCGCAACCGGGGCGGTCTGATGACGGAGGTCCGCATGACGCCGGGCGACCTTCTGTACCTGCCCCGGGGCCAGTATCACGACGCGCTGGCGTCGAGCGGCGCCGCGCTTCATCTGACGTTCGGGGTGATCCCCGTCCGGGGGATCGACCTCTTCGAGCTGCTGGAGGCCGAGGCCGTGACGGACGGCCTGTTTCGGCGGGATCTGCCCCGGCGCGACGCCGACGGCGGCGTCGACGGTCTGCGGGAGCGGCTCTCGGAACTGGCCGACCGGCTCGCCGGGTCGATGCGGGAGCCGGGCTTCCTCGAATCGGCGATCCAGTTGCAGCGCCGCCGCCGCGGAACCCGCGGCGCCTACGGGTTGCCGGAACGCCCGGCGGCGAACGGGTTCGAGCTGAAGGCCAGGGGCCTCACGGTCGTCCGCCGCGACGGCCGTTATTTCCTGCGGTCCGCCACGGCCGGGGTCCCCATCCCGCCGGGCGCGCAGGACTTCGTGAGCTGGGTGCTCGAGCATCCCACGTTCCTCGACGGCGAGGCGCGCGCCCTGTTCTCCCATCTGGGACCGGGCCGGGTCGATGAGCTTCTGGGCCAGCTCGAGGAGATGGAAGTGATCGCGCCCACAGGGTCCGTTGACGCTCCTCCCCCCTGACGCCGTGACCCCCACCCCGACCCTCCCCCTGCCAGGGGGAGGGAGAACGAAGGGGAAGTCGGGAGGGGGGTGGACCGGGTTCAGGCCGGGGGAGGGGAGACCACCTCCTCGTACGGATGTTTCCGCGTGATCAGCCCGGCGCGCAGGAACACGTCCTGCGCCGCGTCGTAGGCCTCCGGCGTGATCTCCACGTGCGGCGTCCAGCAGCCGAGGCCCTGATAGAACGCGATGGCGTCGGTCAGCGCCGCGGCGTCCACGCCGGGAAAGAATTCCTTCTCGACGTCGGCGATCTCCGCCGCCGGCGTATCGTTGACCCAGGCGCGCGACTTCCGATAGGCGCGCATGAACGCGGCCGCCGCGCCGGTGTCCAGCCAGTCCCGCATGGCGGCGAGGCTGGAGAAGGCGCAAGGGCCGATGGCGGCGCCGACCGACGCGACGACGTGGCCGACGCCGTCGCGTTCCAGTTGCTGGGGCGCGGGACCTTGCTGGTGGACGTAGTCTCCCTGCCCGGCCCGGAAGGCGCCGTCCATCGAGTCGACGTCGCCGGCGTCCACCGCGTCGATCGAGGCGTAGTCGAGGCCCGATTTGCGGCAGGCGTACTTGAACATGGCGAGCGGCTGTCCGAAATGATCGACGAGGACCTTCCGTCCCGCGAGCTTGCCCCACGAGAAATCGGGGTCAGGCTCCCGCGCCGCGATGAAGAAGCCGTCCATCTCGTTGATCTGGGCGAAGTGCGCGAAGGCCGGCCTCTCGCCGCGTTCCAGCGCCAGGAAGCCTTGCGCCGGCGCCGACTGCGCGACGTCGGACGCGCCGTCGAGCAGGGAGGCGATGGCCGACTTGCCCGGCGGCGACACGCGGTGCTCCGGCTCCAGCCCCTCCTCTTCGAGGAAGCCCGCGGCGATGGCTCCGATGAGCGGGCTGTAGAACGCCGAGAAGCGCGAGAACTCGATCCGGATGCGGGTCAACGTTCGATCCTCCCCAGGCTCATGCTTCCGCGGCGCGCCCCTGCCGCGCGCGATGAAGAGGGCCTCCGCCGGCGCGTCGCCCCGCGCGCGGCGTCACACGTCCAGGACCGCGATTTCCTGGTCCTCGGTCACCTCGTCGCCCTCGCCGACCAGGAACTCCCTGATCGTGCCGTCGGCGTCCACCATGACCGGGATCTCCATCTTCATGGATTCCAGGATCATGATCTCGTCGCCGTCGGAGACCTTGTCGCCGACGCTGGCGACGATCTTCCAGACCTTGCCGGTCATTTCCGATCTGACGCGTTCTTCCGCCACCGCGAACTCCCCTGGTTCGGTTTTCCCGGGCGCCGTCACGCCTTGAGGGACGCGACCACTTCTTCCGCCAGCCCCGTATGCACGTCGCCGACGATGAAACTCTCGTTCTCCAGCGCCGCCTGGATGAACGGGATGTTGGTCTTTATGCCTTCGATCGCGAACCCGTCAAGAGCGTCGCGGAGCTTGCCGACGGCGCCGTCCCGTTCGTCCGCGTGGACGATGACCTTGGCGACCAGCGGGTCGTAGTAGGGGGTGATCCTGCCGCCCTCGGCGTAACCGGTGTCGACGCGGACGCCGTCCCCGCTCGGGGGGCGGAACACGTCGAGCGGCCCGGGGGAGGGAAGGAACCGGATCGGGTCCTCCGCGTAGACGCGCGCCTGGATGGCGTGGCCCGAGATCTCCACGTCCGCCGGCAGGATGGCGTCGAGCCGGTGGCCGCAGGCGCTCCTCACCTGGGCGGCGACGATGTCGACGCCGGTGACCTCCTCCGTCACGCCGTGCTCCACCTGAAGCCGGGTGTTCATCTCGAGGAAACTGAAGCCGCCGTCGCCGTCGTACAAGGTCTCGACGGTGCCGATGTTGTCGTAGCCCATGGCGCCGAGGATCCCGGCCGCCGAATCGGCCATCGCCGCGACCGCCTCGCGGTCGAGCGCCGGGGCCGGGGCCTCCTCGATCACCTTCTGATGGCGGCGCTGGACGGAGCAGTCGCGTTCGAACAGGTGGCGGACGTTGCCGCGCCCGTCGGCCACCATCTGGAATTCGACGTGCCGCGGCCGCTCGAGGAGCCGTTCGAGATAGATCTCCGCGGTCCCGAAGCTCCGCTCCGCCATCGACCGGGCGCGCTCCAGCGCCTTGAGGAGCTGCTCGCCGTCGCGGGCCGGCAACATGCCGATCCCGCCGCCGCCGCCCGCCGGCTTGACGAGGACGGGAAACCCGATCTCCTCGGCGGCGGCGAGCGCCGCCTCGTCGTCGCGCAGGACGCCGGACCCCGCTCCCGCGGGCATCCCGCGCTCCCTCATCATGTCGCGGGCCCGGGTCTTGTGGCCCATGGCCTCGAGCCAGCGCGCGGCGGGCCCGATGAAGCGGCAGCCCGCCGCCTCCACGCGCGCCGCGAACCCGGGGTTCTCGGCCAGGAACCCGTATCCCGGATGCAGGCCGTCGGCGCCGACGCGCTTCACGACGTCGAGAATGGCGTCCTGGTTGAGGTAACTCTCCGCCGGCGCGGCCCCCCCTACGGGATGGGCCTCGGCGGCCTCGGCGAGATAGGGGGCGTCCCGGTCGGCCTCGGAATAGAGCGCGACGGCCTTCACGCCCAGGCCGTCGAGGGCGCGGATGATGCGCGCCGCGGCGGCGCCGCGGTTCGCGACGACGACTTTCTCGAACATGGGCGTTCCGGTCAGAAGGTCGTGGGCCAGTTGCACAGTTGGCGCCTGGAGACGCCTCCCGAGCGGTCGCGGTTGTGCACCTCGAGCAGGCGGGCGATCGTCCGGCGCGTCTCGCGCGGGTCGATCACGAACTGCGATGAGTAGATGCCGGCGAGATCGTAGGCGGAAGACGCTTCGGAGACGTCCTTGAGGCGCTTGGCGAACAGTTCCGGATCCTGTTCGTGGGTGACGCCGTACACCACGTTGACGGCGACGTTCGGGTCCATGAAGCCGATGTCGGCCGACGGCCAGGCCAGCATCTCGTCGGCGTTCCTGGTCCCCGCCATGTTGAGATAGGCCTGGCCGTAGCTCTTGCGCATGACGATCGAGATCTTCGGCACGGTGCAGAGCTGCATCGCCGACATGAAGTTCATGATGCGTCCGGGCGCCTTCTTGACCTCTCCGGCGAGCCCGATGAGGAAGCCGGGCGTGTCCGTCAGGAAGATCAGGGGGATGTTGAAGGAGTCGCAGAGCACCAGGAAGCCGGTGACCTTGTCGCATGCGTCGGGGTCGAGGGCCCCGGCCTTGAACAGGGGGTTCGAGCAGACGTACCCCACCGTCCGGCCGTCGATGCGGGCGAGCGCCGTGGTGGCCGCGCGCGCGAAACGGGGTTTCATCTCGAACACGCTGTCCCGGTCGGAGAGCGCCGCGATCACCTTGCGCATGTCGTAGACCTTCTGGCGCTCGGCGGGGACGATGTCGAGGATCTTTCGCGCCGCGTCGTCCGACCCGGCCGGCGCGGCCGCCTCCGGCGGCCGTTCGTTGTGGTGGCTCGGCAGGTACGACAGGAACTTCTTGATGAGATCGAGCGCCTCCTCGTCCGTGTCGGTGGCGTAATCGACCTTGCCGGTGATCTCGGACTGCATCCGCCAGCCGCCGAGCTCTTCCGGATCCACCTTTTCCTTGATCGCGATCTCCGTGACCCTGGGGCTAGACACGGCCAGCACGCCGCCCTTGCGCATGGCGACGAAGTCCGACAGTTGCGTGAACCAGCAGGCGGTTCCGTAGGCGGGGCCCAGCACGGCGGCGGCGTAGGGCACCTCGCGGCGGCGGACGAACTGCTCCGGGTCCTGTCCCAGCGCGCCCGTGCCGACGGCGCCCATGGTGTCGGGAATGCGCGCGCCCGACGATTCGTTCAACAGCACGAGCGGCATCCCGTTCCTGACCGCGGTCTCGCGCATGTGGCGCATCTTCTTGACGTTGGTCAGGCTGCTCGACGCCCCCTTGACGGAGAGGTCGTGCGAGACCACTGCGGCTTCGCGTCCGTCGATGCGCCCGTAGCCGCACACCTTGCCGTCCGTGGGGGTCGACGCCTGCGCCTCGGGGATGAACGACGTGGCGAACAGGCCCGACTCGATGAAGGTCCCCTCGTCGAACAGGTAATCGATGCGTTCGCGCGCATGGAGGCTGCCGCGGGCCTTGATCCGGGCGATGCGTTCGGGACCGCCCATCGCCAGCGCGTGTTCGCGGCGTTTCTCGTAATCGTCCAGGATCGCGTCGAACGACATGTCGCCCCTCGGATCGTTCCGTGAATATCCGGCGCGCGGGCCGCGGCCGGCTCGCGAGACGCGCGAAGAGCGCGGCCGGACGACGCGGTCTCTTTCGCGGGCGCGGCAAGTTAGCCCATTCGCCCGCTCCCTGCCAAGCGCGCGTCCCGGTTCGCCGGATGCGGCCTCCCGGCGGCCGGCTTCTCCCCCCTGCCGCGACCCCCACCCCGACCCTCCCCCTGCAAGGGGGAGGGAGAAATAAAAGGGACGGGAGGTTTCCAATTCATGCTCCTCCCCCCTGACAGGGGGGAGGTCGGGAGGGGGGCGGACCGCGGTCCCGGCGGCGCCCGCCGCCGTCGCCGTGACCATCGCCGCCGCGGCCGGGACGCGCGCCGCGATGGCCACCGTCGCCGTCGCCGCTCCGGGCGCGGCGTCCGTCACCGTTGCCGCGGCCGCCGCCGGGGCCGCGAGAGGCTCCCGCTCCGCCTCGCCGCGGAACCTCCGGGCCGCAGCCGCCGGGAACATGTCCGCCGCGACGGGCGCGGGCGCCGGAGGCCGGTAGTTGTCGCGGTAGCGTTCCGGGCGGTGGGCCTTGAGCAGGAACATGGCCAGGGCGTCCGAATAGTGGCGCGTCGTCCCCACCTGTTCGCCCTTGTGCCAGACCGGCCTCTCCACCCCCTCGAAGGCGCGGCGGTGGAGCATGGCCTCCAGCAGGTCGATGCCGTCGTCGAGGGCGTCGTTCCACCTGCGGGCGAAGTCGGGGTCGGCGTCGCGCCAGTCGTAGACGGTGCGTCTGGGGACGCCGGCGTCGCGGCAGGCGGCGGCGACGTTGACGGTGTCGGCGAGGGCGTGGAGGAAGGCGCGTTTGCGGCGCGGGCGTTTGTCGGCGGCGGCGGTATCGTCGTGCATGGGGTCGTCTCCCGTTCCGGTTTGGGAACGATATAGGAACATGCGTGATGCGAGTCAAGAGGAAAATTCCGATATGGAGAAAAAATCTCTGAGGTCGTGATTCGCCGCCGTCGGGAGGGGCGGGTCCGGCGCGCCCATCCGCACACTCCGCACACCCTCCCGTCCTTTTTATTTCTCCCTCTCCCTGGCAGGGGGAGGGTCGGGGTGGGGGTCGCCGGCGTT
The DNA here is from genome assembly GCA_965242505.1 of Alphaproteobacteria bacterium. GTDB lineage: Bacteria > Pseudomonadota > Alphaproteobacteria > UBA2966 > UBA2966 > UBA2966. Next base: position 205,024 of record OZ251449.1, read on the forward strand.
GCGGCGCATGTTCATCCGGACCCCCCTCCCGACCTCCCCCCTGTCAGGGGGGAGAAGTATGGATGGGCAGGGGCAGGGGGAGGAGTGTGGATGGTTCAGGGGGGAGGAGTTTGAAAAGAGGGGGTCCGCACACTTCGCACACTCTCCGTCTCCCTTCTTCTTCTCCCTCTCCCTTGCAGGGGGAGGGTCGGGGTGGGGGTCACCGGCGGCGGGGCGCGTCCATCCGGACCCCCCTCCCGACCTCCCCCCTGTCAGGGGGGAGGAGTTTGGATGGGCAGGGGGAGGAGTTTGAAAAGAGGGGGTCCGCACACTCCGCACACCCTCCGGGAGGGAGATTCGCCTCGATGCACCATGTATTGATCTTGTCGCCGACGAGAACGCGATATATTGTGGTCGGGTCGAAACGTGGAGCGGCGATGATGCGAACGACGAACGATGGAGGCCGCTGGAAGCGGGGCGCGTTTCCGGCGTCGATGGCCGCGCTCCTGTTCATGGGCGCCTGCGCCACCGCGCCGCCGACGAAACCGGAGGACGTCTGCGAGATCTTCGACCAATATCCCGCGTGGTACGACTATGCGCGCGCGTCGAAGGACCGCTGGGGGACGCCGATCCACATTCAGATGTCCTTCGTTCGCCACGAATCGAGCTACCGCGGCAATGCCCGGCCGCCGCGCAAGTGGTGGCTGGGGTTCGTACCGCTGGGCCGCCCGTCGTCGGCCAAGGGCTACGCCCAGGCGCAGGACCCGGTCTGGGGCGAATACCAGGCGGAGCGGGGCAGGCTGTTCCGAAGCCGCGGCGACATGGAAGACGCGCTCGACTTCATCGGCTGGTACAACCACAGGACCTGGCGCCAGCTCGGCATTCCCCGCACCGACGCGCGGCGGCTCTATCTCGCCTATCACGAGGGCCAGGGCGGCTATCGGCGCGGCTCCTGGAAATCCAAGCCCAAGGTGCAACGCGCGGCCGACCGGGTGACGGCGACCGCGGAGCGCTACGGGACCCAGCTGGCGCGCTGCGAAGGGCGTTTCCGGTGCGATTCCTGGTATCAGGTCTGGCCGTTCTGCCGCTGACGTCCGGAGGCGGGCCGCGCCGCCGCCCTACCGGCGGGCGTCCGTAAGCGCCGCCACGCCAGGCAGCGTCCTGCCTTCCATCCATTCGAGGAACGCGCCGCCCGCCGTCGAGACGTAGGTGAAGTCCCCGGCCACTCCCGCGCGCGCCAGGGCGGCGACCGTGTCCCCTCCCCCGGCGACGCTGAGAAGCCTTCCATCCCTGGTGAGGCGGGCGGCGGCGGCGGCGACGGCGTTGGTCGCGGAGTCGAACGGCGCGACCTCGAAGGCTCCCAGCGGACCGTTCCAGACGAGCGTCCGGCATCCGCCGAGGCGGTCTCCGAGCGCGCCCGCGGACTCCGGGCCGACGTCGAGGGCCATCATGTCCGGCGGCGCGGCGGCGACGGCGACGGCCAGCGCTGCCGCGTTCTCCGACGGGGCGGGGGCCACGACCACGTCCCGCGGCAGCAGGATCTCGCATCCCGCCTCCCTCGACCGCTTCAGGATGCCGGCCGCGATCGGGGACAGGTCGGGTTCGCGCAGGCTGCGGCCCATGTCGTGGCCCTGGGCGTGGAGGAACGTGTTGGCCATCGCCCCGCCGATGGCCAGCAGATCGACCCTGGCGATCATGTTCTCCAGGAGTGCGAGCTTGGTCGAAACCTTGGCGCCGCCCACGATCGCGGCGAGGGGGCGGTCCGGCGCGCCCAGGGCGGCCTCCAGCGCTTCCAGTTCCGCCTGCATCCCGAGGCCCGCGCCCGCCGGCAACAGGCCGGCCAACGCGGCCACGGAGGCGTGCGCCCGGTGCGCGCAGGAGAACGCGTCGTTCACGTAGACGTCGCCGAGCGCGGCGAGGGCGGCCGCGAACCCGGGATCGTTCCGCTCTTCCCCGCCGTGGAAGCGCAGGTTCTCCAGCAGCAGGACGTCGCCGTCCCCCAGCCTCCCGGCCATTTCCGCCGCGGCGGGCCCCACGCAGTCCCCGGCGAAGCGCGCGGGCGGCCCGCCCAGCGCCCGCGAGAGGACGTCCGCGAGGGGACGCAGAGAGAGGGCCGGATCGACCCGGCCCCGGGGGCGGCCGAAGTGGGACATCACGACGATCCTGGCGCCCGCGCCCCGCAACCGGCGCAGAGTCGGGAGAAGACGGTCTATCCGCGTGGCGTCGGCGACGCGGCCGTCCCGCATGGGCGCGTTCAGGTCGGCGCGGACGAGCACCCGCCTTCCGGCGACCGGGAGGTCGTCGAGCGTCGCGAATCCGGGGCAGTGTATCGGCTTGATCTCCGTCAGTAGTGGTATCGGCACTGCGCGATCAGCAGGTTATCCCCTTCGACCTTGTAGACGAGCCGATGCTCGCCGTCGATTCGCCTTGACCAGTAGCCTTTCAGGTCGCCTTTCAACGGTTCGGGATGACCAATGCCCGCGTAGGGAGAACGGCGGGCGCCTTCTATCACCTGGTTGAGGCGCTTGAGGCGCTTGCGGTCGATTTTCCGCCGGTCGAGATAATCCGCCCATGCTTCAGGGTAGAAGATCAATCGCATTCGACGGGTTCTCGTTCTACCCCTTCACCCGCCGCCAGGCCGTCAATCGCCTTCCGAAGCCGCCGCGCATTCTCCGGGCTGCTCAGCAGGAATTCGGTTTCGTCCATCTGACGGGTTCCACCCTCGCTCGCCGAGACGGTCATCGCCGGAGCCGTCCGGACGGCGGCTGGCCGAGCGTCGCTTGCCGTCTTGCTCATGGCGGCGATCTCCTTGCAGATTCGGGTTGGACGCGAGCGGGCTGCATTCCCGGCTCTTTCAGGCGCCGTCTGCAACGTCACCCGTTCGGCGGAGAAAATCAGATCGAGACACTACCGAATCCGGCCACGAGGCCCGGGCCTATCCCAGCTTGCCGACCGCCGCCGCCGTATCGCACATGCGGTTGGCGAAGCCCCACTCGTTGTCGTACCAGGCCAGGACGCGGACCAGCTTGCCGCCGACGACCTGGGTCTGGGTCAGGTCGAAGGTCGAGCTGGCCGGATTGTGGTTGAAGTCCGTCGAGACCAGCGGCTCGTCGGTGGCGTCGAGGATGCCTTTCAGGCGCCCGCGCGCGGCCTTCCTGACCGCCGCGTTGACCTGTTCGACCGAGGTCCGGCGGCCGGCCACGACCTTGAGGTCGATCATCGATACGTTGGGCGTGGGCACCCGCACCGCCACGCCGTCGAGTTTGCCGTCGAGTTCCGGCAGCACGAGGCCGATCGCCCGCGCGGCGCCGGTCGAGGTGGGGATGATCGATTGCGCCGCCGACCGCGCCCGCCGAGGGTCGCCGTGCAGCGTGTCGAGGAGGCGCTGATCGCCGGTGTAGGCGTGCACGGTGGTCATGTACCCCTGGCGGATCCCCACCGCCTCGTTCAGGACCTGGGCGACCGGCGCCAGGCAGTTGGTGGTGCACGAGGCGTTCGAGATCACCTTGTGGCTCTTGCGCAGCTTGCGGTGGTTGACGCCGTACACGACCGTGAGGTCGGCGCCGCCCGCCGGCGCGGACACCAGGACGCGCCCGGCGCCCGCGTCGAGGTGCTTCGATGCGGCGTCCCGGTTCGCGAACAGCCCGGTGCATTCGAGCGCGACGTCGACCGCGAGGCCGCCCCACGGCAGCGCCGCGGGGTCGCGTTCGGAACGGACCTCGATCTTCCCGCCTCCGACGTCGATGGCGTTCTTGTAGGTCCTGATCGTTCCGGGAAACGGGCCATGGACCGAGTCCCATCGCAGGAGGTGCGCGTTGGTCTCGACGGCGCCGAGGTCGTTGACGGCCACGACCTTCAGGTCCTTCCGGCCGCCTTCGTGAATGGCTCTCAGCACGTTCCGGCCGATCCGTCCGAAACCGTTGATGGCGATACGCACTGCCATGAATGTCCTCCGTGGAAGATGTTGGGGGATGTCAGGGGATTCGCGCCCTGGCGGCGGCCACGATCGCTTCGGCGGTGAAGCCGAAGCGCGGGAACAGTTCCCCGCCGGGCGCGGAAGCCCCGAACGACTCCATGCCGATCACGGCGCCCGCGTCGCCGACGTAGCGCTCCCAGCCGAGAGGCGCGGCCGCCTCGACGGCGATGCGGATCGTGTCCGGGCGGAGGACCTCGTCCCGTTCCGCCCGCGGGCGTTCGTCGAACAGCTCCCGGCACGGCATGGAGACGACCCGCGTGGGGATCCCGTCCTCCTCGAGCCGCGATCGCGCTTCCAGCGCGAGCGCCGTTTCCGATCCCGTCGCGATCACCGTCACCCTGGCCTCGCCCGTCGCCGGCGACAGCTCGTAGGCGCCGCCCGCGCACAGGTTCGCGTCCGAGTGCCCGGTCCGCGCCGGCGGCAGCCCTTGCCGGGTCAGCGCGATCACCGACGGCCCCTCCGTCCGGGTCAGCGCCAGGGCCCAGCATTCCGCCGTCTCGACGGCGTCCGCCGGCCGGAACACGGCCAGGTTGGGAATGGCCCGCAGGCTCGCGAGATGCTCGACCGGCTGGTGGGTGGGGCCGTCTTCCCCGAGGCCGATGGAGTCGTGGGTCATGACGTGGATCGTCCTCTGGCCCATGAGCGCGCTCAACCGCAGCGCCGGGCGCAGATAGTCGCTGAAGGCGAGGAAGGTGCCGCCGTAGGGAATGACGCCGCCGTGCAGGGCCATGCCGTTCATGATCGCGCCCATGGCGTGCTCCCGGACGCCGTAATGGATGTAGCGGCCGCCGTGATCGTCCGCCGACATCGGGTCGAGGGTCTCGGTCCTGGTGTTGTTGGAACCCGTGAGATCGGCCGATCCGCCGACCGTTTCGGGGACGGCCGGATTGACGACCTCCAGGACCTTCTGGCTGGACTGCCGCGACGCCCACGCGGGCGCCTCGTCGACGAGGCGGCGCTTGAACGCCTTCAGGCCGTCGTCCCAGTTCTCGGGCAGTTCGCCGCTCATGGCCCGCCGGAATTCGTCCGCTTCCGCGCCGCCGCGAGACCCGAGACGCGCGGTCCAGGCGGCCCGTCGTCCGGCCCCGCGCCGGCCCGCCTCGCGCCACGACGCCAGGACGTCGCCGGGGATCTCGAACGGCGGCGACGTCCAGCCCAGCGCCTCGCGCGCCGCGGCGACCTCGTCGGCGCCCAGGGCGGCGCCATGGGCGGCGGCGGTCCCCTGCTTGTTCGGGGCGCCGTAGCCGATGGTCGTGCGGCAGGCGATCAGCGACGGGCGGTCGGCGCTCTCCGCCCGCGCGATCGCCGCCGCGACCGCGTTCCCGTCGTGGCCGTCGACGCCTTCGGCGTTCCAGCCGCAGGATTCGAAACGGGCGATGTGGTCGTCGCTGACGCAGAGGTCCGTAGAACCGTCGATGGAGATTCCGTTGTCGTCGAACAGCACGACGAGCTTGTTCAGCCGCAGGTGGCCGGCGAGCGACGCCGCCTCGTGGCTGACGCCTTCCATCAGGTCCCCGTCGCTGGCGAGGACGAAGGTGCGGTGGTCGACGAGGTCGGCGCCGAAACGCGCCGCGAGGCGGCGTTCGGCGATGGCCATGCCGACGGCGTTGCCGAACCCCTGTCCCAGCGGGCCGGTCGTCGTCTCGATTCCCCGGGCGCGCCCGTACTCGGGATGGCCCGCCGTGCGGCTTCCCGACTGGCGGAAGTTCCTGATCTCGTCGATGTCGATGTCCGGGTAACCCGTCAGATAGAGGAGGGCGTACAGCAACATGGAGCCGTGGCCCGCGGAAAGAACGAAGCGGTCGCGGTCGGGCCAGTCGGGCTCGGCGGCGTCGTAGCGGAGGAACCGGGTGAACAACGTCGTGGCCGCGTCCGCCATGCCCATGGGCATGCCCGGATGGCCGCTCGCGGCGGCCTCGACCGCGTCCATGGCGAGGACCCGGATCGCGTCGGCCATGTCGTGATGCGAAACCGCCGGGGCGGGGTCCGAGACATCCGGTAGGGACATACGCAAGCGCTCCGTCGTGGCGCGGCCGGTCGGCGCCGGTCCCCGCCGGCCGACACGTCGCGGCCGGGCGCCACTATGGCGAATTGCGTCCTTCGGGGGAACACCCCTGTCCCGCATTTCTCGCGCCGGCAGGGATCGAGGAGCGCGCGGCGGCGCGGGACCGCGGTCGACCCCCCTCCCGACCTCCCCCCTGTCAGGGGGGAGGAGTATGAATGGTCAGGGGGGAGGAGAGCGCGCGGGGGGCACCGCTCAGCGGGCGCTCAACCTCGCGAGAACCGGCGCCCCCTCGAACAGATATTCGCAGATGGCCAGCCCGCAGCTCGCCGAGTAGCCGTCGATCGGTCCCGTGACGGCGCCGGCCGCGACCTCGACCGGGACCGCGCCCAACGCCTCGACGAGGGCTTCCCTGGCGGCGCTCACGTAGTGGGGCGACATCGAGAGAAGGCCGGCGATCACCACGACCTCCGGCGCGACGAGGCGCACGAACCCGGCGGCGGCGCGCCCGAGCTCGGAACCCGCCGCCGCCATGGACGCGGCCACGGCGGGGTCTCCATCGCGCCCGATCGCGTCGCGAAGCGCGCGGGCCAGCTCGGTCGCGGCGGCGCGCGCGGGATCCATGGCGTCGCCGCGCAGACGCCGGAGCACGCCGAGCCCGCCCGCGAGCTCGCCCAGCGTCCTGGCGCCCGGACCGTTTCCGGTCACCGTCATGGCGCCGATCTCGCCGGGCGGCAGGGCGGCGCGGCCCCTGACGAGGCGGCCGTCCAGGACCAGCCCCGCCGCGACCCCGAGCCCGCAGGTGAACACCAGGGCGTCCGCCCGTCCGCGCGCCGCGCCGAAGCGCGCCTCGGCGAGCGCGATGCCGCCGGGCAGGGACTCGATCCGCATCGGCAGGTCGAGGAGAGCGGCGAGCTCGGCCTGCAACGGAACCTCGCGCGCCCACCCCAGAGGGGGCGCGCCGGTCACGCTTCCCCGCGCCGGGTCCACCGCGCCGGCGACCATGGCGAGGCCGCCGAACAGGCGGTCCCGGTCCGTGACGTGCGCGCGGATGAGGCGTCGGCTCTCCTCGGCCACGGCTTCGATGACCGCGTTCGGATCGTCGAGCGTGTCGAGGTCGAGTTCGACCCCCGCGATGGCCTCGTTCTTGAGATCGGCCAGGGTGATCGTCTGGAGAGCCGCGGCGATGCCGATCCCGAGAACCCGTCCTCCTTGCGGCGCGACGTCCAGGAGCACCGGGATGCGGCCTCGCCCGCGCGGCGCATCGCCCGGTCCGTCCGGCAGTTCGCGCGCCAGGCCTGCGTCGAGCAGCTCGCGCGAAATGCGTGACAGCGTCGCCCCGGTCAAGCCGACCTCCGCGGCGATCTCGGCCCGCGAGCACGGCCCGCGGAGCACGAGTTCCCGCAGCACCGTCCGCCGGTTCCGGTCGCCCAGACCGGCGTGGGTCCGGGATTTCAGCGCGTCATCCGTCATCACGGCGCGGCGCGTCCCCTCGTTCTCCCTCCCCCTGGCAGGGGGAGGAGTGTGGATGGCAGGGGGGAGGAGCGATAACGGCCCCTCCCGTCATCCGTTCGGGAGGAGGAGTGTGGATGGCGTCCCCTCGTTCTCCCTCCCCTTGGCAGGGGGAGGGTCGGGGTGGGGGTCATTCGGCGGGCGGTGGGGCGGTCCGTTCGACGACGCGCTCCAGGCTGGCGGTCTGGCGCTCGAGGCTGGCGGTCTGGCGCTCGAGGCCGCCGATCAGGGCATCGAGGCTGCGCCCCTGCATGGCGAGCGCATCCATGGCCGCCTCGTGGCGGCGGGCCCCCTCGTTCATCGCCTCCTCATGGCGCTTCCCGTCAGCCTCGCGCTGGGCGGCGATCGCGGCCATGGTTTCGGCGTGCGCCGCCATCGCCTCCTTGTGGCGGCGTTCGTCGGCTTCGTGTTGCCGATCGAGGATCACGGCGCGGTCCTTGTTCGCGCGGACCATGGCGCGGATGCCGTACCATATCCCCCACGCCGCCGCGGCGGCGGCGGCGGACACGACCGCGGCGGCGGCGCCGACGACGGCGACCCAGAAGGCCGCATGTTGCGCGGCGAGCGTGGCGCTCTGATAGGCGAGCACGGCGTCCTGGTAGGTGACCGTGGCTTGCTCGAACGCGGTCATGGGCGTCTCCTTTCGGGCCGGGATACTACCGGATTGCCGTGAAGGCGGGAACCCCCCTCCCGACCTCCCCCCTGTCAGGGGGGAGGAGTATCAGTGGTCAGGGGGGAGTAACGAGTGGCGGGGCGCCCCCTCGTTCTCCCTCCCCCTGGCAGGGGGAGGGTCGGGGTGGGGGTCATTCGGCGGGCGGCGGGGCGGTCCGTTCGACGACGCGCTCCAGGCTGGCGGTCTGGCGCTCGAGGCCGCCGATCAGGGCATCGAGGCTGCGCCCCTGCATGGCGAGCGCATCCATGGCCGCCTCGTGGCGGCGGGCCCCCTCGTTCATCGCCTCCTCATGGCGCTTCCCGTCAGCCTCGCGCTGGGCGGCGATCGCGGCCATGGTTTCGGCGTGCGCCGCCATCGCCTCCTTGTGGCGGCGTTCGTCGGCTTCGTGTTGCCGATCGAGGATCACGGCGCGGTCCTTGTTCGCGCGGACCATGGCGCGGATGCCGTACCATATCCCCCACGCCGCCGCGGCGGCGGCGGCGGCGGACACGACCGCGGCGCCGGTGCCGACGGCCGCGATCCAGAGGGCCACGTGTTGCGCGGCGAGCGCGGCGTCCTAGTAGGCGAGCATGGCGTCCTGGTGGGCGAGCATTGCGTCCTGGTAGGCGAGCGTGGCGCTCTGATAGGCGAGCGTGGAGCTCTGATAGGCGAGCGTGGAGGTCTGGTAGGTGACCGTGGCTTGTTCGAACGCGGTCATGGGCGTCTCCTTTCAGGCCGGAACGTTACCCGATCGCCGCAAAGGCGGGAACCCTCCTCCCGGCCTCCCCCCTGTCACGGTGAATCGGACATCAGGGGGCGTATATGCAAGGAACAGGACCCCCCTCCCGACCTCCCCCTGCCAGGGGGAGGAGTGTCGAGGGCTCCCCCTGGCAGGGGGAGGGTCGGGGTGGGGGGCGACCGGCGCCGGGCGCGGCCTACGGCAGCAGCTTGAGCAGGCCGACGATGAGCGCGGCCTGTCCGACGGCGATGGCGAGGACGAAGCGGACCAGCCGGGTTTCGAGGTTGGCCACGTCGGTCTTGAATTCGGCCCTGAGTTCGGCCATGTCGATCTTGAGTTCGGCGACGTCGGCCTTGAGCGCGCCGAGTCCCTCGTCGAGGTCGGCCTTGGTGGCCATCCTGTCTTCGAGGCGGACGACATCGGCCTTGACGGCGCCGATCCCCTTGTCGAGATCGTCCTTGGTGGCGACGCCTTCCGTCACGGCGTCGCGGACGGCTTCGGCGTGCGCTTCGGCCTGGGCCTCGTCCACGCCGGCCGCCTTGAGGCGGCGCGCGTAGGTCAGCGTGTCGAAGCCGGTTACGTGCGCGGTCATGGCCATGGGCCGAAGGCTACACCGTTGCGGGGCCGTCCGCAAGCGACCGTCCCGATTCGGGTCTCTCGGGCCGCCCGTCACGTGGAGGGCGTTTGCGCTCCTCTCCCCGCCGCGACCCCCACCCCGACCCTCCCCCTGCAAGGGGGAGGGAGAACGAGGGGGAGGTCGGGAGGGGGGCCGCGGTCCCGCAACGCCGCTCGCGCGAGAGCAGCGCCACGGTCGCAGGGCCCGTTTCGGCGGGCCGACGGCGTGCGGGCTCGCTCCGAGGCGGAAATCTCGACGACGCCCGAAACCGCCGGACGTGGTGGGCGGTGACGGGATCGAACCGCCGACTTCCACGGTGTAAACGTGGCGCTCTCCCGGCTGAGCTAACCGCCCGGACCCCCCGGCCCGGCGAACGAAGCGGCCCCGACCTGCCCGCGGGGCGGCCGGCGCCGGACGCCTCCTCGGGGAACCCTCAGTTCACGGCGTCCTTCAGAGTCTTGCCCGCCTTGAATCTGGGCTGCTTCGAAGCCGGGATGTGGATGCTCTCTCCGGTTCGCGGATTACGGCCTTCGGAGGCGCGGCGTTCGACGACGCTGAACGTGCCGAAGCCGACGAGTCTGACGTCCGAGCCGTTCGAAAGCGCCTGGGAAATCGAATCGAACACACTGTCGACGGCTTTCGCCGCGTCCGCCTTCGAGAGACCGGTATCACTGGCTACGCTCGCCACAAGATCGTTTTTCTTCACGGCAGGGGGCCCCCTCATATGTTTGTTGGAATTTGGGTGGATGAAACCCGGGACGACGTCTCCGACGCGCCGTGAAGTGTAGGGCGCGTCCGGCGCATCGTCAAAGAGAAATCTACTCGTCCATGAGGGTCCGCCGGTGGAGCGGAGAACTTCCCCGGCGCTCCCGTCGCCGGACGAGTCCTGCGGACGGGCGAGAAGAGAAAGGCGGAGGGGAAGGCCCGGTCGTTCTCCGGCCTAATGGGTCACGACGCCGTCGAGGTCCTCCGCCTCGGTCTCTTTCGCGGCGACCTTGGCGAGCTCCGCCTCCTCGTCCCATTCGATGGGCATCAACGGCTTGGTCAGCGCGAGCTTCAACACGTCGTCGACCGTATCGACCGCGACGATATCGAGGCCACGCTTGACGTTGTCCGGGATCTCGACGACGTCCTTCTCGTTCTCCTTCGGGATGAGCACCGTCCCGACCCCGGCCCTCAACGCGGCGAGCATCTTTTCCTTGAGCCCGCCGATGGGCAGGACGCGCCCCCGAAGGGTGATCTCGCCGGTCATCGCGATATCCCGGCGGACCGGGTTCTGGGTCAGGACCGACACGATCGCCGAGATCATCGCGATGCCGGCGGAGGGGCCGTCCTTGGGCGTCGCTCCCTCCGGGACGTGGACGTGTATGTCGCGCCTCTCGAACGTCGTGGGCTTGACGCCGAACGACACCGACCGCGCGCGAACGTAGCTGGCCGCGGCCTGCGCCGATTCCTGCATGACGTCGCCGAGCTTGCCCGTGATGTTGATGCGGCCCTTGCCGGGAAGCGTGATGGCCTCGACCGACAACAGCTCGCCGCCCACCTCGGTCCACGCGAGGCCCGTGCAGACGCCGATCAGGTCCTTTTCCTCGATCTCGCTCGACCGGTAACGGGGCACGCCCGCGTACTTCTCGAGACTCTTCTTGGTGACGTGGACGCGCTTCCTGCCGTGCTGGAGGATGTCGCGTATCGCCTTCCGCGAAAGGCCGGCGATCTCGCGCTCCAGGTTCCGCACCCCCGCCTCGCGGGTGTAATGGCGGATGAGGGAACGCAGCGCTTCGTCCGACAGGGCCCATTCCCCCTCTTCGAGGCCGTGCGCCTCGATCTGCTTCGGAAGCAGGTGCTGCCTCGCGATCTCGACCTTCTCGTCCTCGGTGTAGCCCGATATGCGGAGGACTTCCATGCGGTCCAGAAGCGCCGGGATGATCCGCAAGGTGTTCGCCGTGGTGACGAACATCACGTCGGAGAGATCGTAGTCGACCTCGAGGTAGTGGTCGTTGAAGGCGTGGTTCTGCTCGGGGTCCAGGACCTCCAGCAGGGCCGCCGACGGATCGCCCCTGAAGTCGGCGCCCAGCTTGTCCACCTCGTCCAGCATGATCAGGGGGTTGGACGTCTTGGCCTTCTTCATCGACTGGATGATCTTGCCGGGCAGCGAGCCGATGTAGGTCCGCCGATGGCCGCGGATCTCGGCTTCGTCGCGCACGCCGCCGAGCGACATGCGGACGAAGTTCCTGCCCGTGGCCCGGGCGATCGACTGGCCCAGCGACGTCTTGCCGACGCCGGGCGGCCCGACCAGGCACAGGATCGGCCCCTTGAGCTTCCTGGCCCGCTGCTGGACGGCGAGGTGCTCGAGAATACGCTCCTTCACCTTCTCGAGGCCGTAGTGGTCGTCGTTGAGAACCTTCTCGGCGAAGTCGATGTCCTTCTTGATCTTGCTCTTCTTGCGCCACGGGATGTTCAGGATCCAGTCGAGATAGTTGCGGACCACGGTGGCCTCGGCGGACATCGGGCTCATGTTGCGCAGCTTCTTGAGCTCCGCGACGGCCTTCTCCCGGGCTTCCTTCGAGAGCTTCGTCTTGGCGATCTTCTCTTCCAGCTCCGCCAGCTCGCCGCCGCCCTCTTCCCCCTCGCCCAGCTCCTTCTGGATGGCCTTGAGCTGTTCGTTGAGATAGTACTCGCGCTGGGTCTTCTCCATCTGGCGCTTGACGCGGCTGCGGATCTTCTTCTCGACCTGCATCACGCCGATCTCGCCCTCCATCAGCGAGTAGACCCGCTCCAGCCTCTCGCCCACGCCCTGGATCTCCAGCAGTTCCTGCTTGTCGGCGATCTTGAGCTGCAGGTGCGAGGCGACCGTGTCGGCGAGCTTGCCCGGATCCTCGATCTGGTTCAGGGACACCAGGACCTCCGGCGGGATCTTCTTGTTGAGCTTCACGTATTGCTCGAATTCCGAGACCACCGAACGGGACAGGGCCTCCAGCTCCTGCGGGTCGTCGTTGACCTCCTCCAGGGCTTCCACCTCGGCCTCGAAGAACTCCGCGTTGTCGGCGAAGGCCTTCACGCGCGCCCGGCGCCCCCCTTCCACCAGCACCTTGACCGTGCCGTCGGGCAGCTTCAGCAACTGGAGCACGGACCCGATCGTCCCGACGGAATGAATGTCGTCCGGCGACGGGTCGTCCTGGCTGGCGTTCTTCTGGGCCAGCAACAGGATCTGCTTGTCGGCCTGCATGACGTCTTCCAGGGCTCGAACGGACTTGTCCCGGCCCACGAACAGGGGAACGATCATGTGCGGGAACACGACGATGTCGCGCAGCGGAAGCACGGGAAGAACCTGGACGGGACTCGCTTCAACCATTTGCCTGCTCATTCCTTCTGACTGTCGCCCGGCGTGGCCGCGATGCCGCCCGCCTCATACATGGTTCGGCCGATACCGCCGTTCAAGCGATCCGCTCAAGCGCTGGTCTCCAGATCCTGGCGGCGGTCGGAGTAGATGAGCAGCGGCTGGGCGCGGCCTTCGATGACTTCGGAATTGACGACGACCTCCTCCACGCGCTCGAAGCCGGGCAGGTCGAACATCGTGTCCAGGAGGGTGCCCTCCATGATGGAGCGGAGGCCGCGGGCGCCGGTCCTGCGCTTGATGGCCTTGCGGGAGATCGTGCGCAGGGCGTCGTCCGAGAACGTCAGTTCGACGTTTTCCATCTCGAAGAGCCGTTGATACTGCTTGACGAGCGCGTTCTTCGGCGTCGTCAGGATCTCGACGAGGGTGTCCTCGTCCAGATCCTCGAGCGTCGCGACGACCGGCAGGCGCCCGACGAATTCCGGGATGAGGCCGAACTTGAGAAGGTCCTCGGGCTCGACCTGCTTGATGATCTCGCCCATCCGCCGGTCGTCGGGGGACCGGACGTCCGCGCCGAAACCGATGGACGTCGACTGGCCCCGCGCCGAAATGATCTTCTCGAGCCCCGAAAACGCGCCGCCGCACACGAACAGGATGTTCGTCGTGTCGACCTGAAGAAACTCCTGTTGCGGGTGCTTGCGGCCGCCCTGCGGGGGAACCGACGCGATGGTCCCCTCCATGATCTTCAGCAACGCCTGCTGCACCCCCTCGCCGGACACGTCGCGGGTGATCGACGGGTTGTCGGACCTGCGGCTGATCTTGTCGATCTCGTCGATGTAGACGATGCCCCGCTGCGCCCGCTCCACGTTGTAATCGGCCGCCTGAAGGAGCTTGAGGATGATGTTCTCGACGTCCTCGCCGACGTAGCCCGCTTCCGTGAGCGTGGTGGCGTCGGCCATGGTGAAGGGCACATCGAGGATGCGGGCGAGCGTCTGGGCGAGCAGGGTCTTGCCGCAGCCGGTCGGACCCACGAGCAGGATGTTGGACTTGGCGAGCTCCACGTCGTTGGACTTGCCGCCGTGGTTCAGGCGCTTGTAGTGGTTGTGGACCGCCACGGACAGCACCCGCTTGGCGTGGTCCTGGCCGATCACGTAGTCGGCCAGGACGTCGCAGATGTCGCGTGGCGTGGGCACGCCGTCGCGCGACTTGACGAGCGAGCTCTTGTGCTCCTCCCGGATGATGTCCATGCACAGTTCGACGCACTCGTCGCAGATGAAGACCGTCGGGCCCGCGATCAGCTTGCGGACTTCGTGCTGGCTCTTTCCGCAGAACGAACAGTACAGGGTATTCTTCGAATCGCCGCCGCCGGATTTTGCCATGGGAACTCCGAGGCTTGGGAGGCCGAGCCGGACCCGCGCGGGGACGCCGCGCCCGGGGCCTCATGTTAACGGCTTCGGTCCGCCGTCCACAACGCAAATCTTGCGCGCGCGGCGAGGCGGCCCCTCATCATGTAGTCCATAGAGCCGGGTCGTCAGCCATCGCCGTCGTCGCCGGCGGCGTCGGGCGCCGCCGGGCGGCGCGCCACGATGTCGTCGACGATCCCGAAGTCCCGGGCTTCCTCGGGAGTCAGGAACTTGTCCCGGTCCACGTTCCGCTCGATGACGTCGAGGTTCTGGCCCGTATGTTCCGCGTAGATCGCGTTGAGCCGGTCCCGCAACGCCAGGATCTCCCTCGCGTGGATCTCGATGTCCGCCGCCTGGCCCTGGGCGCCGCCGTGAGGCTGATGGATCATCATCCGCGCGTTGGGCAGCGCGTACCGTTTCCCCTTGGCGCCGGCCGCGAGAAGCAGCGACCCCATCGAGGCCGCCTGGCCGAAGCAGAGCGTCGAGACGTCCGGGCGGATGTATTGCATGGTGTCGTAGATCGCCAGACCCGACGACACGATGCCGCCCGGCGAATTGATGTAGAAGGCGATGTCCTTCCGCGGATTGTCGGCCTCCAGGAAGAGAAGCTGGGCCGTGATCAGGCTCGCCACGTGATCGTCGACCGCGCCGGCGAGGAACACGATCCGCTCCTTGAGCAGCCGCGAGTATATGTCGTACGCCCGTTCCCCCCGGTTGGTCTGCTCGACCACCATCGGCACGAGAGCCTGCATCCTGGTATCCGTCATGGCGAACCCACACTCCGTTCGGTCCTGATCACGCGGCCGGGACGGCGCCCGGCGCCTCCGTCGAGGAACGGCGCGGACACCCTCACGAAAGGGACTCCTCGTCGTCCTCGGGCCCGTCCAACAGTTCGTCCGGGGTCACCTCGCGTTCGCTGACGTCGGCCATCTCGAGAATGAAGTCGACGACCTTGTCCTCCAGGAGGGGGCCCCGAAATCTGGTCATCGCCCGGGAATCGTTCCGAAGCTCCAGGAGGACCTTGTGTTCCCTTTCGGGAAACCGCCGCGCGTATTCCGCCATCGCCCGGTCGATCTCGTCCTGCCGCACCTCGATGTTGTTGCGGCGGCCCACGTCCGACAGCAGCAGCCCCAGACCGACCCGCCGCTCGGCGATCGCCCGATACTCCTTCTTCGCCTCCTCCTCGGACTTCGGCGGACCCTCCTCGTCCTCGCCCAACGCCCGGAGATCCCCCCCGATCCGTCCCCAGATTTCCTCGAACTCGTCGTCGATGAGCCCGCGGGGGATCTCGAAATCGCACCGCTCGGCGAGCGCGTCGAGGAGCTGGCGCTTGACCCGCTCCCGCGAGATCCGATCGTAGTCGGCCCTGATCTGGTCCGAGACCGCCTTCGTGAGCTCTTCCAGGGTTTCCACGCCCATCTTCACGGCCAGCTCGTCGTCGATCGCCGGCGTCTCGGGACGCTTGACCTCCTTGACGTCGACCTCGAACACGGCGCTCTGGCCCGCCAGCTCCTCCGCCGGGTAGTCTTCGGGGAAGGTCATGTCGATATCGAGATGCCGGCCCGCGGTCGCGCCGGCCAACCGATCGTCGAACTCCGGAATGAAAGCGCCCGATCCGAGGATGAACTCGAAGTCCCGGGCGTTGCCGCCTTCGAACTCGACGCCGTCGCGCCGCCCGACGAAATCGACGACGACGGCATCGCCCGACCTGGCCTCCCGGTCTTCCTCCGTCTCGTAGGTCGTCTGGGTCTTCGCCATCCATTCCAGATGCGACCGGACGTGCTCCTCCGTCGGCTGGGCCCGGAGCCGCTCGATCGCGATGGACGAAAAGTCGATCGGCTCGATCTCGGGGAACGCCTCGATCGAAAGCGTGTATTCGAGCCCGCCGCCCTCCTCGAACCTCGTGATCTCGACCTCGGGCCGAACGGCGAGGCGCAGGTCCTGGTCGGAGAGGGCCCGTTGGGTCCCCTCGTTCACGGTCTCCTCGAGGACCTCGCCCCTGACGGCATCGCCGTAGCGCTTCCTGAGGAGAGACAGAGGCGCCTTGCCCGGACGAAAGCCGGGGAGCGAAATCCTGCCGGCCAGTTCGCCGAGCTTGGCGTCGACGCGCTCCTCGATCGCCGCATCCTCGACGACGACCCTGAATTCGCGCTTGAGGC
This sequence comes from Alphaproteobacteria bacterium, assembly GCA_965242505.1. Lineage (GTDB taxonomy): Bacteria > Pseudomonadota > Alphaproteobacteria > UBA2966 > UBA2966 > UBA2966. Next base: position 221,396 of record OZ251449.1, read on the forward strand.
CCTCCGCGCTGGTCTGCGTCACTTCGATCACGGTCTCTCGTCCCTGAACTGATGCGGTCGCCCCCGAGACGCTCTGGTGCGGCTGGAGGGACTCGAACCCCCACGCCGTGAGGCACATGCTCCTAAGGCATGCGTGTCTACCGGTTCCACCACAGCCGCGCGGGCGTCCGGCGGGCCAGCTCCGTTCCGGTTCCGGAGACCCGTCGCCTTCTATAGCACGAGAGGGGTCGGCGCCAGACCGGATTCGCCTTCGCCTCCGCCGGGGGGCATCCGTACTCCTCCCCCGCGGCGCGACCCCCACCCCGACCCTCCCCCTGCAAGGGAGAGGGAGAAAAACGGAGGTTTCCATCCATACTCCTCCCCCCTGACAGGGGGGAGGTCGGGAGGGGGGTGGACCGCGGCCCCGCGGCCCGGCTACCGGAGGCCCGACAGGACCTCCGGCAGCGCCTCGGACAGGTCTTCGGCGATCAGGCCGGGGCCGACGGCCCGCGCCGCGGCCCCGTGCATCCACGCCGCCGCGCACGTCGCCTCGAACGGCTCCATGCCCTGGGCCAGCAATCCGACGACCAGACCCGACAGCGCGTCGCCCGCGCCCGCGGTCGCCAGGTCGGGTGGCGCGTTGCCGTTGATCGCGACGCGCCCGTCCGGCGCCGCGACGACCGTATCGGCGCCCTTGAGGAGCACCGTCGCGCCGGTCGACCACGCCGCCCGGCGCGCGGAGTCCGCCTTCCCCCGCTCCCCGGGCGCCTCGCCGAACAGGCGCTCGAACTCGCCGTCGTGGGGCGTGAGCACGCAGGGACCGGAGACCGCCGCCGCCAGCGCATCCCGCCGTCCGGCGAACGCGGTCAGCGCGTCGGCGTCGAGCACGCAGGCCGCCGGGGACCGCAGGGCCGCCAGCACGTTGGCGCGGGTCGCCTCCGTCACGCCGTTCCCCGGACCGAGGAGTACGGCGTTCCGGCGCCGCCGGCCCAGGACCGCCCCCAGCTCGGCCGGCCCGGCGAAGCTCTCCGTCATGACGGCCGTCGAGTGGGAGGCGTTCACGATCAGGGAGCCCGGCGGGCCGGCGAGCGTGACCAGACCGGACCCGACGCGGAGCGCCGCCCGCGCGGCGAGGCGCGCCGCGCCGGTGCTTCCCGGCCCGCCGCCGACGACCAAGGCGTGGCCGCGGCGGTACTTGTGCGCGGCCGGGCCGGGAACCGGGACGAGGCGGCCCCAGAGCGCCGGATCGTTCTCCGCCGCCTGCGGCGCGATCGCATCCAGAACCGAGTCCGGTATCCCGATGTCCACGACCACGACCTCGCCGCAGGCCGCGCGGCCGGGGAGCAGCAGGTGTCCCGGCTTCTTGCGGAAGAACGTGACCGACAGATCGGCCCGGAAGCAGCAGCCGAGCTCGCGGCCGGTGTCGCCGTGGACGCCGCTCGGGACGTCGACGGCGACCCGCGCGGCGTCGGCGGCGTTGGCGGCCTCGATCGCCGCCCGCGCGGGGCCGTCCACCCCGCGCGACAGGCCGGCGCCGAAGACGGCGTCGACGATCAGGGCCGCGCCCTCCACCGACTCCGGGCCGAGCGGCGAGACCTCCCCCTCCCAGGCGTCCGCCATGGTCCGCGCGTCGCCCCGCAACGCCTCGCGGGACCCCAGCAGCGCCACGCGGACGTCCCGGGCGCCCGCCCGCCGGAGCCGCCTGGCGATGACGAACCCGTCGCCGCCGTTGTTGCCGGGACCGCAGAGGACGGCCGTCGGCCGCGGCGCCCAGCGCCGGGCGATCGCCCGCGCGACGCCCGCTCCCGCCGCCTCCATCAGCGCGGCGCCGGACACGCCGCCGTCCATCGCCGCCCGGTCCGCGGCGCACATCTCGTCGACGGACAGGAGAGCGAAGGGCGAACGGTCGGACACGATCACGATTCCGGTATCCGTCGCGGACGCGGGGCGGCCGCCGGCGGCCGCGAGGCGTCCCTACGCCGCGCCCCGATAGACGCGAAGCCGCAGGATCTGCGAGAAGGCGTATCCGTCGCCGACCTCGCCGGCGTCGAACAGGGACCGCACCTCGGGCGTCTCGACGTCCTCGGCCGGGACGCCGAGCCGCGCCATCATGGGCCGCGCCGCGAACTCCTCGAAGCCGCCGAAGCGCACCCACAGCATGTACCGGTATTCCTTCCCGTCGGCGAACAGCCGCGCCGCCGTCCGATCCAGGGCCTCGATGGCGAGGCGGCGGACCTCGGTCTCGTCGTGGAACGGCTTCAGGAGCTGGGCCCAGGTCCCCGACATGTCGGGTTCCACCACGTACAGGAAACCGTCGTCGGGGGTCAGAACGCGCCGCGCCTCGGAGAGGGCCCGGTCCATGAGCTCCGGCGGGACGTGGTGGAGGGAGCGGTTGAAGAAGACGCCGTCCGCCTCCCCGTCGTCGAGCGGGATGGCCTCGCCGCCCGCCGCCGCGAACGTCACGAGATCGCCGATGGCCGGCGGGAGATCGGGCGGCGTCCGCCGTTCGTCCGGCTCGATCGCCAGCACCCGGGCCCCGCGCTCCGCCAGCGCGCGCGCGAATCCGCCATCGCCGCTCCCCACGTCGACGAGGCGTCGGCCGCCGATGTCCAGGAGCCGGTCGACGACCTTGACGTGGCTCGCCTCGCCCAGGTCGGTCACGGGCATCGCCGCGCGTTCGTTCACTGGTTCCTCCTGGTCCGGATCCCGATCACGCTCACTCTATCACGGAACCCGCCATGTGCTCCGGCGGTCCATATGGTCTCAGGCGTCGTCTTGCTCCGACCGCCCGTAGTCGATGTTCAGGTCGGGAAACATTTCCTTCAGTTTCTCCACGACATCAAACGTTTCGATGGCCCATTGCTTGGACAGAACACAGGTCCTGTCCTTCACATAGATAAGCTCTTCGTCTTCGCAAAAGAACCGGTTGGGCCGTACCACCCCCTCGGAGTTGAGCCGTTCCTTGATCTGTTCTGAATCGAGAATCCCTTCAAAATGACGGAGTCTTCCGGATCCAACAATCTCCTGAAATTGCTGTGGTGTTCCACCACTCCTCAGCGCCTTTCCGACAATCAGGAGCATCATCCTACGCTTGAATTGCGCCGGATGTCGTTCACCGTCGATGGTCACGTCGTACCTGCTGGTGTCTCGTTCGCTTCGTCTCGACGTCCGCTCCCTTTGCCTCTTCTCCCGGATACCGATCTGATACTCTTCCGCTTCCCGGAGCGGGATGACGGTCTGAACGTCCAGCAGTACGTGCCTGTTGTTATCGTAGGGCTTCACGCGGACGCAGCGGATATCCAGCCCACGATCGTTCAGCCACATCACCGAGGTCGTCAGCTCCTTCGAGAACCCGGCCGAGGCGAGGACGATCCTGACTTCCTGACCGAATTCGTCTTCCTTGGGATCTTCCCACTCCAGGAACTCGAGCAGACCGTCTCTCGCGTCTTTTTCCGTGTCGATCCGGCTCAGATACTTCTCGTAGATTGTCACCAGCCTGTCGAAGGTCAGCATGGAGATCATCGCAGCGTAACGAAGGGCCTGAAGCTCCATGTGATCGCCACTCTCCGTGCGCTTGAGCTCGATCACGACGAGGTTGGCGTCCTTGTCGATACCCAGCAGATCGATACTCCGCCGACTGTCCTCCCAGGCGCTGAATTCCTCGGCGACGATCAACGTGTCCGGAGAGATCACGTCGATCCGGTTTTTCAGAAGCGCCTGGAGATCGGACCGTTCCAGCAAACCTTGTTCCTTGAACGTCGTCGGTTCGACCGGAACGATTTGTTTGTCGTCGATACGGTAGATCGGCATCCGTCGCTCCCGGGTATCCGGCCTGCATGGCGCGCGGATTCAAACCGGCGGGCGCCTGTCGGTCAAGGGGAACGCCCGCTGATAGGCGTGGGCCGCGCGCAGCACCAGGTGGTCGGCGAACATCGGGCCGACGATCTGCAAGCCCACCGGCAAGCCGTCGGCCGTGAACCCGCACGGCACGCTCGCCGCCGGCTGCTTGGTCATGTTGAAGGGGTAGGTGAACGGCGACCACGTGATCCACTTCGGGTCGTCGGTCGCGCGAGGCGAGATCGTTCCCGCGTCGAACGCGGCGACCGCCAGGGCCGGCGTCAGGAGAAGGTCGCAGGTCCGGTGGAACGCCATCATGCGCTCGCCCAGGACGGCCCGTTCGCCGTCCGCCGCGATGTAGTCGAGGAGCGCGATCTTCCGCCCTTCCTCCACCACGGCGGCGAGGTCGGGTTCCACGAGCTTCATCTGCTCGTCGGTCAGCCCGCGCAGTCCGTTCGCCGCGCCCGCCCACCACAGCGTCCGAAACGCGGCCTGGGGATCTTCGAATCCGGGGGATTCGTGGACGACCTCGGCGCCGAGATCGGTGAACGACTCGGCGGCGGCGGCGGCGATTCCGGCAACCTCGGGATCGACGTCGGCGTAGCCCAGGTCGGGCGAGAAGGCGACGCGGAGTCCGTCCATGCCCCGGTCGAGACCGTCGCGGTAGTCGCGCGCGTCGTAGGGCAGCGCGGTCCAGTCGCGGGAGTCCGGCTCCGAGATCACGGTCAGCATGAGCGCCGCGTCCGCCGCCGTCCGCGCCATCGGGCCCACGTGCCCGAGCGTTCCGAAACGGCCCGGCGGCCAGGCGGGCACGCGTCCGAAGCTCGGCTTCAGGCCGAAGATCCCGCAGAAACCCGCGGGGATGCGGATCGACCCTCCGCCGTCGGTGCCGACGGCGAGATGGCTCATCCCCGCCGCCACGGCCGCCCCGGCGCCCCCGCTCGACCCGCCCGGCGTCCTGTCCAGGTTCCAGGGGTTCCGCGTGACGCCCGACAGCGGACTGTCGGTGACCCCCTTCCACCCGAACTCCGGCGTCGTCGTCTTGCCGAGGATGACGGCGCCGTGCTCCCGCAGCCGCGCGACGCACGGCGCGTCGACGTCCCACGCCCGGTCGGGATCGGTGGTCCTGGATCCGAACAGCGTCGGCCATCCCCTGGCGAGCACCAGGTCCTTGATCGAGCACGGAACCCCGTCGACCAGACCCGTCGGCGCGCCGGCGCGCCACCGCTCCTCCGAGGCCCGCGCCGCCTCCAGGGCCGACTCCGCGTCGACCAGGACATAGGCGTTCGTCTCGCCGTCGATCGCCGAGATGCGATCGAGGGCCGCGCGCGCGACCTCGACCGGCGACAGGCTCCGGTCGCGATAACGGCCGACCAGTTCGCTGGCGGGCATGTATAGAATGTCGTCCGGCATGGAACTCTCCCGGGCCGCGGGCGCGTCGCCGCGAGGCTATGCCCGACCGGGCGTCCGGTCGAGTCCCGCGCGCGAAGGCATCGGAGGGAGGATCGCGGCGTGAAGGTCATCGTGCTCGGCGGCGGCGTGGTCGGCGTCGCCACCGCATACTTCCTGAACGAGGCCGGCCACGAGGTCTCGGTGATCGAACGGCGCGAGGGGCCGGGCCTCGAGACCAGCTTCGCCAACGCCGGACAGGTTTCCGTCGGCCACGCCGCGCCGTGGGCGCGGCCCGAACTGCCCGGACAACTGCTGCGCTGGATGGGGCGGCGCGACGCCCCTTTCCGGATGACGCCGCGGCTCGACCCCGGCATGTGGCGCTGGGGAGCTTCGTTCCTCCGCAATTGCGCGCCGGCCCGCTTCCGCCGGAACGCGGCGAGGCTTCGGCGCCTGTCGACGTACAGCCAGGGGATGCTGACCCGGGTCCGGGAGTCGACGGGCGTCGAGTTCGATCATTCGGCGCGCGGCATCCTGTCGGTGTTCCGCACCCCCCGGGCCTGGGACGCGGCGGCCGGACACGCCGAGGCCCTGCGCGCCGAGGGCGTCGACAAGGAGATACTCGACGCGCAAGAATGTCTGAAGCGGGAACCCGCGCTCGGGGACGCGGCGGCGCCGATCGCCGGCGGCGTCTACTCGCCCCTCGACGAAAGTGGCGATGCCCACGTCTTCACGCGGGAGCTCGCCGGGCGCTGCGCGCGCGCCGGCGTTCGTCTCCGCTACGGCGAACGCGCGCTCTCGATCGCCGCCGACGGCGGCGCGGCGACCGGCGTGGCGACCGATGCAGGCTTCCGGGACGCCGACGCCGTCGTCGTCGCGATGGGGAGCGAGAGCCCCCCGTTCGTCCGTCCGCTGGGCATCGGCCTGCCCATCTACCCCGTCAAGGGATACTCCGTGACCGTTCCCGTCGCCGACCGCGGCAAGGCGCCGTCGAGGGGCATAGCCGACGAGGAACGCAAGGTCGTGATCGCGCGCTTCGGCGACAGGCTCCGCGTCGCCGGCGCGGCGGAGCTCGCGGGCCGCGACCGCCGCATCGACGAGCGCCGGGCGCAGTCCGTCTTCAGGCCTCTGCTCGAGCTGTTCCCGAACGGCGGCGACCCGGCGCGGGCCGTTTTCTGGACCGGCCTGCGCCCCATGACTCCCGACGGCTCCCCGGTGATCGGGCGGACGGGGATCCGCGGCCTGTTCCTGAACACCGGCCACGGTTCGCTCGGCTGGACGCTCGCCTGCGGGTCGGCGAAGCTGCTGAGCGACGTGATGAGCGGGCGCGACGCCGACGTCGATCCTTCCGAATGGGCGCTCGACAGGTATCGCGCCTGACGCGCGGGTTCCGCCGGGCCGCGGAACGGCGCTCACCCCCCTCCCGACCTCCCCCCTGTCAGGGGGGAGGAGCGCCAACGGCTCCCTTCCGTCCCCCCTTCATTCTCCCTCCCCCTTGCAGGGGGAGGGTCGGGGTGGGGGTAGCCGGCGGCGGCGCGAAACGATCCCGGAGCGGGAATCGCCGGACCACTCCGGTGACCTCCCGAACTCCTCCCGCGAGCCGTCCGGGGTCACCGGGCTCGGAACCCACGATCGGAAAACGACGACCGCGCCTCGGGATGGTTGACTCCCCCGTCCGCGCCCCCGATTATCCATTCTGCAAACGTTACCAAGGCTGCCCGCTCCGTCGGGCCACCCGCTGAATAGAACAGCCCGATACCCGGCGCGGAGTAGCTCCTCAAACCTGAGTGAATTAAGTGGGGGATTACATACGCTAAAATGTCCATCCTTCTTCAGTTGCGACATTCTCACCGGCATGAACAGGCAGGCATGGACCGAAGACGGTGCTATCCAGACGCTGTTCGGGCAGCCTTGGAACGGTGACCGTGAAGATGATTCCATGAGTGCCAATTTCGCCAGCGGCACGGTCTGGACCGGCGACAACCTGCCGGTGATGCGCGGCATGAACGACGCCTGTATAGACCTGATCTATCTCGACCCGCCGTTCAACTCAAACCGGTACTACGAGGCCCCGATAGGGAGTAAGGCCGCCGGGGCCGCGTTCAAGGACGCATGGACCCTGGACGATGTAGATGTCCATGAACACGGCGAGCTCGCCGACCGCAATCCGGCGGCTTACTCCGTCATTGAGGCTGCCCGCTGGGCCCACGGTAAGGGGATGCAGTCCTATCTGATCATGATGGCCGTTCGGCTTCTGGAGATGCACCGGGTGCTCAAGCCGACCGGCTCGATCTACGTCCACTGCGACGATGCCGCCGGGCATTACCTCAAGCTGCTCATGGACGGGATTTTCGGCATCCGCCAATTCCGCAATGCCGTCACTTGGCGACGGGCTGTGGCGCACAATGATCCCGACAGGTACGGGCGGATTTCCGACTACCTCCTCTTCTATACGCGCGGTGAAGAATGGACGTGGAATGTCGTTCGCGATCCTCTGGAAGACGCGCAGATCGAGAAAGCCTATCCCCGTACCGATAGCTGGGGGCGTTACCGGTCGGACAACCTGACCGGACCGATGCACGGATCAAGTGGAGGAGAGTCCGCGCAGGAGTGGCACGGATATGACGTCGCATCCCGCAACCGGGTATGGTCGCCCCCGCGTCGGGGTAGCTATGCCGACTATATCGACCAGCACCTGATCCCCGGCTACAAGACCATCAAGGGCGTGCACGCGCGCCTCGCGGCGCTTGATGAAGCCGGGTTGATTGTCCACCCGACAACCGGGTTCTGGCCCGGGCTCAAGCGTTATGCGGCGGCCGACCAAGGCAAGCCGCTACAAGATATCATCTACAACCCGACCGGGCTGACGAATTATTCTGGCGCCGAGCAACTCGGATACCCAACGCAAAAGCCCCTGGCACTGCTGGAGCGAATCGTCAGGGCATCGAGCGACCCCGGCGACATGGTACTGGATCCCTTCTGCGGTTGCGCGACGACCCTGGTCTCGGCGGATCGGCTACAGCGCCGTTGGGCCGGTATCGACCTGTCCCCGCTGGCAGTCAAGCTGGTGGACAAACGGATCGCCGAGGATCGCGGCTTGTGGGGCGGCGCTACGGCCTTGACGGCCCCGCCCGTGCGCACTGACCTCGGAGACCTGCCAACCTACCGGACGCATCGGCACCGCCTCTACGGCGAGCAGGAGGGCGTCTGCGCAGGCTGCGAGACGCACTTCCCATTCCGTGTCATGGATGTAGACCATATCCTGCCCCGATCTAGGGGTGGGACGGACCACCCGAGCAACCTGCAACTGCTCTGCTCGGGCTGCAATCGCAGCAAGGGCGGCAAGACCATGGCCGAATGGAGGGCTTCGCAATAGGTGGCCCGGATGTCGTAACCGGAGGGAGGTGGTCACTTTCCATGTAATCCCCTTTCGAAGGCGCCGCCACATTGACCGCCGACTTCACCGACAACACCATCTCGGGCCGTATCGGATGCGCGGGGCAGGTCAGGCTCACCGGCATCCATACCAACGGCGCATCGGGGGTGACGCGAACGTTCGATGTGGCTACCGACTATCGGGTTCACCTCGGCGCGTTGTCGTTCGACGGAAGCGGCCGGTTCAGCGGCGACGGCGTGACGCTCTCGAATCCCACGTTGGAGGGGGCGGGGATACGGTATGTGCGCAACACCGGCTCATGGGGCGGGCAGTTCTCGAACCAACCGGTCGCTACGGGCGAGCCGCGCCTCGCCGCCGGGACGTTCGGTGGCGAGACGGCCACCGGCGGGAGGACCCGAGGCGTCTTCGTCGGCGCGTTCGCGGCCGGCAAGCAGTAAGGGCGGGTTCGAAGCCGAAGCCGCCGTCAGGCCCCGGCCTTGTCCCGGAGCGCGGAGATCACGCCGGTCTCGTGCGCGAGGTCGGGCTCCCCGCTCAGTTCCAGCAACCGTTCCCGGACGCGGTCCCTCAGCGCCAGCACCGCCACCCAGTCGGAGCCGGTCGGAGCGATCGGCCGGTCGATCTCGATCCGCACGCGGCCGAATCTCGGGAACCAGGACCCTGACCTCAGGATGTAGCGCGTGCCGGTCAGGGCCACGGGAACGACGGGGACGCCGCCCTGGGCCGCGCAGGCGAACGCGCCGGTGCGGAACGGCAGCAGCCCCGGCATCCGGCGGAAGGTGCCCTCGGGGAAGAACAGGAGCGTCTCGCCGGCGGCGAGGGCCTCGTTGAGCTCCGCCACCGCGCCCACCCCCTGCAAGGCGTCGAAGCGTTCGACGAATTTGGTTCCCAGGTGCGCGAGGAACGGGCCCGTGCCGATCGAGCCTTCGAGTTCCTTCTTGGCGACGAAGGCGTAGTCGCCGGGAAGCGACGCCAGGAGCGCCAGCCCGTCCAGGTAGCTGGCGTGGTTCACCGCCAGCACCTTCGGACCGTCGGGCAGGTTCTCCAGGCCCTCCATCCGCGTCCGGATGCCCGCCAGCGCCAGGAACGTCCGGATGCCGAAGCGGACGAACGCCCGGCAGAACCGGACGCGCGGGACCAGGGTGGTCGGGAGCCATACCAGGCCGGCGGCGAGCCCCAGCGCCGTCCACCACCAGCCCGCGTAGGCGGCCTCCGCCACATGGCGCGCGACGCGCCGGCATTCGGGCCCGACGCTCGCCACCGCCAGGCGCGCGAGCTGCCACTGCACGGCGCGCGGGGTCGTGGCCGGGCCTTCCGCCTCGTAGGCCATCCGGCAGGCCACCCGCCGGATCTTGCCGCTCGAGGTCTTGAGGACCGTCCGCGGCGGAACCAGCGCCACGTCGTCGGCCGGCGCGCCGACGGCGTCGAGCGTCGCCTCCTCCACCCGCCGCCGCAGCTCCCGCAACCGGTCGTCGCGTTTCTCCCGGGTCTCGGCCATGACGATCAGCTTCTCGGAGCCGGTGGCCCGATCGGGAACCCCGAACACGGCGACGCACCCCATGCGGACGCCCTCCACCTGGCCCACCGCCCGCTCGATCTCCTGGGCGTAGATGTTGCGGCCCGCCTTGATGATGAGGTCCTTGCTGCGTCCCGTGAGGTAGACGTCGCCGTCGCGGACGTAGGCGAGATCGCCACTCTCGAGCCAGTCGCCGTCGAACAGGTCCGCGGTCGCCGCCGGGTTCCGGTGGTAGCCCCGCGTCGCCGAGGGCCCGCGGAACTGGAGGCGTCCTTCCCGCCCCCCCGGCAGTTCCCGCCCCCTCTCGTCGACGACGCGGATCTCGTGGCCGGGAAGCGGACGCCCGCAGGCGACGAACGACAGCGGGCTCGGGGTATCGCCGGCCGGAACCGCCTCGCCGCGGAGCGTGAACCGCTCGCGGTCGACCCGGTCGATCGCCGCCGCCCCGTCGAGGGGCGGAAACGCCAGCCCCACCGAGCACTCCGCCAGTCCGTAGACGGGTTTCATGCTCTCCCGGCGGAACCCGTAGGCCGCGAAACGCTCGCAGAAGCCCTCGACGGTCCCGGCGATGACCGGCTCCGCCCCGTTGGCGGCGACGCGCCAGGAGCTCAGGTCCAGTCCCTCGACGTCGCGGTCGTCGATCCGCTTGAGACAGAGGTCGTAGGCGAAGTTGGGCGCCGCCGACAGGGTCCCGCCATGGCGGTGAATGGCCCACAGCCAGCGTTCGGGGCGCGCCAGAAACGTCAGCGGCGACATCGCGACGAGCTTCACGGCGTGGTACATGCTGCCGAGCCAGGCCCCGATCAGCCCCATGTCGTGATAGAGCGGCAGCCAGCTGACGAACACGTCCGTCGATTCGGCCTTCAGGGCCGTCCCCATCGCCCGGACGTTGGCGAGCAGGTTGGCGTGGGTCAGCGCGACGCCCTTCGGCTCCCCCGTGCTGCCGGAGGTGTACTGGAGAAAGGCCAGGTCCTCGGGGCGCGACGGAATGCCGGGCGAGTCGCCCGCCGCGACCGAGATCTCCGACGGCGTCGCGACGTGGCGCAGCGACGCGACCTGCGCGCGGAGGAAGCGGGCGGCGCGCCTGGCCTCCTCGACCGTGACGAGGACCCGCGCCTCGGCGTTGCGCAGGATGGCCGCCTGCCGTCTCAGGTGGTCCTCGATCTGGGACGGACGGGCCGGCGGATAGATCGGCACGGGAACGCCCCCCGCCATCAGAATGCCGAAGAACGTCGCAAAGAACTCCGGACAGGTGGGCAGCATGATCGCCACGGCTTGCCCCGGCGCCAGGTCGCGGCGCCCCAGCCCCGCCGAGACCGCGCGCGCCGCCTCGCGAAGCCCGGCGTAGGTGAGCACGCTCTCTCCGCCCCCGTCGTCAATGAAGCAGACGTGCGGACGGTCCGGGTGCGCGAGGACGTGCCAGTCGAGCATCTCCGTCAGCGTCGACGCGCCCAGCGGCAACGCCGAGACCCGTTCGAGGCCGCGTCCGCGGCCGGCGTCGCCGAGACGCGCCCGCCCGGCGCCCGCGGCGGCGATGGCCGCCGCCAGATCGCCGAGCGACTCGACCGTGGCGAGAGCGCCGTCCGGGATATCGACGTCCAGCTCGCGGCCGAGCCTGACGAACAGCTCCATCCGTCCGAGGCTGTCGAGTCCGAGGTCGCGTTCGAGCAGCGTCCGCTCGGTCAGGTGCAGCCGGTCGCGCCGATGCGGCTGGAGTTCCAGCATCACGTGGCGCGTCGTTCGCAGGACGGCCTCGATGACGCCATCGGGCTCCTGCGAGACGGCGGCGGATGGGGCGGCGTCGATCATCGCTTCACGGAACCGTCGCGGACCGCGCCATGGTAGCCCGTCCGCCCCGCGCCGCGCCACCGGTCGCGTTCCTTCTGGTATAAGGTCGATGGATCAGGACACGCCCCGACAGGGAGAACGCCCGGTGGAATACGTCAATCTCGGCCAGACCGGTCTGAAGGTCAGCCGCGTGGCGCTCGGTTGCATGAGCTACGGCGGCAAGTGGTATCGCGATTACATGATCGACGAGAAGGGGGCCCGGGCCCACTTCCGCAAGGCCCTCGATCTCGGGATCAACTTCTTCGACACGGCCGACACCTATTCGAACGGCGAGAGCGAATCGATCACCGGGAAGTGGCTGACGAAATACGCCCGGAGGGACGAGCTCGTCATCGCGTCGAAGGTCTTCAACCCCATGGGCCCCTCTCCCAACGCCGGCGGCCTGAGCCGCAAGCACGTCATGGAAGGCATCGACGCCAGCCTGAAGCGCCTGGGGACCGACTACCTCGACCTCTACCAGATCCACCGGTTCGACGACCTGACGCCGATCGAGGAGACGATCGAGGCGCTCCACGACGTCGTCAAGGCCGGCAAGGTCCTCTACCTCGGCGCCTCCAGCATGTTGGCCTACCAGTTCGCGAAGATGCTCTACACGGCGGATCTCAACGGCTGGACCCGGTTCGCCTCGATGCAGAACCACTACAACCTGATCTATCGCGAGGAAGAGCGGGAGATGATGCCGCTCTGCGAGGAGGAAGGCATCGGAGTCGTCCCTTGGGCGCCGCTCGCCAAGGGATACCTGTCCGGCAAGCGCGAGCGCCGGGGCGCGGCGCCGACGAGGCGCGCCAAGGGGGACCCGAGGTCCCGGCAGCTCTACCACCAGGACAACAACTTCGACATCATCGACCGGCTCGTCGCGCTGGCGAAGAAACGCGGCCACGCGCCGGCCCAGGTCGCCATCGCCTGGCTCCTCCACAAACCCTGGGTCACGGCGCCGATCATCGGCGCCACGCGGGTGTCCCACATCGCGGACGCCGCGAAGGCCGTGGACATCCGGCTCGATGACGAGGAGATGACGTTTCTCGAGGAACTCTACGAACCCCACGAGCCGTCGGGCATCGAGCGGGCGACGGGGATTCCGCTCTTCAGGCCCGAAACGAAATAGACGTTCTCGCTCGACCTCGAGACCGGACGGGGAGCGCCGCCGCCATGCCGGAGAACAACCCACGCATTCCCTTTCGACTTCTCGACGAACTGCCGAGGCTGAAGCCCCTGAAGGGCAAACCCATCATGATCCACATCGTGATGAACCTGGAGGTGTGGCCGTTCGACCAGCCCATGCCCCGGACCATCCTCCAGAACCCGCACGGCAAGTCCCCGATACCGGACATCGGGAACTTCAGCTGGGTCGAATACGGCCTGCGGACCGGCGTGCCGCGTCTCGCGCGCATCTTCGAGGAACGCGGCCTGCCGGTGACCAACATGATGAACGCGGCCCTTCCCGACTATTACCCGGCCTGCGCGCGGCTCGCCCTCGACGCCGGCTGGGAGCTTTGCGGGCACGGCCTTTTTCAGCGCTCCCTGCTCTACGAAGACGACGAGGAGGCGGTCATCGAGGAAGCCCTGGAGAAATTCGAGGCGTATTCCGGGGCGCGGCCCAGAGGATGGCTGGGCCCGGGATACGGCGAGAGCCTCGACACCCCGGATATTCTGAAGAGCAAGGGAATCGAGTACATCCACGACTGGATGGTCCAGGACACGCCGACCTGGATGCGCACCAGGAACGGCCCCCTGATCGCCCTGCCCTACGCGCTGGACATGAACGACGTCGTGACCTTCGCGCTCGACCGGAACACGGCCGAGGAGTACTACACGCGCTGGAAGGCCGCCGTGGAGTATTTCGCCGGCGAGCCCGGGGCGCCGCCGCGCGTCATGACCATGGGCCTGCATCCCCACGTCATCGGGGTTCCCTACCGCCTGAACGTGTTCGCCCGCACCCTGGACATGCTGCTCGAGCGCGACGACACCATCTTCGTGACCGGCGGCCGGATGGCCGACTGGTTCCGCGATCAGGATCCGGAAGGGAAACGCCTGGTCGAGTGACCCGGGACACGGGACCGCCGCCGCGGCCGTCCGCGACGGTCCGCGCGACAAATCTGTTGAAAGTCGAAAAAATCCGGGTTAGACTCCGAGACGAGTACCGCCGAAAACCCTCGGCTGCGCCGGTCCTCAAAGTCGGTGAAGAGGAAAAACCGGGTCCCAACAACTTGAATGGTAATGGAAGTCATGACACAGATGCCTGCCCGAACGATCGACGAAAGCAATCTGACGAAGGGACAGCTTCGCAAACTCAACGCTCTCCGGAAGTCCATCGGCCCCGAGATCGCGGAGGAAGCATTCGCCAAGTGGCTTTTGTCGCAACGGACCGAAACGACGGACAAGAACGCGGTGTTGATCGCGAAGACGCTCTGGCCCCTGATCCAGCAGGGCGACTTGATGATCCCGCGGGGCGGTTATCTGGTCAGGCGCGGCCGCGGCCGGATCGTCGTCGAGCGCGCGCGCGCCAATCCGTAGACCGGCGCCACCGTCGGGCGGCTCGACGTAGACGGGCGGTCCCGCCGCCGGGACCACCCGTCCTCCTTCCGGAGAGGGAGGAGGACGGAAGGGGGCCGTTTGCGCGCCTCCCCCCGAAAAGGAACGCCATTCAACCTCCTCCCTCCCCCTGACAAGGGGAGGGGGGCGACCGTTCGGGGGCATCGCGCGGCCCCGGGACACTCGTCGGGATCGATCGAAGAACGCTTGGCGGCGCTCGAAACCTCGGGTCCGGCGCGGACGGCGCCGGCGCTGCGTCTTCACGGAGACACCCTCCGACGGCGCGCACGGCGGATGCCGCCCGCGGAGCCGCCGGCTTCCATGGAGTCGACGCTTTCCGTTCGCGTCACGGCCCGTCCGCGCGCGGCCTCCAGGCGCGACCCGTCGGCGGCCCCGCCGCCCCGTTCCCGTTTCCCGCATGGCTTCCCGGCGCCCGACGCGCCACTCCTCCCCCTGCCAAGGGGGAAGGGTGTGAGCGGGCCATCCTGCGGCGCTGCCGGAGATGGATGCGGCTTGCGGACAAGCGGGTACTCTTCCCGATATCGAAACGGAGCCGTCTTCCCCCGGTGACCCGAGTGATCGAAGAAACCGATACGACCATGGAGTCCCGGGTCCGGCGGACGTTCGTCCTGTTGTCGCTCACGTTCGCGGCCGCGCTGCCGACCCTCAACGTCACCATAGCCAACGCGGTACTGCCCCAGATTCGCGGCGACCTGTCGGCGGGGCTCGAGGAGATATCGTGGGTGATCACGGCGACCCTGGTGTCGACGGCCATCGCCATGCCCACCGCCGGCTGGTTCGGCATGAGATTCGGTCAACGGCGGGTGCTGATCGGCGCGGTCGTCGGCTTCACCATCGCCTCCACGATGCTCGGGTTCGCCGACAGTCTCGAGGAGGTCGTCTTCTGGCGGACGGCGCAGGGACTGTTCGGCGGGCCGATCCCGCCCATATGCATGCCCATCATCCTGCGCTCGTTTTCCGAGGCGGAACGCGGCTGGGCGCTGGCGGTGTGGTCGGGCGGGGTGATGCTCGCGCCGATCCTGGCGCCGCCGCTCGGCGGATGGCTGACCGAGCTCTACAATTGGCGGCTGGCCTTCCTGTTCATGGCGCCCGTCGGCGTCGCCACCCATTTCCTCGTCGTCGCCGCGATCACGGAGTCCAGACGGCATCCCGAGCTCCGCCTCGACTGGCTCGGCTTTCTGGCGCTCGCCGTTTCCGTCGCCGCCGCCCAGTTCCTCCTGGATCGCGGCAACCGGGTGGACTGGTTCGAGGCGCCCGAGATCGTCCTCTCCGCGGTCGTCTCGGCGATCGCGTTCTACGTGTTTCTCGTGCACTGCCTGACCGTTCGGCAGCCGTTCGTCGACCTGCGCATTTTCCTGAATCGGAACTATTCGGTGGCGTTTTCCTGCTGGTGCATATCGGGAATCCTGACGTTCGCGCCCCTGATGCTGATCCCGACCCTGCTGGGACGTCTCCGGGGCGCGCCCGTCGACACCATCGCCATCATGCTGACGCCGCGCGGCGTGGGATTCGTCATCGGCGCCGTGATCGTCGCCCGGCTCGTCAGGGTCACGGATCTGCGCGCGCTCCTCGCCTTCGGCCTGGCCTCCCAGGCGCCCGCGTTCTGGTACATGTCGACGTTCGACCTGGGGGTGGGGCTGTTCGAGATTTTCGTCGCCGGGTCCGTCCTGGGGCTGGGCGAGGCCTTTACCTGGACGGCCGTCGCGACCATCGCCTTCTCCACCCTCCCGCCCGGCCTCCACGGGTACGGCGCGGCGATCTTCCAGTTCGGCCGGTTCTTCCTCAGCAGCGTCGGCATCTCGGTCCTGGTCACCGTGCTGGCCCGCTCCACGCAGGTCAACCACGCGACGCTGGGGGAGAACATCACGCCGTTCAACGAGACGCTCCGCCTGGTCAACCGCAGCGGTCTGCTCGACATCGGGGCCGGCGAGGGCCTCGCGCGAATCGACGGCGAGCTGACGCGGCAAGCCATGATGATCGGCTACCTCAACGACTTCTGGCTGCTCACGTTGCTCGCCCTGGCGGCGGCGCCCCTGGCGCTGTTGCTCCACCGTCCCGGCGAGGCCCCCGGGATCCACGAAACCGCGACCTCCTCGAACGCATGAGCGATCAGCTTTCCGAAATCGTCGACTCGCGCGCCCGCCGCTCGCTGATCCTGTTCGTCCTGGCGCTGGCGGCCACGCTCCCGACGATCAACCTGACGGTGGCCAACGCCGTCCTTCCCCAGATGCAGGGGGACCTTTCGGCCAGTCTGGAGGAAGTGTCCTGGGTGCTCACCACGGCGCTGGTGTCGACGGCGATCGGCGTGCCGACGTCGAGCTGGTTCAGCATGAGGTTCGGGCGCCGGCGATCGCTGCTGGCCGCCCTGGCGGCGTTCACGTTCGCGTCGGCGATGTTCGGCGTCGCGACGACGCTCGAGGAAGTCATCCTGTGGCGCGCCTGCCAGGGCCTGTTCGGGGGGGCGATCCCGGCGTTGTGCATGGCGGGGATACTGGACGCCTACCCGAAGGGATCCCACGCCATGGCCCTCGCGTTCTGGTCCGGCGGCGTGATGCTGGGCCCGATCATGGGTCCGCCGCTCGGCGGCTTCATGGCCGAGATCTACGACTGGCGCCTCGCCTTCGTATTCCTGGCGCCCTTCGGGGTGCTCACGTACTTCCTAGTGCTCGCCGCGGCGCCGGAGTCGAGGCGATTCCCCGACCTGCGCCTCGACTGGCTCGGGTTCGCCGCCCTCTGCGTGGGAGTCGCGTCCCTCCAGATCATGCTCGACCGCGGCAACCGGCTGGACTGGTTCGAGTCGTCCGAAATCGTCCTGTGGGCGGCGGCCGGGGGCCTTGCGATGTACTTGTTCGTCGTTCACGGCCTGACCTCCCGGTCGCCCTTCATCGATCTCCGGATATTCCTGGACAGGAACTACGCCGTCGGGTGCGCCTGCATGGCGATATCGGGGATGCTCACCTTCGCTCCGCTGATGTTGCTGCCGAATCTCCTGGCCCAGCTCCGGAACCTTCCGGTCGAGGTCGTCAGCCTCATGCTCGTCCCGCGCGGCCTGGGCTACGCCATCGGCGCCCTGGGTCTCGCCCGCCTGGTGCGGATCATGGACGGCCGGGCCATGCTGGCGCTGGGGTTCGCCATTCAGGCCTGCGGCTTCTGGTATCTGGCGACCTTCGACCTCTCGGTGGGTCCGACGCAGGTGTTTCTCGGCGGCATGATCCTGGGGGTCGGCGAGGGCGTGATGTGGACCCCCTTGGCCACGATCACCTTCCTGACCCTGGCGCCCGGCCTCCGCGGCTACGGCGCGGCGATCTTCCAGTTCGCGCGGTTCTTCGCCAGCGGCATCGGCATCTCCCTCGCCGTCGCGTTGCTGACCCGTTCGACCCAGGTCAACCGCGCCGCGCTGAACGAGCATGTTTCCGCCTTCGACGAGGCCCTCCGGCCGCCTGCGTTCCCGTCGGCGTGGGACCCGACGACCTTGCAGGGGCTGGCGCGGCTGGACGGCGAGCTGTTCCGGCAAGCCGCGATGATCGGCTATCTCGACGATTTCCGGGCGCTGCTGGCGCTGACGATCGCGGTCCTGCCGCTCATTCTGCTGCTCGACCGTCCGCCGCGGCTGGGATGAACCGCGGGATGAACGGAATGGCGACGGACGCGCCTCCGGGCGAGACGACGGCGACGGTCATCGACTCCGCGGTCCGGCGAACCGTCATCCTGATCTCGATAATCATCGCCGGCGCGCTGCAAACCCTCAACGCCACGATCGCCAACGCCGTGCTGCCCCAGATGCAGGGGGACCTTTCGGCCGGACTGGAAGAGGTCTCCTGGGTTCTGACCGCCACGATGGTGGGAACGGCGATCGGCATGCCCGCCGCCGGCTGGCTGGGCATGAGATTCGGGCGACGGCGCTCGCTCCTGGTGGCCCTGGGCGTCTTCACGTTCGCCTCGGGGGCGCTGGGCGCCGCCGCGAGTCTCGAGGAGGTCGTGTTCTGGCGCGCCGTACAAGGGCTCGCCGGCGGTCCCATGCTGCCCCTGTCGATGCCCATCCTCCTCGACGTCTATCCGAAGAGATCCCATGGCATGGTCATGGGGTTCTGGGCCGGCGGCAGCATGTTGGGGGCGGTCCTGGGACCGCCGGCCGGTGGCATCCTCGCCGAGATCTACAACTGGCGCCTCGCCTTCGTCTGCATGGCGCCGACCGGCCTGCTCGCCCTCTACATGATCGCCCTGACCGTTCCCCGGTTCCCGACCCGGCCGAATCTCCGTCTCGACTGGCTGGGCTTCCTGTTCCTGGCCGCGTGCCTCGCATCCATTCAATTCATGCTGGATCGCGGCAACCGACTCGACTGGTTCGAGTCGCGCGAGATCACGACGTGGGGCGCGGTCGCCTCGATCGCGTTCTACCTGTTCGTCGTCCGCTGTTCCTGCGCCCGGCAACCGTTCCTCGACCTGCGGGTCTTCCGACACAAGAACTTCGCCATCTGCGCCGTCTGCATGGCGGTCGCCGGCGTGACGTCCTTCGCCGCGCTCATGCTTCTCCCGTCGCTTCTCGGACGGCTTCAGGGTCTGCCGCTCGAAACGGTTTCCCTGATGCTGACGCCCCGGGGCATCGGGTTCATGATCGGGGTCTTCGTCCTCGGCCACCTCGTCAAGGTCATGGACGAGCGCCTCATGATGGCGTTGGGGTTCGGTCTTCAGGGGGTGGCCTTCTGGTACATGACGACCTTCGATCTCACCGTCGGGCTCCCCGAGATCTTCATCGCCGGCATATGGATGGGCATGGGCGAGGCCGTCATCTGGATACCGCTCTCGGTTCTCGCGTTTTCGCGGCTCGCCCCGGGACTGGTCGACTACGGCTCGGCCGTCATCCATTCGTCCCGTTTCTTCGGCGGGGGAATCGGCATCTCGGTGGGCGTGACCATCCTCGCGCGCTCGACCCAGGCGAACCGCGCCGAACTGAACGAGCATCTCTCCCCCTTCCATCAGTCCTTCGATCTCGCCGCGTCCCGGGGCGTCTGGGACCTCTCGAACCTCCAGGGCCTCATGCGGCTCGACATGGAGATGTTCCGGCAGGCCTCGATGATCGCTTACGTGAACGATTTCTGGGCGTTGACCATCGTCGCGGTGATCGTCCTGCCCCTGATCGCGTTCCTGGACCGGCCGCGGGCCGTCGATTGAACGGCGGCCGGTCCGGCGCGTTCGACCGCCGGCGGCGCGCGCGGTAGGGTCCCGTCCATGCGCCTCCGCGCCAACGGCATCGACGTCGAATACGTCCTCCAGGGTCCCGAGGACGCGCCGGTCGTGACCTTCAGCCATTCCCTGGCGAGCTCGATGGCGCTGTGGGACGCGCAGGCGGATCTGCTCGAGGACCGCTTCCGGGTGCTGCGATACGACCACCGGGGCCACGGCGGGACGGAGGTCGCGCCCCCTCCGTATTCGTTCGAGCAGTTCGCCGAGGACGCGTTCGCCCTGCTCCGCGCCCTGAAGATCGAGCGCACCCACTTCGTCGGACTGTCCAACGGCGGAATCGTCGGGCAGACCCTCGCCCTGGCCCACCCCGAGGCCGTCCGCGCCCTTGTCCTGTGCGACACCACCAGCCGCCCCCCGGCCCCCACCCTTCCCGTGTGGGAAGAGCGCGCGGCCACCGCCCTCTCCAGGGGCATGGAACCCCTCGCGCCGGCCACGATCGAGCGCTGGTTCGACGCGGACACACGGGAACGGAATCCCGGGCTCGTCGCCAGGTTCGCCGATCTCGTCCGCGCGACCGCCCCCGAAGCCTACGCCGCCTGCTGCCGGGCCATCCAGGAGGTGGACCTGACCGACCGCCTCCACGCGCATCTCTCGAACCTGTGCGCGCCCGAAGCGTTCAACGCGGCGTTGACGTCGTTCCTCGAACGCCATGCGGACGCCTGACCCGGGTTTCCCGAAAACCGCGGAGGGCGCCGCGCCGCCGCCCATCTCGCAGCGCGCCGAATCCCGAAGCGGCGCGACGCTCGCGGACCGGCGCCGGACACTTGCGAGAAGCGCGCCGGTGCGCCAAATAAGGGCCGACGCCGGGGATCGCGAAGACGCCCCGCGGCGACGGTTCGCGGGAAGTCCGGTCGTCCCGGCCGAGGAGAGCGCATGGCTGTCGAGACGATGGAGCTGCGGGTCCGCCGGATCACGAACGAGGCGGAAGGGATCAACACGTTCGAGCTCGTCGATCCCGACGGGAACGACCTGCCGGCGTTCGCGGCCGGCGCCCACATCGACGCGCACGTCCCCGGCGGGTTCCTCCGCCAGTACTCGTTGTGCAACGATCCCCGGGAACGGCATCGCTACGTCGTGGGCGTGCTCGACGACCCCGCGGGCGCGGGCGGGTCGCGCGCCATGCACCAGAACGTCCGCGCCGGCGACCGAATCACGGTTTCGCGTCCGCGCAACAACTTCCCCATCCGGGAGGAGGCGAAACGCCACCTTCTGCTCGCCGGCGGCATCGGCGTGACGCCGATGATGGCGATGATCGAGCGACTCGAGGCCACGGGCGCGGACTTCACCATGCACTACTGCACGAGGTCCGTAGCCCAGACCGCGTTCCGGGACCGTCTCGCCGGCCTCGCCGCGCGAGGCCGGGTCGTCAACCACTACGACGGCGGGGATCCGTCGAAGGGCCTCGACATTCCGGGGCTCCTGGCGCGCCGCGAGGAAGGGACGCACCTCTACTACTGCGGCCCCACCGGGTTCATGCTGGCGACCAAGGATGGGTCCGCGCACTGGCCGTCGGAAACGGTCCATTTCGAGTATTTCGCGCCGGCCCCCCAGGAGAAGCCGGCGGCCGGCGAGGCCCCCGATCTCGGCGACGCGGAGTTCCAGATCACCCTCTCCAGCACCGGCGCCACCTACAACGTCCCAGCGGACAAGTCGATCGTCGATGTCCTGCGGGACAACGGGATCGACGTGGACACGTCCTGCGAGGCCGGCACCTGCGGCACCTGCAAGACCCACTACCTGGAGGGCGAGCCCGACCACAACGACTTCGTGTTGACGGACGCCGAGCAGCGGGAGTGGGTGATGATCTGCTGCGCCCGCTCCAGGTCCGAGAGGATCGTCCTCGACCTGTAGCCCGCGGGCGGGAACCCGCGGCCGTGCGCCTGTAGCCGGGCGCGGTTCGAGGGAATATCATGGGCTTGGCGCGCGACGCGGCGCGCGGGACCGAAGCGCGGGGACCGACCGATGAACGAAACGACCGGATGCGACGGGGCCGCCCGACGCCCGCAGGAGGTCGACGTCCTCGTCGTCGGCATGGGGTTCGCCGGGATGTACATCCTCCATTGCCTGCGCCAGCGCGGCCTGACGGGGCGCGCCTTCGAGGCCGGCGGCGACGTCGGCGGCACCTGGTACTGGAACCGCTACCCCGGCTGCCGGGTCGACGTGGACAGCGTGCAGTACAGCTACAACTTCTCCGAGGCGCTGACCCGGGACTGGCAGTGGACGGAGAGGTTCGCCTCCCAGCCCGAGCTGCTCCGCTACGCCAACCACGTCGCCGACCGCTTCGACCTGCGCCGCGACGCGAAGTTCGACACGCGCGTCGTCTCCGCCGAGTTCGACGGCGGGACGAACCTGTGGACGCTGAGGACCGACAAGGGGGACGTGGCGTCGGCCCCCTACTGCATCATGGCCACCGGCAGCCTGTCGACGCCGTACAAGCCCCCCTTTCCCGGGATCGAGGACTTCCGCGGCGAGTGGCATCACACCGGCGCGTGGCCGCGCGAGGGGGTCCGCTTCGGCGGCAAGCGGGTGGGCGTCGTCGGCACCGGGTCGACGGGCATCCAGGCCATTCCCGTCATCGCCGCGGAGGCCGCGCGCCTGACGGTGTTCCAGCGGACGCCGCAGTACACCACGCCCGCCCGCAACCGGCCGATGACGCCCGGCGAGCAAGGCGCGTTCAATGCCCGCCGCGCCCAGTGGCATGACGAGGTCCGCGACACCTTCACGGCGATGACGGGCTTTCCCATACCCACCAGGACCGTCCGCGACGACACGCCGGAGGAGCGCCGGGCCTACTTCGAGAAACGGTGGGAAGAGGGGGGGATGCCCCAGGCCATGCTGGCGGCCTACAAGGACGTCAACACAGACCGGGAGGCCAATGCCGCCGTGGCCGACTTCGTGCGCGACAAGATCCGCGAGATCGTGAAGGACCCCGAGGTCGCGGAACGGCTCTGTCCGCCGAAGGACCTGCCGATCGGCTCGAAACGCCCGCCCATCGACACCGACTACTACGAGACCTACAACCGGGACAACGTCTCCCTGGTGGACCTCGGGCGCGCCCCGATCGAGCGCATCACGCCGCGCGGCGTCAGGACCGCCGACGGCGAGCACGAGCTCGACGTCATCGTCTTCGCGACCGGTTTCGACGCCATGACCGGAGCGCTGCTGGCGATCGACATCCGGACCGGCGACGGCGCCTCCCTGAAGGACGCGTGGTCGGACGGGCCGGACACCTATCTCGGCCTGATGGTGGCGGGTCTGCCCAACCTGTTCATGATCAACGGGCCGGGCAGCCCGTCGGTCAAGACGAACATGATCCTCGCCATCGAACAGCACACCGACTGGATCATGGACCTGATCGGCCATCTCTCCGCGCGCGGCCTCAACCGGGTCGAGGCGACGGAACGCGCCCAGACCGCATGGGTCGCGCACGCCTGCGAGGTCGCCGACGCGACCTTGATGCCGGTCGCGGATTCCTGGTACGTCGGCGCCAACGTGCCGGGCAAGAAGAGGGTCTACATGCCCTACTTCGGCGGCTTCGGCAGGTATCGCAGGCTCTGCGACGAGATCGCCGCCGACGGCTATCGCGGGTTCGTCCTGTCGCGGGCGGGGGCCGCCGAGGCGACCGCCGGCGTCGCCGCGGAATAGCGGGGCCCGGCCCCCGGGCCTTCAGACGTTGAACAGGAAGCGGACGACGTCGCCGTCCCGCATGACGTACCGCCGCCCTTCGGAGCGCAGCCGGCCCGCTTCCCTGATCGCTTTTTCCGAGCCGAACTCCTTCAATTCGTCGACGTGATAGCACTCGGCGCGGATGAATCCGCGTTCGATGTCCGAGTGCACGGCGCCGCCCGCCTCGGGCGCCGTGGCGCCCCGGCGGACGATCCACGCGCGCGCCTCCTTGTCGCCGGCGGTGTAGAACGTCGCCAGCCCGAGGGATTCGTTGAGGGCCCGGGCCAACGGCCCGACGGCGGGCTCCTCCAGCCCCATCGACGCCAGCATCTCGGACCGCTCGTCCTCCGGCAGCTCCGCGATCTCGCGCTCCAACGCCGCGCAGAGAACGACCGCGGCCCCGCCGTCTCCGGCCACGGCCTCCCGGAGCGCCCGCGCCGGCGCGCCGTCTCCCCGGAGGTCGCTCTCGGCGACGTTGGCGACGGTCAGCACGGGCTTGGCCGACAGCAACCCGAACCCCCGCAGCGCCAGTTCCTCGGCCGCGCTCCAGCCGCCCGCCGAGACCGGTCGCCCGGCCTCCACGAGGGCCAGCGCCTTCTCCAGCGCGTCCCGCCGGCGCGCGGCTTCCTCGTCGCCGCCCCGGGCGGCCTTGCGCGCCCGCCGCAGCGAATTCTCGATGACGTCGAGGTCCGCGAGGACGAGTTCCAGTTCGAGGTTCGAGCGGGCGGACGCCGGATCCGCCGTTTCGCCGAAACAGTCGACCACGTGGCAGAGCGCGGCGACCGTCCGGATGTGGGCCAGGACCGCCGCATGGGCGCCGCCGCCCGCCGGGATACCCGGGATGTCGACCAGCTCCAGGCGGGCCGGCACGATCTTCCGCGTCGGCACGAACCGGGCGATCTCGCGCAGGCGCGGGTCGGGGATGTCGGCCTGACCGACGTTGGGGCCGAGGGCGCCGGTCTTGACCGCCGCGGCGTGCGCCGTGAGCGCCTGGAACAGGCATGTCTTGCCGCTTCCCGGGAGTCCGACGATCCCGCATTCCATGGAACTCGAGCCCCCGTAAAAGATTCGACGCGCGGCGCGACCGCCTCGCGCTGTTTACAAGCGCCGGCTTTCGGGTACAAATCCCGCGTCCGGCGGCCTTCGCCCGCCGGGCGGAGAGGACGGACGCCGTGTGGAAAGGCATGGGAACGACGGGCGGGGCCGCGCGCCGGATGCTGCTGGCGGCGCTGTTGTCGGTGGCGGCCGGCGCCGACGCCAACGCCAACGCGGTCACGGGCAACACGCTCCTCAACCACTGCGAGACGGGGGAAGGAACGGGGCTGGAAGCGGCCATTCCCTTCGGAACCTGTCTCGGGTTCTCCAGCGCGGTGATGGAAGTCATGATCTCCAACGGGCGGCGCGGAGGGCGGAACGGGCGCGTCGAGGGAAGGGCCGGCGTCGACGGCGGCGCGCGGCGCGGACGCCTGGGCGGCCGCGAGGCCTGCTTTCCCGAGG
This sequence comes from Alphaproteobacteria bacterium, assembly GCA_965242505.1. Lineage (GTDB taxonomy): Bacteria > Pseudomonadota > Alphaproteobacteria > UBA2966 > UBA2966 > UBA2966. The sequence goes on from OZ251449.1 coordinate 246,319, forward strand.
GGACCGCCCCCGGCGAGGCGCGCGACGCCGCGAAGCGGTTTCTCGAGGCGCATCCCGACAGGCTGAGCGAGGCGGCCGCCGACCTCGTGGCCGAGGCCTTGGCGGGCGCGTTTCCCTGCGAACAGGGCGCACACCCCCGATGAAGGACAAGAGGGTCCTGGTGATCGCGCCTTTCCCCGTGGGCGAGGAACACCTCGCCTTGCGCCGGGAGCAGCGCGCGTCCACCGAGCTCGGACCCGGGATCGCGTTCGACTATCGGCCGGTGAAGGTCAGCGGGCGCAACCTGATCAGCCCCTACGAATGGCCCATCGGGGAGACGGCCGTGCTGGAGGCCGGCCTCGCCGCCGCGGACGAGGGCTACGATGCCGTCTGCGTCGACACCACGGGCGACACCGGCGTCGCCGCGCTCCGCTCCATCCTCGACATCCCGGTCATCGGGGCGGCGCGCGCCTCGTTCCTGACGGCCATGCTGCTCGGCGACAGGTTCTCGATCGTCGCCATGTGGGACCGCTGGAACGACGCCTACCGCAGGACCATCGACGAGCTCGGCATCCGCCACAAGTTCGCCTCTGTGCGGGACATCGGCGCGACGCCCGACAACCGCGGCCTCATGGCGGGCAAGGAGGACGCCTTTCCCCGGCTCGCGGAAGCGGCCCGTCTCTGCGTCGACGAGGACGGCGCCGACGTCGTCTGCCTCGGCTCGACGACGATGCACCGGGCCCACGCATACCTGAAGGAGCGGCTGGAGGTTCCCCTGATCGATCCGGGGCCCCTCACCTACAAGATCGCCGAGGCGCTCCTCGGACTCGGGCTTTCCCACGGCCGGCGGGCGCATGGCGGACCGGCGATCCGCGTCGACGACACCCTGCGCGCCATGGCCGTGTCCGGGGCCGCTTTCGGCGCTGGCGCCTCGATCACGAAAATGTTACCGAAAAGATGATTTTTTGGTTGCACACCTTGCACGGTTTCCGTACGATTCCGGAATAGCATGGCGCGCGTGCGTCCGGACGCCGGCGACGGATCCCCCCGTCCGCCTCAGACCCCCAGGCGCCGGTGCTGGACCGCGACGTTCTCCCGCAATTCCCCCGAAGAGCCCGACCAGACGATACGGCCCTTCTCGATGACGTAGTGGCGGTCGGCGATGCGCGTCAGCGCCTTGACGTTCTTGTCGATGATGAGGATGGACTGGCCCGCCTCCTTGAGGCGCTCGAGCGCGCGCCAGATCCCGGCGCGGACGAGGGGGGCCAGACCTTCCGTCGCCTCGTCGAGGATGAGAAGGCGCGGGTTGGTCATCAGCGTGCGGGCGATGGCCAGCATCTGCTGTTCTCCGCCGGACAGCCGGTCGCCCATGTGCGCGCGGCGCTCACGCAGGGCGGGAAAGAGCGCGAACACCCGCTCCAGCGTCCAGGGGCCGGCGCTCGCGGACCGGTTGGCGGCCGTCGCCACGAGGTTCTCCCGGACCGACAGGTTCGGAAAGACCTGCCGACCCTCGGGAACGAGGCCGAGCCCGGCCCGCGCCACCTTGTAGGACGGCAGGCCCGTGATGGCGACGCCGTCGAGGGCGATGGCGCCGGCGTGAGGACGGACGAGACCCATGATCGAGCGGACCGTGGTCGTCTTGCCCATCCCGTTCCGCCCCAGCAGCGTCACCACCTCGCCCGCCCCGACGGCGAGCGACACGCCGAACAGCACCTGGCTCGGACCGTAGGAGGTTTCGATGTCGTCGACCGTCAGCACCGACCGGCGTCTTCCCTGCCCGAGGGGAACATCGCGCCACTATCGGGGACGCGGCCCCGACCCGCAACGCCCCCCCGAGTCCGGCGCCGGTCGCGCGAGGCTCGCGCCGGTGCTAGATTCGTCCGGATTCGCCATCGAACCCCCGCGGAGGCGTCCATGCCGTCACGATCGGCCGCGACCTGGGAAGCGCCGCCGCCCCTTCCCGACGGACACTATGTCGGCGGGCGCGTGGTCAAATTGACCAAGATCAGTGAGGGTTGTAGAGTGTTTGCCTCCATCTTCAACTTTCGTTTGGATTGGATGTTGCAGAATTTTCAAATGCGATTGCCCTAGTTTAGGGTTGACAAGCCGGGCGGAGGCAGATATCGGAGCGTAGTCGCACTCATCCTGCCAACCGATAAAACACATTCAAGCGCGAGGTAAAGCGATCAAATGAACGAGATTCTCGACAGGATCGAAAGAATGGTCAAGCCGGGGATGAAAATTCCCAAGCCGAAAGCGCGTGCGGACTATATAGTAAAAGGATGGGGAAGACGGAAAGGAGAACGAGCTCTTATCTATAAGATATCAAATCATAAGTACCAGGATCGTCCGTATGAAAAGGGAATAACTGTGGGGGAATTTGTTCAAGCGTTCAATCATCTCCATGAGACGGGCAGTTTCAGTCGCTCGTGGTTTGAAAGTAATATGATTCGCTGTCAAGCGGAAGGTGGTTGCAATTTTACTTCTATTGGCGGTATCTTCAAGATTCTTGGATGTGCTGAACATAGTCCAGGAGTATATAAAAAGATTTCTAATTGTTAATTTGATCGTATTTTCGGCACTTTGTTAATCGCGATCAGTAGATGAGGGCTACGGTTGGCCCCTACAACTCGAACTAGAGAACTGCCCATGCTCGCCATTCGCGTCGACCTGACATTCGCCCTGGCGCTGACGGCATCCGCGCCCATCTTCGCCGATGGATAGTCTGCTTGCGGCGGATAGTCTGCTTGCGGCGGCGAAAGGCGGGACCGCTTCCGAAGTGAGCGCTGCGATAGCCGCCGGTGCCGACCCGAACGCCCGCGAGGAAGGCGGCCTTACGCCGCTTCATGTGGCGGCGTGGTTGAATCCCAAGCCTTCGGTTGTCGTGGCGCTGATAGAGGATGGCGCGGACCCGAACGCCCGCACTGAAACCGGCGCGACGCCACTTCATTGGGCGGCGGAGAAGAACCCCAAGCCTTCGGTTGTTGTGACGCTGATCAAGGCCGGCGCTGACCCGAACGCCCGTACCGAAGGCGGCGTAACGCCGCTTCATGCAGCAGCGTCCAACAACCCCGAGCCTTCGGTTGTCGTGGCGCTGATCGAAGGCGGTGCGGATCCGAACGCCCGTAACGAAGATGGCGTGACGCCGCTTCATTGGGCTGCGATGGACTACCCCAAGCTTTCCACCGCCAGCGCCCGCCGTGCGATTCGCGCGGTTGTCGAGGCACTGATCAAAGCCGGTGCCAACATTGGGGCCCGCGACGTCGATGGCAAGACGCCGCTTCATATGGCGGTGGGGAACAACCCCGAAGCTACCACCGCCAGCTCCCGCCGCGAGATTCGCGCGGTTGTCGAGGCACTGATCGAAGCCGGCGCGGACCCGAACGCCCGCACTGAATATGGCGAGACACCGCTTCATATGGCAGTGGGGAACAACCCCGAGCTTTGGCCTTGGATTGTTCCCGCTGCCAGTGCCCGCCGTGAGATTTGCGCGGTTGTCGAGGCGCTGATTGAAGCCGGCGCGGACCCGAAAGCCCGCAACAAGCACGGCGCAATGCCTTTCGATTATGCGAGAGACAACGAGGCGTTGCGGGGAACCGATGTCTACTGGCGATTGAACGAAGCCCGGTTCGAGTAAGGCCAGCCCCTATCTACTGATTATTGTTTCATCCTCTAGTTGCAGAGCAGGAGCAACGCGACGCTCCACGACTTGGACGAGATGCCGATGATCGGTCTTCTGTCGGCGCTGTGTGGCAGCGAGGGCGGCGCGCGGCCGTTGCTCGCATCGCGCGATCTCGGCATCGGCTCCCACGTCCCCATTTGAGCGCCCGGCGCCGCGCCGCTCGGGATTCCCGGTCGGACGGGCTCTTTCCTCGCCGCGGCCACCGGCATAAGCTCGGCGCATGGACGGCTCCACGATCGTCATCCTCGTCGCCATCGACGCGTCCCCGGCCGGTCCCGTCCTCCGGCAAGGCGCTCGTCCGGACGCCCGCGTCGACCGGGGCGGAACGCCATGACCCGAACCGCCATCGTCACCGGCGCCAGCCGCGGTATCGGCCGCGCCATCGCGGAGCGCCTCGTCGCCGAAGGCTGGCGCGTCCGCAATCTCGACCGCGAGCCGCCCGGCGGCCGCCGGGACCCCGGAAACGAATGGATCGAAGTCGATCTCGCCGACCCGGCCGCCCTCGCGGGGGCGCTCGACCGCGTTCTCGCGGAAGGACCCGCGCTCGGCGTGGTCAACAACGCCGGGATCGTCGGCCGCCAGTCGATCGACGAGTTCACGCCGGAGGCGTTCGATCAGGTGCTCGCCGTCAACGCCCGCGGCGCGGCGCAGATCGTCCGCGCCGTCGCGCCGGGGATGCGCGCGGCGCGGTTCGGACGCATCGTCAACATCTCGAGCCGCGCCAGCCTGGGCAAGCACGACCGCACCTCCTACGCCGCCGCCAAGGCCGGGCTGATCGCCATGTGCAAGGTCTGGACCCTGGAGCTGGCCGGCGACGGCGTCACCTGCAACGCCATCGGCCCCGGCCCCATCGGCACCGAACTGTGGAAGGCCGCCAACCCCGCCGACGACCCCCGCACGACGGCGATCGTCGACAGCGTGCCGGTGGGCCGCATGGGCGAGCCGGAGGACGTCGCCAACGCCGTCGCCTTCTTCATGGACGAACGGTCGGGCTTCGTCACCGGGCAGATCCTGTACGTCTGCGGCGGCATCACCGTGGCCCGAGGCGGCGCCTGAGCCGCATTTCTCATACTGCTTGTCCGCGAGCTCCAGCCGGCGACGGGGGCGCCACAGGGTCCGTTCATTCTCCTCTCCCCTGGCGCGACCCCCACCCCGACCCTCCCCCTGCAAGGGGGAGGGAGAAGAAAGGAGACGGAGAGAGCCATCCACACTCCTCCCCTCTGCAAGGGAGGGGAAGAACAAGGGGGACGGAAGGGCTGTTGACGCTCCTCCTCCCTGACAGGGGGGAGGTCGGGAGGGGGGTGGAACGCGGTCCCGCAACGCCGCGCAGTCCTCGATCCCTGCCGGTATGAGAAATGCGGGCTGACCCGCGCGTTCCGACGCCGCGCCGAGGGGGGGGCGCGAAGGCGTGGGCGGCGCGTCAGTTCAGGTAGCCGAGGAACCACCACCAGAGACAGGTGAGCGGCGCAAGCACGAGGAGGCCCGACAGGCCGACGGCGAGACACGACCGCGTGAGATGCGCGTTGGGCACGCCGCAGAGCGCGCCCACGATCAACAGCGGCCCCATCTGGTAGGGCAGCATGTAGTTCGAGTACCCGACCACGTGCATGTTCAGGACGGTCGCCACCGGCAGCCCCGACGCCTCGGCGATGCTCCCCGAGAGGGGCGCCATGACGGCCGCGACCCCCGGGGACGTGATGAGGAACTGGGCGGCCGTGTCGATCAGGATCACCGCGGCGAACGTCGCGAAGTCACGCCCGGGCTCGAACGCGGCGACGGCGTGAAGCTTCCGCCCGATGACGTCGCCGAGGCCGACGTGATCCACCAGGGCGCCGACCCCGAGGATGGCGGCGGTCAGGAAGACGGGGACGAAATTGACGCCGCCGGCGAAGACGGTCCGGGGCAGCACGCCCACGACCGGCGACATGCAGGCCAGCGCCACCGCCAGGGCGATCCAGGCCGGCGAGACCTGGTGCGCGAAATCGGTCATCCAGGCCGCCAGCGCCGCCGCGAGGAACAGCCCCAGGCGCTTCTCGTCCGCCGAGGCCGGCGTATCGATCGCCCCCCGGCCGGAGAACGTCGGGCGGTCCGGGAACATCGCGACGATCACGCCGACGATCGTCAACGCCTTGAGGAAGCCCAGCGTCGGAAAGTGCAGCAGCAGGTAGGGGCCGTAGGTCAGCGCGACCCCGTAGACGCTTTCGGCCCCGCCCATCAGCACCAGGTTCGGCACGTTCGCCGGCAGGATGCCGGCCGCCGGCGACGACGTCCCGAACCCCATCGCCAGGACGATTCCCAGATAGCCGTTGTCGCCCGGGCGGAAACCGAGCCGCTCGGCCAGAGCCATGGCGATCGGGGCCAGCAGGACAATGCGTCCCATGCTCGACGGCATGAGGAACGACAACACGACGCCGACGGCGACCATGCCGGCGATCACGCCGACGTAGCCGAAGGCGAAGCGCCGGGCGAAGGCGTTGGCGATGCGCGCGCCGAGGCCGGTCGTCTGAACGGCGGCGCCGATCACGAGGCCGCCGAAGACCGTCCAGTTCGCCGCGGAGTGAAACCCCGAGAAGACGACCTCCGCCGGCGCGACGACGAACAGCATGGCCAGAAGGAAGAACAGGAGGGACGTCAGGATCTCCGGGACGACGGCCGTCGCCCACAGCGCCAGAACGGCGACGACCAGCGCCGCGCCGGCGGCCTGTTCGGCGCTCAGGTCGAAGGGTCGCGCGGCGGCGGTCCAGAGGGCGACCGCGCCGGCGGCCGCCGTGACGAGATGACGCGGGCGGAGTGCGCGCATGTCTCCGGTTCGTGGATTCCGTGGTTTCCCGCGGCGGGGCAGCGGACGGTCCGTCGCTCTCGACGTGATATATCAGACCGGCGGCGACTTCGGCGGCCGCGCCCCTGACCCGCATTTCTCATACCGCCTGTCCGCAAGTTTCATCCGGCGACGGGGGCGCCGCAGGGGTCGTTCGCGCTCCTCTCCCCTGGCGCCGCGACCCCCACCCCGACCCTCCCCCTGCAAGGGGGCGGGAGAAGAGGGGGGGCGGGGTGCCCCGCGCGCGCTCTTCCCCCTGGACGGATGACGGAAGGGGGGTGGATCGCGGTTCCCGCAACGCCTCGTCGTCTTCCGCGTAATCGGAAGGAAATTTACGAGTCTGTCAGCGGTGTTCGAGGAACTCGTGGACGGTCAGGCCGGCATCTCGAGCAATGCGGCGAAGCAGGACGGGCGACAGGTCACGGCCTCCATGAACCGGGACGGTGGTCGAGCGGCCGTCCGCATGACGGAACCGCTTGTGCGAACCGCGCTGTCGTACTTCCGCAAAGCCGAGCGCGACGAGAATGGCGATGATCTCGCGCGGCTTGAGGACGGGTACGGACGCCACGCGATCTCAGGCCACGGCGACGGTCTGCGTGCCGACGTATTCGCCCGACATCTCGGGCTCCCCGTCGTCAAGGATCATGGCGATGACTTCCCTGAGATTGTCGTCGAGCTCGTCGCGCGTCTCCCCCTGGCTGTGCGCGCCCGGGAAACCGGGGACATAGCCGACATAGAGGCCCGTATCCGGGCAACGCTCCACGATGGCGGTATAGGTATGCATCGATTTAGATATCCGTCGTTGACGTTGATCATGTGCGCGAATCTGGCAACTCCATTTTCGCGGTAAGTTAAGCAACGTTATCTTTTCCACGGCAAGAAATAACACTTGACTTACCGTCGTCAAGCATTTTCGGAGCCTGGTTCCGGTGGCGCAGGGGGCTCGCAGGCCCCTCTTCGACCTGACCGGCGCGGACGGGACCTTGGCGTCCGTCCCGAAATGAACCGTGCGATTTCACAGGATCGCGGTCCCGAAGCGCGGCCCCCGCGTCATGCGGGCGGGGGAGGAGGGGCCTCAGGAGACCTTCGGATCGAGCAGGAGCGGGAGCCACGGCGCCGGCGGCAGGCAACCGTCCCCCATGGGGAAGGGATTGCCGTCCCGGTCGACCGGCGGTCGCGAGTTCAGCTGGTCGTAATAGCGCTGGATGTGGAGCGGGTTCGTCTTGTCGAACGGCGTCACCACACGCTCCGGCCTCGACATCGGGCCCGCGGCCGGTTTCGCCCCGTCCGCCTCGTCGGCGATCGCGGGCGTGGCGGCCAAGGCCAGAATCAAGCAAGAAAGCGCGACGATCACGCCTCGGACGGGCATCGGCGCGGCGCTCCCGCGGTTCCCACAACTCCTCGCACTCTACGGGCCTGCGCCCCGAGGCGCAACTCGGGAATCCTTCCGCATGGCGGCGGCGCTGATTTCACGACGCGGAACGGCGACGGGGGCGCCGCAGGGTCCGTTCGCGCTCCTCTCCCCTGGCGCGACCCCCACCCCGACCCTCCCCCTGCAAGGGGGAGGGAGAACAAGAGGGGAGAGGTCGGGAGGGGGTGGAGCGGACGCGCCGCCGTTGCCGGACGGGTCCATTGTGGCTACCATGGCCAGCGAAACCGGCGGCGCCGTCCGCCGGTCGATTTCCCAGGGTCGCGGACGGGCGAATCTCTCCATGCCGGCGGCCGTGACCGATCCCGCCGCCCCGCAGGAACGAGCGATCCGATCATGGCCGTGAACCTGGTGACCCGCACCCCGGAACTGGCGGCCGCCTGCCGGCGGCTCCGCGCCGCCGACTACGTCGCGGTCGACACCGAATTCATGCGGGACAACACCTACTGGCCCCGGCTCTGCCTCGTGCAGGTCGCCGGCGAGGACGAAGAGGTCGCGATCGACCCGCTCGGCGACGACCTCGACCTGAGACCCTTTCTCGAGCTCCTGACGGACGAGAGCGTGCTCAAGGTGTTCCACGCCGCGCGTCAGGACGTCGAGATCTTCCACCTGCTGGGCGCCATGCCGGCGCCGCTCTTCGATACGCAACTCGCCGCGATGGTCTGCGGTTTCGGCGACGCCGCGGGATACGAGACCCTCGTCAAGCGCCTGCTCGGCCACGCCATCGACAAGTCGTCCCGGCTCTCCGACTGGTCGCGCCGCCCCCTGACCGAACGGCAGCTCCGGTACGCCCTCGACGACGTGGTCCACCTTCGCGGCGTCTACGCCGAGCTCGCCCGGCGGCTGCGGGAATCGGGACGCGAACGATGGCTCGCCGAGGAACTCGCCCTGCTCACCGACCCGGAAACCTACGAGAACCCGCCGGAAGAGGCCTGGCGGCGGATCAGGAGCCGGAGCGCCAAGCCGCGCCACATGGCCATCCTGCGGGAACTCGCGGCCTGGCGCGAGCGCGCGGCGCAAGCCCGGGACCGCCCGCGGAACCGCGTGCTCCGCGACGAGGCCCTCGCGGAAATCGCCGCGCATCCGCCGAGGAACGCGACGGACCTGACGCGGATGCGCGGCTCCCCGAAGGGCCTGGCGACGCGGGCGGACGGCGAGACGATCGCGCGCATCGTGTCGGAGGTCATGGCGATCCCGGACGGGGAGCTCCCCAGGCCGGAAGTCCGATCCCGCCCGAACAAGGGCAAGGGACCGGTCATCGAGCTCCTCAAGGTGCTCCTCAAGGCGAAATGCGAGAAGCACGGCGTGGCCCAGAAGCTGGTGGCGACGGTCGACGACCTCGAACGCATCGCGGCGGGCGACGAGCGCGGGGTCCCGCCCCTGACGGGGTGGCGCCGCGAGCTCTTCGGCGAGGACGCGCTGCGGCTGACGCGGGGCGAGATCGCGCTGACGGCCGATTCGAGCGGCGTCCGGCCGATCGACGCGGCCCCGCCGGACGGCGGTTAGTCACCCGGACTCGCCGTTCGCGCCCCTCCCCTCTGGCGCCGCGACCCCCACCCCGACCCTCCCCCTGCAAGGGGGAGGGAGAAGAAGGGGGGAGGTCGGGAGGGGGGCGGTTCGGGGCCTCCCCGGCGCATCTCACCTTCCCAGGAAACGGCCAACGAGGCCCACGGCGCTGAAGCCAAACACCACCAACGCCGCCATGTAGTGTCCGCTCATCAAGAGGAACGTCCCCGCGCCGATGCACGCCAACGGTATGGCGAAGTCGAGCCACTGACCCAAGTTCGTTTCCTTCCTGTCGGTTTTCTGCTCGGCCCTCTCCCACTCGATACGGTGGTCTTGCTCCTTTCCCGCCATGACGAGGATGCGCTCCGCGCTTCCGGGCGACGTGCGCTCATACTCGCCATACACCATACCTCGACATTACCCGATATCGCTCGGCGTCGATATGGCGTCCGGGGATTTTCATCGGAGTCCCCGGCTTCCCGCGAAAGCGTTCGTGAAGAAATCCCGAGACCTCCGCATGAAGAGCGTCCGTCCGGCGACGGGGCGCCGCAGGGTCCGTTCGCGCTTCTCTCCCCGGCGCCGAGACCCCCACCCCGACCCTCCCCCTGCAAGGGGGAGGGAGAAGAAGAGAGGGGGGAGGGAGAACGAGGGAGGTCGGGAGGGGGGTGGATGGCGGTCCGCCCGTCGGCTCACGCGCCGGTCCCGATCCGGCTCCGCGGCGCCAGGTTCAGACACCGCGCGACGGACGCGAGCCTCCTTTCGACGAGCTCGCTGTAGAGAGGCGAGTCCTCCGGGGCCAGGCGGAGCGTGACCTCGCCGGCGCTCCTCTCCAGCCGGGTCCGCGCCAGAACGCCGGGAGCGCCGCCGGAGAGCGTGAGCCCGAGACGGAGCGTGACCCCGACGAGCTTCGCCCGTCCGGCCGTCGACCGGTCGACGAGGGTCCGCGCGGGCTCCGTGACCGGCGCGTCGCCGGCGCCGTGGTGCCGGGCGTGAACGGCCAGCGCGACGAACGCGCGTCCGGCGTGGTCTATCCCGACGACCGGCGCCTGGAACACCTCCTCGAAGGCCTGCGCCGCGCGGTAGCCGGGGTGCGCGCGCCAGGCGACATCGGACAGCAGGCAGGCCGCCAGGCGCAACCGGCGGTCCTCCGGGCCTTCCCCGTCGAACAGGGGCGCCATCCACGCCGCCAGCTCGTCGCCCGTATCCCCGAACCGGGAGGCGCGCGCCGCGAACGCCCGGCACCGGTCGATCAACGGGTCCTCGGCCCGGAGCGCTTCCGGCAGGCGCTCGTACAGCAGACCCTCGCGGAGCCCGCCGGCCAGGAACACGACCCGACCGGGCCGCAGGCGGCGCAGGACCCGGGAGAGGACGGCGGCGGCGGCGGGGAGCGACTCCAGCCGGCGCCGGTTCACGCCCTCGATCCTGGCCAGGGAGTCGGCGCCGAGGCCGGAGATCAGATCCGCCAGGGCGGCCGCCTCCGGCCGCGCGATCTCGTACTGGTGCACGATGCGCAGGGGGTAGTCGCGCCGCGCCATGTGGATGCGCGCCAGCGAGCGCCAGGCGCCGCCGATCGCGTAGAAGTCCCTCTTCCTCGACTTCCCGAGCCAGGGCGCGCGGTCGAGGGCGCGGTCGGTCGCGGCGATGCGTTCCTCGGGCGCAAGGCCCATCAAGCGCAGCGCGCCCAGAGGCAGCGTCACGCCGTCCCCTATGCCGCCCGAATCGATCCTGACCAGTTCGAGGCTGCCGCCCCCCAGATCGCCCATGACCCCGTCGGCGCCGGAGACCGCCGACGTGGCGCCCAGGGCCGACAGGCGGGCCTCCTCGGCCCCGGACAGGACGCGCACCTCCAGGCCGCAGGCGTCGCGTGCGCGGGCGACGAACTCCCGCCCGTTGGCCGCCTCCCGCACGGCCGCGGTCGCGACCGCCTCGGGGACGCCGGCGCCGATCTCCCGCGATATGGCGACGAACCGCCCGATCGTGGAAAGGGCGAGGTCGACGCCGTCCTCGTGCAGCGCGCCGGTCTCGGCGAGGTCCCGGCCGATGCCGCACAGGACGCGCTCGTTGAAGACGGGGAGGGGCGCGCGCGCCAGACCCTCGAAGACGACCAGCCGGACGGAGTTCGATCCGACGTCGATGACGGCCCGCCGCCGCGCGTCGGCGGCCCCGGACCGCGGGTTCCGGACGGGGGCCTCGGGCGTCGGGTCAATCGCCGTCGAGGACAAGGTGCGGGTCGGGGGCGGACGTCTCCAGCGCCTTGCCGCGCCCGGAAAGACTGGGGTTGGTCATGAAGTAGGTATGCGCCGAAAACGCCTCGTCGTCCAGTTCCGATCTCGCATAGGTCCCGTCGGGCCGGAGCGTCCAGCTCTGGGCCCTGTCCTTGAGGTTCGCCACCATGATCTGATCGAGAACCTGCTCGTGAACCGTCGGGTTCTCCAGCGGCGTCAGCAGCTCGACCCGCCAGTCGAAGTTCCTCGGCATCCAGTCGGCGGACGAGACGAAGACCCGGGCGTCGGGCGACGGCAAGCCGCGGCCCGCGCCGAAGCAGACGATGCGGGAATGTTCCAGGAAGCGGCCGATCACGCTCTTCACGCGGATGTTGTCCGAAAGGCCGGGGACGCCGGGACGCAGGCAGCAGATCCCGCGCACGACGAGGTCGATCTGCACGCCGGCCCGACTCGCCCGGTAGAGGGCGTCGATGAGCTTCCCGTCCACCAGGGAGTTGATCTTCGCCCAGATCTCGGCCGGACGCCCCGCCCGGGCGTGCTCGATCTCCCGGTCCACCATGTCGATCAGCGTGCCGCGCATGTTCTGGGGCGAGTTCACGAGCCGCTCCAGGCGGCGGGGCGGCGCCGTTCCCGTCATGTAGTTGAAGACGTCCGCCGCGTCGCGGCCGATGGCCGGATCGGAGGTGAAGAACGAGAGGTCCGTGTACACCCTGGCGGTGACCGGGTGGTAGTTCCCGGTTCCCAGATGCACGTAGGTCTCGAGCCCGTCCTTCTCGCGCCGGACGACGAGCGAGACCTTGGCGTGCGTCTTCAGCGAGACGAAGCCGTACACGACCTGAACGCCGGCGCGCTCGAGGTTCCGCGCCCAGCGCAGGTTCGCCTCCTCGTCGAACCGCGCCTTGAGCTCCACCAGGGCGGTCACGGACTTTCCGGACTCGGCCGCCTCGATCAGCGCCGCGACGATCGGCGAATCGTCGCTGGTGCGATAGAGGGTCTGCTTGATGGCGATCACGTCGGGGTCCGCCGCCGCCTGTTCGACGAACTGCACGACGACGTCGAAGCTCTCGTAGGGGTGATGGACCACGAAGTCCTTCTCCTGGATCGCGGCGAACAGGTTCCCCCCGGCTTCCCTGACGCGCTCCGGGTAGCGCGGGCTGTAGGGCGTGAACAACAGCTCGGCGCGCTGGCCCAGAATGAGCTCGCCGGTGTCCCCCAGGCCGAGAATCCCGTCCACCACCGTCACCGCGTCGTCCGGCGCCCCGATCTCCGCCGCGACGAACCGGCGCAGGTCCTCCGACATTCCCGAATCGACGAACAGCAGCGTCACGCTGCCCCGGCGGCGGCGCTTGATCGCGGACTCGTAGAACCTGACCAGGTCCTCCGATTCGTCCTCGATCTGTATGTCCGAGTCGCGCAGGACCCGCACCAACCCCTCGCCCACGACGTCGTAGCCGGGGAAGAGCTGGTCGACGAACATCCGCACGATGTTCTCGAGTGAGAGGAAGCGGGCGGCGTCCCCGGGCAGCCGGAAGAACCTCTCGACCTGGTGCGACAGCGGGATCAGGGCCCGCAGCATGTGGCCGTCGCTCCGGCGGGACAGCTGAAGCACCATCGCGAAGCCGCGGTTCTGGAGGAACGGAAAGGGATGGGCCGGGTCGACGGCGATCGGCGTGAGCACGGGAAACACGCGCTCGAGAAAGAGGCGGCCGATGAACTCCCTGTCCCCGTCCGTCAGATCGGCGGAACCGAGGACGACGATGCCGGTCTCGCGGAGCCGATGCCGGAGCGCCGACCAGACGCGCGCCTGGTCGGCCATCAGGCGGTTGGCCCGGGTGTTGATCTCGGCCAGCTGCTCTTCCGGAGAGAGCCCGTCCTGGCTGAGCTCGCGGACGCCGGCCGCGATCTGGCCGCGGATGCCGGCCACGCGGACGGTGTAGAACTCGTCCAGGTTGACCGCCGAGATCGACAGGAACCGGAGCCGCTCCAGCAGCGGGTGGGACGGGTTCTCGGCCTCCTCGAGGACCCGCTCGTTGAACGACAGCCACGACAGCTCCCGGTTGATGTAGCGCTCGCCCGACCGGGCCGGCGCCTCGCCGGGGCCGTTCCCGCCGGCCGCTGCCTCCCGGTCCGCCGTCTCGCGGGGTCGTGTCTCGGCGATCGCCATACGGCCTCCTTCGATCTTCCCCCGGCGATCCGGCGGGGCGCGCGCTCCATGTTACCAGATCGCCGCGGGATCGCGACCTGCCCCCCTCCCGACCTCCCCCTTACGTTCTCCCTCCCCCTGGCAGGGGGAGGGTCGGGGTGGGGGTCGCGCCGGGGGGAAGGGCGCGAACGGACCCGGCGGCGCCTCCGCGCGGGTCATGGCCAGCACGGGAAATGCAGGTTAGATTCCGCGGACGGGAGATCACCGGGGACGGCGCAGGCCGGCGGCCCGCCCGCGCCTCTCCGCGCCGATCGAAACGCCGGATGGGAAGCCGTGAAGAAAACGCCGTTGTTCGACATCCACGCGGCGTCGGCGGGACGCATGGTCAACCTCAAGGGCTTCGCCCGGCCCGTCGAGTACGCGGGCCATGCCGAGGAGCATCGGGCCATACGGGAACGGGTCAGCCTCTGCGACGTGTCCCACATGGGAGAGCTCGAATTCAGCGGCAGGGACGCGCTGGCGCTGGTGGACAGGCTGATCACGAACGACGCCTCCCGACTCGACGTCAACCAGGCCCTCTACACCGTCATGTGTAACGAAGACGGCCACGTCATCGACGATCTGGTCTGCCTCCGCTTGGCGGAAGACCGATTCCTCTGGGTCGTCAACGTCACCCGGACCGACGAGGACCATCGCTGGGTCCTGAAGCACGCCCAGGGCCTCGACGCGCACGTCCGCGACCGGTCGGCGGAGCTCGCCCTCCTCGCCCTCCAGGGGCCCTATTCGAGCGAGGTCCTGCAAAAGATCGCCGGGGCCGACCTTTCGGAGATGGACTACTACCGGCTCGCGGAAACCACCCTCATGACCGACGAGGCGGAGGTCCGCTGCATCGTCGGCCGCATCGGATACACCGGCGAACGGGGATACGAGATCTGCGTCTCCCGGGACCTCGCCCCCTGCGTGTGGCGGGCGCTGATGCGCGCCGGGCGTCCGCTGGGCATCGCGCCGCACGGGGTCGCCGCCCGCGAGAGCGCGCGCACCGAAGCCGGCTACCTGCTCAACGGCAACGACATGGACGACCGGACCTACCCCCACGAGGTCGGCCTCGGGTGGGTGGTGAAACCGCACAAGGACTTCATCGGGCGGGAGGCGCTGGCCGCCGTCGCCGAACGGGGAACGCCGCGGAAACTGGTGGGACTGGAGGTGGAGGGGCGGGCCACGATCCGCCACGGATACCCCATCTTCAGGGACGGCGAACGGACCGGACGGGTCACGAGCGGCCCGCTGCCTCCCGAACTGGTGGGCGGCGCCTCGAGCCTGGGGCTGGGATTCGTCGCGAGCGCCCACGCCCGGGACGGCGAAGCCCTCCAGATCGACGCGCGCGGCGCGCGCCTCGATGCGCGAATCGTCCCCTACCCCTTCCGGAAACGGCGGGTGCGCGACGGCGCCAGGGTGGACACCCTGTCTCCCTACGGGCTGCGCTACGGCGAGGACCACCTGTGGGTCGGGGCCGTGTCCGAGGGCCGGGCCGCGATCGGGCTCACCGACTTCGGGCAGCGGCATCTCGGGGAAGCGCTGTTCTTCGAACCGCCGGCGCCGGGCGACCGCATCGTCCGGGGATCGCCGTTCGGCTGGCTCGACGCCTACCGCAGGCCCTTCGACCTGATCGCTCCGGTGTCGGGAACGGTCGTGGCGGTGAACGCGTCCGCGGTCGAACGACCGGGCGACGTCAACCGCTATCCCTACGCGCGCGACGGCCTGATCCGGATCGAACCCGACGACGCCGGGGAGATCTCGGCGCTCGCCGGGCTCGCCGCCTACGCCGAGGCCACGCGCCGGCTCGAGCGGTACGACTCCTGGTCCCGGGACCTCAGGCTGACCTGACCCGCGTTCCTCCCGCCGGCCGCGGCCGGCGCGGCGCCGTCAGAACAGCGCGGGGTTCAGCCCGCCGTCCAGCAGGATGCTCTGGGCGGTGATGTAGCCCGCCCTGTCGCCGCACAGGAAGGCGCAGGCTTCCCCGAACTCCTCGGGCGCGCCGAACCGGCCGACCGGAATCCGCGCGGCCCGGCGCTCCGCGGCCTCTTCGGGACTCACCCCCTCGCGCCTGGCGACGGCCTCGGTCGTGGCGCGGAGGCGGTCGGTCAGGATCTCGCCGGGAAGCAGGTTGTTGATCGTCACGTTGTGCCCGGCGACCTCGCGGGCGATGGCGCCGACCGCGCCCGTGAGGCCCGTCCTCGCGCCGTTCGACAGCACCAGGATGTCGATGGGCGCCTTCACGGAACCGGACGTGACGTTGACGATGCGGCCCCATCGGCGCTCGATCATGCCGTCGACCGTCGCCTTGATGAGGACGATGGCCGTCAGCATGTTGGCGTCCAGCGCCCGGATCCAGTCCTCCCGCGTGAAGTCCCGAAAGTTGCCGGGCGGTGGGCCTCCGGCGTTGTTGACCAGGATGTCCGGCTCGGGACACGCGCCCAGCGCCGCCTCGCGGCCCTCTTCGGTCGTGATGTCGCCGACGACGGACGAGACCTTCGCCGCCGTCGCGGCCCGGATCTCCTCGGCGGTCGCCTCGACGGTTTCCGGCGTGCGGCCGGTGACGGTCACGTCGACGCCTTCCCGCGCGAGCGAGAACGCGCAGGCCTTGCCGAGGCCGCGACTCGAGGCGCATACGAGCGCCTTCCTCCCCGTGATACCGAGATCCACGCCTAACCTCCTTCCAGGTTCCGATCATGGGCCAACATCCGGCGCGCGAGCGGAACCGTTATCTCCCGCCGGTCGGCGAGCGAACGCTCGTCGAGCGCCTCGACGATATCACGAGCCGCGCGGAACGAACGCTCCATGTGGCGCACCAGATACGCCACGACCGCGTCTCCGACCCGGAGCTGCCGGTCCGCGAGCTGCTTGGCCAGAACCGCCGCGAGCAGCGCGTCGTCCGGCAGCCCGACGGCGACCGATCCCAGCGCGTTGACGCGGGAACGGAGGTCGGGCAGGTCCGCGTCCCAGGACCGGGGCGGACGCCGGCTCGTCATCAACAGGCTTCCGCCGCGCTCGACCGCGGCGTTGTAGGCATGGAGAAGGGCCCGCGCGTCGGCGCCCGAATCGACGTCCTCGACGACCAGATCGGCGGGCCGCGCGTAGGCGTCCGACGCCGCCACCTCGGACGCCCGCGCGATGCGGGCGCCGGAACGCGCCCGGAAGACGTGCGCGAGATGCGTCTTCCCGCACCCGGCGGGACCGTGCACGACGAGCCCGCGGCCGGGCCAACGGGGCCAGCGGTCGAGCCAGGCCACCGCGTCCGAGTTGCACGGGGCGACGAGGAAATCGTCCCGGCGCAGGGCCCGCCGCCGGCCCAGGTCCAGGGCGAGCTGCGCCCGGGCCCGACTCAAGGGCCGCCCCGCTTCTCTTCCAGGAAGTAACCGCTCCGGCGGTAGCGCTCGACCCAGAAGCGGACGAGGACCCCGATCACCGCGGCCGCGGGCACCGCCGCCAGGATGCCGACGATCCCGAACAGGGCGCCGCCCGCCATGAGCGCGAATATGACCCAGACCGGATGGAGGCCGATCCGCCCGCCGACGAGAGTGGGCGTCAGGTAGAACGCGTCCAGGGTCTGTCCGATCACGAACACCAGGGCGACGAGACCCAGGGGCGGCAGATCGAGTCCGAACTGCACCAGCGCCACGACGAACGCGGTCCCGAAACCGATGACGGCGCCGACGTAGGGTATGAACGCGAGCAGTCCGGCGCCGAAGCCGATGAGCAGGCCGAACTCCAGCCCGACCAGCGACCATCCGACGGCGAAGATCACGCCCAGAACGAGGGCGACCGCGCCCTGGCCGCGAATGAAGCCGGACAGCGCCTGGTCGACGAGGCGCATCTGCTCCCGGATCGTCTCCGCGCTCCGCCTGGGCAGGAGGGCGTCGACCCTGGCGACGATGCGATCCCAGTCGCGGATCAGATAGAAGGCCACGACCGGCGTGACGAAGAGCAGCGAGAAGAAGTTGAAGAGGAAAATCCCTCCGCGCCAGAGACCCGTCAGCGCCACGAGCCAGGCGGCCGACTCCTCCGCCAGCCCCGCCGCGATGCCCCGCACCTTTTCGAGGTCGGCGGCGTCGAATCCCGGAATCCGGCCCTCCAGGACGAGGAGGGCCAGCCCGCGGATCCGCTCCGCGTACTCGGGGACCCGCGCCAGGAAGCCCGTGGTCTGGACCTCCAGCGGCGGGAAGAGAACGAGAACCGACAGGCCGGCGAGCGCGAAGAACCCGGCGACGATGGTCGTGGTGGCGAGCGTTCGGGAAAGGCCGGCCGCCTCCAGGCGGTCCGCCGCCGGGTCGAGCAGATAGGCGACCGCGAAGCCGACGACGAACGGCAACAGAATGGTCCGCAGGAGATACAGGAGAAGCGCGGCGATGGCGATTCCCGCGACCCAGACGAGAAGCCGGTCCCACCGGATCATCGAGGGTGCTCCATGCCGCTGTCCCGTATCCAGTTGGCCAGGTACCGGGCGCCCGACAGGGCGGTGCTCGCCGCGACGGCGTACATCAGCACCGCGGCGAGCCCCGCCAGTCCCGCCTGGAACGCGACGTTCCCCAGCACCGTCGCCGCCAGGGAAATCTGGAGAACCGTGTTGATCTTGCTGATGAACAGCGGCGTCGGCCGCATAGGCTGGGACATGGTGTACGCGAGCAACGCCCCGCCGACGATCAGGAGGTCGCGGGACACCACGAGAATGACCAGCCAGACGGGAAGTATCTCCTGATGCCCGAGCGTGATGTATATCGACACGAGGAGCGTCTTGTCGGCGATGGGGTCGAGAAACCTGCCGATCTCGGTGTCCATCCCGAACTGTTTGGCGATGTAGCCGTCGACGGCGTCGGATATCCCGGCGAGCGCGAAGACCAGAAACGCGCCGACGTACGCCTCCCGCAGGAGAAGCCAGACGATGACGGGAACGGCGAGGAGGCGTCCCAGGGACAGGGCGTTCGGGAGATTCACTTGTCCGGGGCCCGACTCCCGCCGGTCTCCGCGCCGCGCTTCCCGCGCGAGCGCACCGACCAGCGCCCCTCCTCCTCCGCCAGATCGAGGTCGCGCTGCGCGAGGGCCACGGCCAACTGCCGCGTCGATCCGAAATGGCGCAGCGCGATCCGCGCCGCCTCCCGGTTTATCTCGAGTATCTCCACCCCGCCGACCTCGGGCGCCAGGGACAACCGGGACCGGACCTCCGTCCAGTCGTCGAGGCCCGAGAGCGGCGCGCTCACGGCGAGCACCCTCTCGTCCTCGAAGCGCAGGAGCATCAGGCGCTTCCAGTCGTCCTCCATCCGCGACGCGGCCTCGTCGGCGGCCCTCTCCAGGAGCGCGCCGACCATCATCCGGGACGCGCCGACCATCGTCCGGGACACGCCGCCGAAGGTCCCCGCCGACACCGAGCCGCTCTCCGATCCGTGTCGATGCAGGGTGACGGAAAGGCGCGGAGCCCCGGCGGCGAGATCGTGGCGCAGGACGGCGTGGGCGACCAGCACGTCCGTGACCCCGTAGCGCCGCGCGATCGCCGCCAGCGCCGTTTCGTCGCCGGCGAGAGCCTGCCGCGCGCCGATGGCCGCGATGTCGACCAAGTCGCCGACCGGCGCGACCAACGGCGCCGCCGAGTCCCGTTCCGCCCGCGCCCGCCAGGCCGCCCGCCACGGATTCGGATCGTCCCACAGGCTGAGGGCGCCGGCCGCCTCGTACACCGGCAACACGAGCAGCGGTTTGCTCGGCGTCTCGCCGAACGGAATGCCGCTCTCCCGGAGCAGGGCCCTGACCCGATCCTTCTTGAAGCTCACCGTCAGGTCGGCCAGGTAACGGTTCGGGGACGTCTTCTCCCCCTCGATCTCGATTCCCCGGACCAGCGCGGCGATCGCGGCGTCCTCGAGTGTGGGTATCCGCGAATGGTGCGCGCGCGAGGTAAGGCGGCGGATCAGGCGATCCAGGGCCTCCCGCTGCCCCGACGCGAGAGCGACCCCGCGCGCCTCGATGGCCGTCTCCGCGACCGCGTCGACGGCGATGTCCGCAACGGAATAGAAGTCGGAAGGCCGCGCCCGAACCGGCGGATCTTCGGCGAAGACGGCCACGTGCGGAACCATGCAGAGGACCATGCAGACAGGGGCGATTCGACTCGCCCCGCCGCCCACGGCGGGGATCATTGCAAACGGGCCCGGATTCGCTATGTTCGACGAACGCCGCGGCAGCATACCCGGGATCGGAATCGCCATCAACAAAGACCCCCGGAACCCGACCCCCTCCAGGAGCGCCTATCGCGACGCCGGCGTCGACGTCGACGCCGGCGACCGGTTCGTGCGCCGGATCGCGCCCGTCGCCGCGGCCACGCGACGGCCCGGCGGCGACGCCGAGATCGGCGGATTCGGAGCCTTCTTCGACCTCGGGAGCGCCGGCTACGAAGACCCGATCCTGGTCGCCGCGACGGACGGCGTCGGCACCAAACTGCTGGTCGCGCGCGATGTCGGTCGACATCGCTCGGTGGGCACGGACTTGGTCGCCATGTGCGTGAACGACCTCGTCGTCCACGGCGCCGAGCCGCTCTTCTTCCTCGACTACCTGGCGATGGGAAAGCTCGACGCGGCCGCCGCGGGGGCCATCGTCGAAGGCATCGCCGACGCCTGCGTCGAGGCCGGGTGCGCCCTCGTCGGGGGCGAGACGGCCGAACTGCCCGGCCTCTACCCGAAGTCCGGGTACGACTTGGCGGGGTTCGCCGTCGGCGCGGTGGAGCGCGGCATGGAAGTCACCGGCGAACGCGCGCGGCCCGGCGACGTCGTTCTCGGTCTCGCCTCGAACGGGCTCCATTCGAACGGGTTCTCCCTCGTCCGGTCGGTCGTTTCCCGGCTGTCCCTGAGCTACGCGGACCCCGCGCCCTTCGAACCCGGACGATCCCTCGGGTGCGCGCTCCTCGAACCCACGCGGCTCTACGTCGGCTCCTGCCTCGCCGCGGCCCGATCGCGCCTCGTCCATGCCCTGGCGCACGTCACGGGAGGCGGGCTGGCCGGCAATCTCGCCCGCGTGCTGCCCGACGGCGTCCGCGCCGAGATCGACGCCGCGTCATGGCCCACGCCCCCGGTGTTCCGGTGGCTCGTGGACGAGGGCGGCGTTCCGCCGGCCGAGGCCCTGCGGACCTTCAACATGGGCATCGGCATGGCCGTCGTCGCCGCCGCCGGACGAGCGGAAGAGGCCATCCGGTTCTTCGGCGACCGGGGCGAAACGGTCTTTCGCATTGGCGCGATCGTGGACGGGACGGGAGGCGGCCCGAGCGTCGAGATCGGAGGAGAGCCCGGGTCGTGACCCTGCGGATCGGGGTCCTGATCTCGGGGCGCGGCCTCAACCTCCAGGCGCTGATCGACGCCTGCGCGGAGCCGGCGCACCCCGCCGAGATCGCGGTCGTGATCTCGAACGAACCCGGGGCCAGGGGTCTGGCGCGGGCGCGCGACGCGGGGCTCCCGACGGAGACCGTCGAGCATCGCGCGTTCGGGGACCGGTCCGCGTTCGAGGACGCGCTCACCGGTTCCCTGCGGCGCGCCGGCGTCGAACTGGTGTGCGCCGCCGGTTTCATGCGCGTCCTGACCGGGACGTTCCTCGACGTCTGGCGCGATCGCGTCGTCAACGTCCACCCGTCCCTGTTGCCCGCGTTCAGGGGTCTGAGAACCCACGAACGGGCCATCCGGTCGGGCGTCAGGTTCAGCGGATGCACGGTCCATTTCGTCCGCGCCGAGCTGGACGCGGGACCCGTCATCGTTCAGGCCGCCGTGCCGGTGCTCCCGGACGACACGCCCGAGGACCTCGCCGCGCGCGTGCTGGAGAGCGAGCGCGAGTGCCTGCCCCTGGCCGTGCGCTGGATCGCGGAGGGACGGGTGCGCATCGTCGACGAGACGGTGCGGATCGACGGCGCCGGCGGCTCCGCGGACGCGTCGATCAACCCCCCGGCCGCAGGCTGAGCGGGGCCGCGGTCCACCCCCCCTCCCGACCTCCCCCCTGTTATGGGGGAGGAGTGATAATGGCGCCTCCCCCCTCGTTCTCCCTCCCCCTGGCAGGGGGAGGGTCGGGGTGGGGGCCGCGTCGGGGGGGAGGAGCGCGAGCGCGTCGATCACCCCCCGGCCGCGGAACTAACCGACGATTTCCCCTTCCCCGAAGAAGAAGGCGATCTCGTCCGCCGCCGCGTCGGGCGAGTCCGAACCGTGCACGCTGTTGGCCTCGACGGATTCGGCGAACTCCGCGCGGATCGTGCCGGGCGCGGCTTCCTCGGGGTTCGTCGCGCCCATGACGTCCCGGTTGCGCCGGATCGCGTCGTCGCCTTCCAGGACCTGAACCACGACTGGCCCCGACGCCATGAACGCGCACAACGCGTCGAAGAAGGGGCGGTCCCGGTGGACGGCGTAGAACTCCTCGGCGCGCTCCCGGGTGAGCCGGATCCGTTTCTGGGCGATGATGCGCAGCCCGGCCTTCTCGAACTCGGCGTTGATGCGGCCCGTCAGGTTCCGCCGGGTCGCGTCGGGCTTGATGATGGACAGGGTTCGCTGGAGCGCCATGAACGGTCGTCCCGTCGAAACGGCGAATGAATGGGCGCGCCTTATAGCCGGGGCCCGGCGGCGGCGCAACCGACGGCGCCGGCCGCGCCCCCCGGTTCAGTCGACGCGGACGACGAAGGTGTGCTCGCCGACCGTGGTCGAGACTTCCACCTCCCCTTCGACGGCGCGCCAATCGTCCGACGCCGCGCCGTCGGCCACGACGGCGCAGCGATCCGGATCGACGTTGGCGATGCGGAAAGTCGTCGGCTCTCCCGCCGCGTCGGGTGCGCCGGCGTCCGTCGCGACCGCCAGCAGACGGCGCTCGACGTCATAGACCGCCTGCGACAGGCAAACCCTGGGAAAATCGACGCCATGGACCGTCGGCTCCACGAACCTGCGCAGATTGGGCCGGTCGAGCAGACCGGCCCAGGCGCCCGGCGCGGCCGCCTCGGCCAGGGCCGCGGTGGCGTTCATCTGACCTCTCGGGTGCTGTTCGTCGAGCCCGAACCGCCATGTGAATTCGCCGGTCTCGGCGTCCCAGCCCGGCTCGTCGTTGGCGTCCGAATAGGCTTTCAGCCTGGCGTGGACCGCCTCGTCCCCGAATTCGCGCGCCAGGAACCGGGCCATGAGCTGGACGAACGACGCCATCGGACCTCCGACGTCTTCCGGGCTCGCGTCACCGGGTCCGGCGGACGCCTCTTCGCGCCAGTTCAGTCGGCCGACGGCGTCGTCGTACAGCGCCCGGGCGTCGCCGGGGTACAACGGCAACACGGCGTGCGCTGTGCCGAACAGAAAGTTGTAGCTCTCGCCGACGGGGTGGTGACAGGGAACCAGCGGGTCGTAGTACATCGTCGCCGGAGCCGTGACCTTGCCGTCCCGGATCGGGTTGTAGTGGCGTTTCGCATAGTCCCAGAAAGCATCGAAGGCGGGACGGAAATCGCTGCCGTAGAGCACGTCGTGGAGGCCCAGACCGAGCCCCGCGCGGCCCATTCACATGGGCCAGATCTTGGTGTTCTCGCAGTGGACCCCCTCCGGCCGTTTCGTCATCTGGGAGAACAGGTGCTCGGCGATCCGCGTGTGGGTCCAGGAGAACGTGTCGGCGCCGTCGCGCACCACGTCGAAGGGCCGGTTCCACTTTTCGTCGCCGGTGACGTAGAGATGGAGGCCCAGCACGAGCAGGAAGTCTCCCTTGAAGAACAGGTTGCCGTCGGCGGCGACCGGGTCCATTTGCAGGCCCCACGGCTCGACGCCGTTGGCGGTCCAGCCCGGCACGTCGTATCTCCCGCGAAGGAACGGCGGGATCAGCGTCCGGTACCACTCCTCCGGATATCGCCCGCGGCTCGGGTCGTCGCCGATCTGTTCGAGCCAGTCCCTGGCCGTCCAGTAGCCGGTGAAGCGGACGACCAATTCGTCCAGGATACGGCCGTAGACTTCGCGCCACGCCGGGGTGCGGTCGGCCATCAGCGGCATCGCGAAACTGCTTCTCACCAGATCCATGCGGTGCCACGACGCCATGGGCTCGTTGGTGACGTCGTCCCAGTGCGCGTGCGGCCGGCCGTCCTTGTCCCAGTTGTCCGGCGTCGTCGCCTTGCGATAGAGGTAGCGGAGCCAGCCTCTCGACCGATCCGACGTCGCCGGGTAGCCGCGCACCATCGCCGCCATGATCTCTCCTCTCGTATCCACTGCCGCATACGGGACGCCCGTCGTCCGCCGCGGCCCGCGCGGGTCACCCTTTCCGTTCCCAGCCACCCTGCTCCGTCTGCCGCCAGTACGTCAATTCGTGGCCGGCGTCCTTGAGGTCGCGCCAGCGGGTCCGCGCCGCTTCCACGGCCTCGGCGTCATGGCCATCGAACATGTCGAGAACCCTGTCGAACGCGCCCAGGTTCGCCGACGCGGCGCCGTCCACGAGCACCAGCACGTCCGAGCCGTTGGGGTTCTCGTCGACGGCGGTAAGGTAGACGGGCTGGCGATCGGCATACCCGTCAGTGGCCGATCCGTGCGGCAGGAACGACCGCTGCTCGTACGTCCAGAGCGCCGCGCCGAGCGCCTCGACCTGCTCCTCCGAGCCGGCGATCACCACGGCCCGGCGCCCGCTCTCCAGGACCTTCTCGAGGAGCTTCGGCAGCGCCCGGTCCAGGGACGTGCGCTGGAGATGGTAGAAGCTGACCGCGGTCATGCGGACGGCCCGGCATCGCCCGTCACGCGGCCTCGTAGTTGTCCGCGACCAACCGGTCGAGCAGGCGAACGCCGAACCCGGTCGCGCCCTTGGGCGCGGTCGGCTTCGCCTTGCTGGACCAGGCCATCCCGGCGATGTCCAGATGGGCCCACGGCGCGTCGTTGGCGAACCGCTTGAGGAACTGCGCCGCCGTGATGCTGCCGGCGGCCCGGCCGGAGCCGACGTTCTTCACGTCGGCGATGTCCGAGTTGATGTCCTTGTCGTACTGTTCGCCGAGGGGAAGGCGCCACACCGTCTCGCCTTCGGCCTTGCCGGCGGCAATCAGCGCGTTCGCCAGGTCGTCGTCGTCGGAGAACAGCCCGGCGTGCGCGTGCCCCAGCGAAACGATGATGGCCCCGGTGAGAGTGGCGAGATCGATCATCGCCCGCGGCTTGAACCTCTTCTGGGTGTACCAGAGCGCGTCGGCCAGAACCAGGCGCCCCTCGGCATCGGTGTTGATCACCTCGATGGTTTGACCCGACATCGACTTCACGACGTCGCCCGGGCGCTGGGCTGCGCCCGACGGCATGTTCTCGACCAGGCCGCAAACGCCGACGACGTTCGCCCGCGCCTTCCTCGCGGCAAGGGCGCGCATCGCGCCGACCACGGCGCCGGCGCCCGCCATGTCCCATTTCATGTCCTCCATGCCGCTGGACGGCTTGATGGAGATGCCCCCGGTGTCGAAGGTCACACCCTTGCCGACGAAGGCGACGGGGCCTCGCCCGGCCTGCCGCGGCGCGCCGTTCCACTGCATGACCAGCAACTTCGCTTCGCGTGCGCTGCCCTGATTGACGCCCAGGAGCGCCCCCATGCCCATCTGCTTCATGCGGCGCTCGCCGAGCGCCTCCACCTTGACCCCGAGACTCCGCAATCCGCGCGCGTCCTCGACGATGGTCTCCGCGTACTTGACGTTCGCCGGCTCGCTCACCAGATCGCGGGTCATGAACACGCCCGAGGCGATGTGGGCCAGGGGCGCGTAGGCCTTCTTCGCGCCCGCGGCGTCGCGGGACATGACCACGACGGATCCGAGACTCGGCTTCTTGTCGTCCTCAAGTTTGGTGCGGTAGCGGTCGAACCGGTAACCGCCCAGGCGCGCGCCGTAGGCCAGACGCGCGGCGGCCTCGGCCACGCCCGTCTTCGAGCCCTTTATCGCATCGACGGCCACGGCGGCCTCGGTCTCTCCGCTGGTCGCGAGACGCGCCGCCACGGCGCCGCCAGCCGCCTCCATGGCGAGCGCGGCGACGTCCGCCGCCTCGCCGAGCCCGACGACGAGCACCCGGCTGCACTTCAGTCCGGCGGGCGCGGGAAACTCCAGCACTTGCCCCTTCTTGCCGGAGAACCTGCCCGATCCCATCGCCCTCCCGATCGCCCCGCCCATCGACTTGTCGACGGCGAGTCCCGTGCGCGACAGCTTGCGGTCGGCGGTCGCGGTCACGACGAGGGCGCCCCGGCGCGAGGTCGAAACGTTTGCAAAGGAGATGCGCATGGAAGTCGTCCCGCTTCGGAATCGGATTTCACAGACCGGCGCCCGCGCGTCCGGGCTGCGGCCGGCGCGGGCATATTAGCCCGCATTTCTCATACTGGCCACGGCCTGCGCGACGGCGCCGCCCACAGGGTCCGGGCGCGCAACGCCGGAAACGAACCCCTCCCGTCCGGTCCGCGCAAAGCGGACGGGCAACGCCCGCCCTCATCGGGTACGATGCGCTCATGAGCCGCCTGTCACGCTACGTCCTGCGCCAGCTCGCCCCGCCCACCCTGTTCATCACGGTGGCGTTGCTGGGCGTCGTCTGGCTGACCCAGAGCCTGCGGTTCATCGACATGATCGTGAATCGCGGGCTCTCCGCGAGTCAGTTCCTTTACTTCACCGTCCTGTTGTTGCCGGGCGTTCTCGCCGTCATATTGCCCGTCGCGCTGCTTTGCGGGGTCCTGTTCACCTATCACCGATTGAGCTTCGACAGCGAGATCGTCGTCATGAAGGGGGCGGGACTGAGCCAGCGGGCGCTGGCCGTCCCCGCCGTCGTCATGGCGCTGGCGATCACCTTCGCGGCCTACGGGTTGACCCTCTATGCGCAGCCCCTGGGATTCAGGGCCTTCAAGGACCAGCAGTTCATGTTCCGCCACAACTACGCGGCCGTGCTCGTGCGCGAGGGCGCGTTCAACGAGATCGTCAAGGACGTCACCGTGTACGTCCGGGAACGACGCGGCGGCGAACTGCGCGGGATCCTGGTTCACGACAACCGGAAACCGAACCGGCCGATCACGGTGATGGCGGAGAGGGGGGTTCTGGCCCGGACGCCCGCCGGTCCGCGGTTCGTCATGGAGAACGGAAACAGGCAGGAGCGGCGCCGGGACAGCGACCGGCTGTCGCTGCTCTATTTCGACCGGTACGAGCTCGATCTGGCGTTGATCGCCAAACGGCCCGACATGCGGCGGCGCGAACCCGGCGAGCGATACATCGACGAGCTGCTGTTCCCGAACGACCCGGACATCTCGGACCGCCGTCGCGACGAGTTCCGGGCGGAGGCGCACAAACGGCTCGTGACGCCGTTGTACTGCGTCGCGTTCGTGCTGATCGCCCTCGCCGGCATCCTCTCGGGCGAATTCGACCGCCGCCACGAATGGCGTCGACTCCTGTGCGCCGCGGTGGCCGCGGTGACGGTCCAGATCATCGGAATCAGCCTCGTCTCCGTCATCTCGACGATACCCGGATTGACGCCCCTTCTGTATCTCAACGTCATTCTGGCAAGCGCCGGAGCGACCTGGATCCTGTCGGGGATCCGACCGCGGCGCTGGTGGGGAGCGAACCGACCGGCGGCGGAAGGCGCGGGATGAGGCCGCCCCCGATTCTCTCGGCGTATCTCGGGCGCCATTTCATCGCCGGCATCGCGATCATGATGGGCATCCTGCTCGGTCTGGTGTTCGTGATCGATCTCGCCGAGTTGTTCCGAAGGTCCTGGGGACGGGCGAACGTCTCGTTCCTGATCGTCATCCAGATGGCCGTTCTGCGGATTCCCTTCATGGCCCAGAAGGTTCTGCCGTTCGCCGCGCTGTTCGGCGCCATGCTGGCGTTCGTCCGCCTCACGCGGACGAACCAGCTCGTCGCCGCGCGCGCGGCGGGTCTGTCGGTCTGGCAGTTCCTGGCTCCGGCGCTCGTCATCGCCCTGTTGACGGGAGCATTGGTCGTGACTGTGTTCAACCCGCTGGCCTCGGCCACGACGTCGCTTTACGAATCCCTGGAATCCAGATACCTGCGGGGGCAGACCAGCCTGCTCGCGGTCTCGCGGTCGGGCCTGTGGCTGCGGCAGGCCGACGAGACCGGCCAGTCCGTGTTCCACGCCAGGGGCGTATCCCGGCGCGGAACCGAACTGAACGACGTCATCGTGTTCGTGTACGACGAGGACGGCCGGTTCGCCGGACGCATCGACGCCGGCAACGCGATCCTGGAGGAGGGCTACTGGCGGATCCCGGACGCGCTCCTCACCGGACCCGACCGCCCGGTGAGGCGCGTGGACGACCACCGCCTCCCCACCACTCTCACCCTGGAGCAGATACAGAACAGCTTCGCGCCGCCCGAGACGCTGTCCTTCTGGTCGCTGCCCGGCTTCATCGCGACGCTCGAGAAGGCCGGGTTCTCCGCCCTTCGGCATCGCCTGCACCTGCATTCCATACTGGCGGGGCCGCTGCTTCTCTGCGCCATGGTTCTCATCGCCGCGACCTTCTCCATTCGCTTGGCGCGCCGCGGCGGCGCGGGACTGCTCGTGGCGGGCGGCGTGTTCGCCGGCTTCGTCCTGTACTTCCTGTCGGACGTCGTCTACGCGATGGGTCTGTCCGGCAACGTCCCCGTGGCGCTCGCGGCCTGGGCTCCCACCGGAGTCGCGGCCCTGCTCGGACTCTCGACCCTGCTCCATCTGGAGGATGGCTGAGCGCGCATGACGACGCGCCGCGCCAGCGTCGTTCTCGCCGCGGCGCTCGCCAACGCCGTCCTGGCCGGCGGCGCCCCGGCGGCGAACCGGATCGTCGGCGGTCTGGATGAAGGCCCGGTGCTGCTCAGCGCCGATACGCTCACCTACGACCGTGAATCCGGCGTCGCGACGGCGGCCGGTAACGTCGAGTTGGCGTCGGGAGGCAGGATCCTCCGGGCCGACGCCGTGAGCTACGACGAACGGCGCGATCTGGTCGTCGCGCGCGGCGGCGTCGCCATACTGGAGCCGTCGGGGGACGTGCTGTTCGCGGAGCGCGCGGAGCTGTCGGACGGACTGCGGAACGGGTTCGCGTCGGAAATCCGGGTGCTGATGACGGACGACTCCCGGCTCGCCGCGAACTCCGCAAGCCGCGCGGACGGAAACCGCACCGGCCTGTCGAAAGCCGTGTTTTCCCCGTGCCGATCCTGTCCGGACCGCCCGGACCGCCCCCCCCTGTGGCAGATCAAGGCTCACCGGGTGACGCACGACGAGCGCGCGCAGCGCATGGACTATCGTGACGCTTTCCTGGAAGTGTTCGGCATCCCGGTCGCCTACACCCCCTTCTTTTCCCATCCCGACCCGACGGTCGAACGCAAGAGCGGTTTCCTGGCTCCGACGTACGGGAGCTCCAGCGAACTCGGGGCGAAGCTCCAGACGCCGTACTACTTCAACCTGGCGCCGCATCGCGACGCCACGCTCGCGCCCCTGTACACGAGCGAGGAAGGCGTCCTCCTGGCGGGCGAGTATCGGGAACGAACCCATGACGGGCGATTACGGGTCCGCGGCAGCGTCACCCGCGTCGATGAGCGCGACGGGAACAACGCAAGGACCGGAGGCAAGGAGACCCGGGGCCACGTCGAAACGGCGGGCGCGTTCGACATCGACGACGTCTGGCGCTGGGGGTTCACGGCGAAGCGGTCGACGGACGACACCTATCTGCGCCGGCGCGAGTTCTCGGACGAGGACACGCTCGTCAGCAACGCCTTCGTGGAGGGATTTCGGGGCCGCGCCTACGCGTCGGCGAACGCCTACGCCTTTCAGGGCCTCCTCCAGGAAGACGACCCCGGCGAGACGCCCCTGGTCCTGCCCGAACTCGATTACGATTTCGTGAGCCGGCCGGGGGCCCTCGGACAACGCTGGGGACTGGACGCCAACGTCCTCGGGTTGAACCGGAGCGGCGGCGTCGACAGCCGCCGGCTCTCCCTCGGACTCGACTGGCGATTGCCGTACACGTCCGCGAGCGGCCAAGTCTACAACCTGCTCGCGTCGGTGCGGGGCGATCTGTACCACATCGACGACGTTCCCGATCCTTCCGGTTCCGGCGATTCGCCGGACGAGATCGAGGGACGGCTGCTGCCGAGACTGGCCCTCCAATGGAGATATCCCTTCATTCGGAGGCGGGACGGCGCGAGCCAGATCGTCGAGCCGTCGATCGACGTCGTCGCGGCGCCCTACGGCGGCAATCCGGACGAGATCCCGAACGAGGATTCGCGGAGTTTCGAATTCGACGACAGCAACCTCTTCAGCGTCAACAGGTTCCCGGGGCTGGATCGCTGGGAAGGCGGCCACCGGATGAACTACGGGATCAAGGTCGGCGCCTACGGCGCGCGGGGCGGTTACGCCACGGCCCTGATCGGGCAATCGCTCCGCGCGCGCGCGGACGGGACCTTCGCCGTCAAGACCGGCCTCGAGAATCGCCAGTCGGACTACGTCGGCCGGGTCAACGTATCTCCCAGCCGGTTCCTCGATTACACGCACCGGCTCCGTCTCGACAGGGACCGGTTGTCCATCCGGCGGAACGAAATCGACCTGACGTTCGGCCCGCGAGCGATTCGCGTCGACGTCGGTTACGTTTCTCTCGTCCGCGAGCTGACGGCGGACGAGTTGGGGAGTCGGGAAGAGATACGATTGGCGGGTCGCGCCCGGATAACCGACTACTGGTCCTTCACCGCCGCCACGAGACGGGATCTGACCGGCGATGGCGATACGATTTCCTGGGGCTTCGGCGCGACCTACCTGGACGAATGCATCGAGCTCGGGCTGCAACTCGACCGCAGTTTCATCGAGGATCGGGACGTGCGGCCCTTCACGAACTTCTCCGTGCGCGTAAGGCTGAAACATCTTGGCTGATAAGGCGGTCCGTCATTGCCGCGAAAGACGACGAGGGCGTCCTCGCCGGTCCGGCGTGCCATCCCGGCGCGAGTTGACGTAGAGTATGCAGCCCCGGCGCGGAACCCTCGTTCGCCGGTCCGCAAACTCGGAGCACCGAGCGTAGATCGATGAGTCCCGGTATGAAAATTCTGGCGCGTTCCCTGTTCCCGGCGGCGGCGCTCTTCGCCGCGGCGATGCCCGCCGCCGCCCAGACCATCGGAATCGAAGCCGTCGTGAACGAAGAAGTCATCTCCGCGCTCGACGTGGAGAACAGGCTCCGCCTCAACCTGATGTCGGCCAACCTGCCCGACAACGACGAGACGCGCGACCGGCTGAAACCGCAGATCCTTCAGTCGCTCGTGAACGAGAAGCTACAGATGCAGGAGGCCCGGCGGCTGAACATCCCGGTCGGGGACGGCGAGGTCGAGGAGGCCGAGCGCCTCCTGGAAGCGCAGAACGACCTTCCCGAGGGCGGCCTGGGTGAATTCCTGCGGTCGCGCGGACTGGAGAAAAGCACGCTCATGACGAGGATCCGAGCCGAGATCGCATGGAGAAAGGTGGTCCGCCAGCGCATCCTGCCGCGCATAGACGTCGGCGACGAAGAAGTCGAGGAGGTCCATGCGCGCCTGCAATCGCGCCGCGGCCTCCAGCAGCGTCTCGTTTCGGAGATATACCTTGCCGTCGATACGCCCGGGCAATCGGAGGACGTCCGCCGGCTGGCGCTGCGACTCGTCGGCCAGCTGCGGAACGGTTCGCCGTTCGCCGCCGTGGCCCGGCAGTTCTCCCACGGCGCGACGGCGCGATTGGGCGGCGACATCGGCTGGATCGGCGAGGGAGAGCTGTCGGACGAACTCGACCGCGCGCTCGTCGGCTTGAGCGCCGGCGACGTCTCCGAGCCCGTCCGGATTCCCGGCGGATACTACATTCTCCACGTGCGCGACCAGCGCCGGGCGGGCGAGGCCAGCGCGCTCGACGTTCGCGTCGACCTGAAGGAGATACTCATCCCTCTGTCGCCGTCGGCCTCGCAACAGACCGTGCAGGCGAGACTGGCGACCGCCCGCCGGATCGGCAAGGGAGTCCGGGGCTGCGATGCGTTCGACGCCTATGGCCGGGATCTCGACGTCGGGCGGTCGGGCGATCTCGGCGCCGTGCGGCTGGGCGACGTGCCCAGGAACATCCGCGATGCGATCGGCGGCCTCGCGGTCGGCCAGGCCAGCGAGCCGCTGCGGATGGACGAGGGGATCCGCATCCTCATGGTCTGCGGCCGAACGGCGCCGACCGCCGCGCCGCCAAACCGGGACGCGATACGGGAACGCCTCGGCCGGCAACAGCTCGAGATGATGGCCCGCCGCTACCTGCGGGATCTACGGCGCGGCGCGGTCATCGAGACCCGATGACGCCCGGCGGTCGACGGCGCCCGCGTCCCGGGGGCGGTCCGATCGCCGTCACGATGGGCGAACCTGCGGGAGTCGGGGGCGAACTGACGCTGAAGTGCTGGCTTCGGCGAGAGTCCGAGGGCTTGAGCCCGTTCTTCGCGATCGACAGTCCCTCCCGCCTGGAGTCGCTCAGTCGCGGCCTCGCTCTGGGCGTTCCGGTCCGGCCGATCGAAGCCGCCGCCGAAGCCCCGGCGGCGTTTCGGGAGTCGTTGCCGGTCATGGCGATCGAAGTCCCGGTCGACGTCGCGCCGGGGCGCCCCGATTCGGCCAACTCCGCGGCCGTCGTCCGATCGATCGACGAGGCTGCGGCGGCGGCGCGCCGGGGAGAGGCCGCAGCGGTGGTGACGAACCCGATTCACAAGTCGACGCTGTCGCAGTCCGGATTCCCCCATCCCGGTCATACGGAGTACCTGGGAGTCCTCACCCGGGCGCCGAAGCCGACGATGATGCTCGTCGGCGGCGGCCTGCGGGTCGTTCCCGTGACCGGCCATATGTCGTTGAGGGACGCCGTCGCGGCGCTGACCCCGGAGGCCGTCGAAACGGCCGCTAGGGCGGCGAACGACGCCCTCGCCACCCGCTTCGGCATTGATCGGCCGCGCCTCGCGGTCGCGGCCCTCAATCCCCACGCGGGGGAGGACGGCCTGTTCGGAGAGGAAGAGCGAACGATCGTGCGGCCCGCCGTCGAGTCGCTGCGGGCCGACGGGATCGACGCGCGAGGGCCGCTGCCGGCCGACTCGCTTTTTCACGCCGGCGCGCGCGCCACGTACGATGCCGCGATCTGCATGTATCACGACCAGGCGCTCATCCCGCTGAAGGCCATCGATTTCATGGGAGGCGTCAACGTGACGCTCGGCCTGCCCTTCGTCCGCGCGTCCCCCGATCACGGGACGGCGCTCGACATCGCGGGCCGGGGCGTGGCCGACGAAACCAGCATGATCAACGCCCTCAAGCTGGCGGCCCGAATGGCGCGCCGCCCCGCCCCGGGATCTCCCCCCGACGGCGCATGACTGACGCGCGCGAAGGGGAAGGCCCGGCCCACCGCGCCGGCCCGCGATCCCTGCCGCCTCTCGGGGACGTCATCGCGAAGCACGGATTGAGGGCGCGGAAGCGCCTCGGGCAGAACTTCCTTCTGGATCTCAACCTGACGCGGCGGATCGTCCGGGCGGCGGGGAACCTTCGCGGCGTGGAGGTCGTGGAGATCGGTCCGGGTCCCGGGGGCCTCACGCGCGCGATACTCGAGTCCGACGCCCGGCGCGTGGTGGCGATCGAACTGGACGCCCGGTGCGTGAACGCGCTCGGAGAGCTCGCCGCCGTCTATCCGGACAGGCTGGTCGTCACGAACGAAGACGCGCTCGAAACGGATCTCGCCGCGCGCGTCTCGGGCCCGGCCAAGGTCATCGCGAACCTGCCCTACAACATCGCCACGGCGCTTCTCGCGCGCTGGATTCCCGATCTCGCCCGCTTCGACGGGCTCACGCTCATGTTTCAGAAGGAAGTCGCGGAGCGTCTCGTCGCCCGGCCCGGCGCGAAGCCGTACGGCCGCCTGTCGGTGCTCGTTCAGTGGGCGGCGAAGCCCGTCTCTCACTTCGACGTCCCGTCCGCGGCCTTCACGCCGCCGCCGAAGGTGACGTCGGCGGTCGTCGGCCTCGCGCCGCTGAACCCGCCGTTGGCTCCGGCCGACCGCCGGTCCCTGGAGCGCGTCACGTCCGCCGCGTTCGGACAGCGCCGCAAGATGCTGAGATCCAGCCTGAAATCCCTCGGCGTCGACGTCGGCGAGCTGCTGGCGCGCGCCCGGACCGCCCCGACCGCGCGCCCGGAAGACCTCGACGTGCCGACGTTCTGCGCGCTGGCGCGGGCGCTCGACGAACTCGAGAAGACGCGCGAGCGGCAGGGAACGGAAACGGCAAGGGGCCGTTGACGCTCCTTCCCCCTGGCAGGGGGGAGGTCGGGAGGGGGGCCGCGCGAACCGGCTTCTCGCTTGCGCGGCAATCCGGTAACGTTCCGGCCTGAAGGGAAGACGACCATGACCGCCTTCGGGATCGTCGGCCTCGCCGTCGCTTCCGCCAACGCCGCGGCCGCCGGCCGGAGCCGCCGAATGACGCCGTGACCGCGAGCCGAACCGGCCCCCCGCCCGCGCGGGAATGACGGATCCGAACCGGGACGGACGTTTCACACCGCCCGGCGCCGGCCGTATAATCGCGTTCGCGCGACCGCGCCGTTCGTATCGCGGGAGGCGGGTCGGGGACGCGAAGGGAGTCGGGAACGCATGTTCACGCCGGCGGGCGCCGCTGAAACGATGGAACCGCCCGAAGACCGGGAAGAGCTCGAATCCGTCGTGATCCGGTTCGCCGGCGACTCCGGCGACGGCGTTCAGGTCACCGGCGGCCAGCTCGCCCAGGTCACGGCGCTGGCGGGAAACGACCTGGCGACGTTTCCCGATTTTCCGGCGGAGATCCGCGCGCCCGCCGGAACGACCTACGGGGTGTCGGCCTTCCAGATCAACTTCGGCGCGCGGCGCATCCGCACGGCCGGGGACCGGCCCGACGTCCTCGTCGCGTTCAATCCGGCGGCGCTCAAGGTCAACGTCGAGGACATGCCGGGAGGCAGCCTCGTCATCGTCGATACCGGAACGTTCTCCGACCGCAACCTGAGGAAGGCGGGGTACGGCGCCAACCCGCTGGAGGACCGTTCCCTCGACAACTACCGAGTGGTCGAGATCGACATCTCGAAGCGCACGCTGGATTCGGTCGAGCCGTTCGGCCTGACGCAGAAACAGGCGTTGCGCTGCAAGAACTTCTGGACGCTCGGGCTGATCTACTGGCTCTACGGCCGCGACCGCCAGCCCACGATCGACTGGCTGAACGCGAAGTTCGGCAGGATTCCCGCGGTGGCGGACGCCAACGTCGCCGCCGTGAACGCCGGCCATGCCTACGGCGAGACGGCGGAGCTCGGTCTCGAGGTCAAGGGCTACGTCATTCCACCGGCCGACATGCCGCGCGGTCTGTACCGCACCGTGACCGGCGCGGACGCGACCGCCTACGGGCTGGTCGCCGGCGCCCGGTCGGCGGGGCTCGAGCTCATGTTCGGCTCCTACCCGATCACGCCCGCCTCCGCTCTCCTGCACGCGCTGGCGGGCATGAAGGAATTCGGCGTCGTCACCTTCCAAGCGGAGGACGAGATCTCCGCCGTATGCTCGGCGATCGGCGCCTCCTATGCGGGAGCCCTCGGCGTGACGTCGAGCTCGGGCCCCGGGATCGCCCTGAAGACCGAGGCGATCGGGCTCGCCGTCAGCGTCGAGTTGCCCTTGGTGATCGTCAATTCCCAGCGGTCGGGCCCGTCGACGGGGATGCCGACGAAGACCGAACAGTCGGACCTCTACCAGGCCGTCTACGGGCGCAACGCCGATGCGCCGGTCCCGGTGATCGCCGCTTCGTCCCCGGCGGACGCCTTCGACGCGGCGGTCGAGGCCGTGCGCATCGCGACGAAGTACATGACGCCGGTGTTCCTGCTCACCGATTCCTACATCGTGAACGCGGCCGAGCCGTGGCTGATCCCCGACGTCGACGCGCTTCCCCTGCGCGAAGTGGAATTCCGCGCCGACGCCGACGGGTTCCACCCGTTCCTCCGCGACGAGGACACGCTGGCGCGCGCCTGGGCCCTGCCCGGAACGCCGGGGCTGGAGCACCGGATCGGCGGCCTGGAGAAGGACTACGACACCGGCAACATCTCCTACGACCCGGAGAACCACCACCGCATGACCATGATGCGGAAGGCGAAGATCGACGGCATCGCCGGCGACATCCCGCCGCAGGCCGTCACCCTGGGTTCCCCCGGCGGCGCCGTCGCCGTCGTCGGATGGGGATCGACCCACGGGCCGATCAACCGGGCCGTCGACGACCTTCGGTCGGAGGGTCTGGACGTATCGCACGTCCATGTCCGCCACCTGTGGCCGCTGCCGCGCAATCTCGGCGAGTTGCTGCGATCCTACGATCACGTTCTGGCGCCGGAGATGAACACGGGCCAGCTCCGCACGGTGCTGCGGAGCGAATACCTGGCGCCGGTCGTCGGCCTCAACAACGTCTCGGGCCTGCCGTTCAAGATCACCGAGATCAAGGACGCCGTGCGGAAACTGCTGGAAGGGTGAGATGAACGTCGAAGCGAGAATCGAGCCGCTCAAGGCGAAGGACTTCGCGTCCGACCAGGAGGTGCGCTGGTGCCCCGGCTGCGGCGACTACGCCATCATCAAGGCGATGCAGAAGACCCTGGCCGATATCGGCGCCAGGCGGGAATCGACGGTGTTCGTATCGGGGATCGGCTGCGCCGCCCGGTTCCCGTACTACATGTCGACCTACGGCTTTCATACGATCCACGGCCGCGCGGCGGCCGTCTCGACCGGCATCAAGCTCGCCAATCCCGACCTCGACGTCTGGGTGGCGTCCGGCGACGGCGATGCCCTGTCCATCGGCGGGAACCATCTTCTCCACGTGCTGCGGCGCAACGTCGATCTGCAGTTCCTGCTGTTCAACAACGAGATCTACGGCCTGACCAAGGGGCAGTACTCGCCGACCTCGAGAGTCGGCACCCGTTCTCCGTCGACGCCCCTGGGGTCGGTGGAAAGCCCCGTCTCGGCCTGCGAGCTGGCGCTCGGCGCCGGCGCCCGGTTCGTCGCCCGGTCCGTCGATACCCAGCAGAAGCATCTGCCCGGGGTCTTCCGCCGGGCGCGCGAACACCGGGGCGCCTCGTTCGTCGAGATCCTTCAGAACTGCATCGTGTACAACGACGACGTGTTCGCCGAGTTCACGGCCAAGGACGTCGCTCCCGACCGGCAGATCCACGTGGCGCACGGCGAACCCCTCGTCTTCGGCGCGGACCGGGACAAGGGCCTGAAGGTCGATCCCGCCGCCATGTCCCTGAAGGTCGTCGCCGTCGGCGAGGGCGGCGCCGCCGGGTCCGGCGTCATGACGCACGACGAGACCAATCCGACGCTCGCCGGAATGCTCGCGCGGATGCAACCGCCCGAGTATCCCGTGGCGCTGGGCGTGCTCTATTGCAATCCGGCGCGGACCTACGATCGCGACGTCCTGACGCAGGTGCGGGAAGCCAGGGACCGCGCCCCCGACGCCGACCTGAACGAATACCTGCGCCGGGGCCACACCTGGACGGTCTGAACCCTCGGGCGCCCCGAGCTTCGCGATCGCCCGGCGCGCCGGCGGGCGCCGTCTTCGACCGGAATCCCGGCCCGACGAGCGAGCGCGCTGGGTCATGACGGTATCCGTAGCCATCGTCGGGGCGGGCCCCAGCGGGTTCTACACGGCGGACGTCCTGCTGAAGACCGGGCGGAGCTATGAAATCGACATCGTCGACCGGATCCCCGCGCCCTACGGGCTGATCCGCTACGGCGTGGCGCCGGACCACCAGACGACCAAGAACGTGTCGCGCGCCTTCGAGAAGACGGCGACGCGGGAGGAGGTCCGGTATTTCGGCAACGTGGAGCTCGGTCGCGACGTCGGCCTCGGCGAACTGAAGTCCCTGTACGACGCCGTCGTGCTGGCGGTGGGCGCGCGCCTCGACAAGCGGCTCGGCATCCCCGGCGAGGACCTCGCCGGCGTCCACGGTTCCGTGGAATTCGTCAACTGGTACAACGGACATCCCGATTGCCGGGACCTGGACCCCGATCTCGACGTCGCCCACGCCGTGGTCGTCGGCAACGGCAACGTCGCCATCGATGTGGCTCGCGTGCTCGTCAAGACGGCCGGGGAGATGGCCCGTTCGGACCTGCCGGAGTACGCGGCGCGGGCGATACGGGGCTCGCCCCTGACGGAGGTCCACCTGTGCGGCCGGCGCGGTCCCGTCGAGGCGAAGTTCACCAACGTCGAGCTGCGCGAGATGGGGGCGCTGGAGGTCTGCGCGCCGGTCGTCGACCCCGGCGTCCTGCCCGAAGAGGTCGCGGGGGACTGGTCGGACCGCGACCGCCGCCTGCGCGAAAGGAACCTCGCGACCTTGCGCGGGTTCGCCGGAATGGACCCGGCGGCGAAGGCCAAGCGCGTCCACTTCCGGTTCTTCTCGTCGCCGGTGGAGATCCTGGGGGACGGACGGGTCGAGGCGGTGAGGTTCGAGCGGACGCGGCTGGAGAACGGGCGCACGGTCGGGACCGGGGAGCGCTTCGATATTCCCTGCGGCCTGGTCGTCGCCGCGATCGGCTCGCGATCCAAGGCCGTGGACGGCGCGCCCTTCGACGACGACCGGGGGATCGTCGTCAACCGGGGCGGCTGGGTCGAGGACAACGTCTACGCCGCGGGCTGGGTCATGCGCGGTTCGACCGGCGTGATCTCGACCAACCGGAGCGACGCCGTCGCGGTGGCGGACCGGATCGCCGAGAAGGTCCGCGAGGGCGGCAAGCCCGGTCGCGCGGGACTGGAGTCCCTCCTGGCCGGGCGGCGGATACGGCGCGTCGACTTCGACGACTGGAAGTCCATCGAGGCGGCCGAGATCGCCAACGCGCCCGAAGGCGCCCCCCGGCGCAAGTTCGTCTCCATCGACGAGATGCTGGGGGCGCTCTCCTGAGCGGCGGGACCGCGATCCACCCCCCTCCCGACCTCCCCCCTGTCAGGGGGGAGGAGTGTAAAAAAGGGGATCCGCACACTTCGCACACCCTCCCGCCCCCTTCTTCTCCCTCCCCCTGGCAGGGGGAGGGTCGGGGTGGGGGTCGCGGTAGGGTGGACCGCGATTCCGCAACGCCGCGATTGTCGGGGCGGCGGACCGGGGATATGGTTCGCGGCGCGCGGAAGGCGCGGGGAGTCGGAGCAGCCGATGTCGCGACCCAAGCGGCTCATCGTTGGCATAAGCGGCGCGTCCGGCGCCGTGTTCGGCGTCCGGTTGCTGGAGGCGTTGAGGCCCCTCGCGGTCGAGACCCATCTCGTCATGAGCCGCTCCGCCGAAATCACCCTCGCGCACGAGACCGACCGCAAGGTCGCCGACGTCCGGGCGCTCGCGGACGTCCGCCATTCCGTGAAGGACGTCGGGGCGGCTCCGGCCAGCGGTTCCTTCCCGGCGGACGGCATGATCGTCGCGCCGTGTTCCATTCGGTCCATGTCCGAGATCGCCACGGGCGTGACGTCCAACCTCTTGACCCGGGCCGCCGACGTGACGCTCAAGGAACGGCGGCCGCTCGTCCTGCTCGTGCGCGAGACGCCGCTTCACACGGGCCACCTCCGCGCCATGCTGGCGCTGAGCGAGATCGGGGCCG
The DNA here is from genome assembly GCA_965242505.1 of Alphaproteobacteria bacterium. GTDB lineage: Bacteria > Pseudomonadota > Alphaproteobacteria > UBA2966 > UBA2966 > UBA2966. Next base: position 285,660 of record OZ251449.1, read on the forward strand.
TGATCATGCCGCCCGCGCCGGCGTTCTACGCCCGTCCGGAGACGATCGACGACATCGTCGACCACACCGTGGGGCGCGCGCTGGACCTGTTCGGCATCGATGCGGGGCTGACGCGGCGTTGGGGGGAGTCCCGGGACGGGGAGTCGCTCCCGCTGCGCGTCGTCCGCCGCCGCGAATAGGCGCGCGGCCCTCCACCCCCCTCCCGATCTCCCCCCTTGTCAGGGGGGAGGAGCGTCAACGGCCCTTCCGTCCCCCTCTTCTCCCGCCCCTCTCGTTCTCCCTCCCCCTTGCAGGGGGAGGGTCGGGGTGGGGGTCGCGCCGGAGGAGATACGCGAGATGCGGGTCAGTCCTCCGCGTCCCCCAGGTAGGCCCGGCGGACGGCGGGGTCGGCGCGGACGTCGTCCGGAGGGCCGCTGGCCAGGATGCGGCCCGAATCGAGCACGGTGACGCGATCGGCCAGCGCGAAGACCGCCTCCATGTCGTGTTCGACGAGCAGTATCGTGAAGCGGCCCCTGAAGCCCCGCAGCAGCTCGATCATGCGCGCGGATTCGCCGCCGCCCATGCCGGCGGTGGGCTCGTCGAGCAGCAGCAGCCTGGGTTCCGTCGCCAGCGCCATGGCGATCTCGAGCTGGCGGCGCTCGCCGTGGCTCAGCGTCGCGGCCGCGTCGTCGGTCCGGTCGCCCAGGCCGACGAGATCGAGGTATTCGGCGGCGGGGCCGAGGAGCGCGTCGTCGCTCGCCGCGTCCTTCCAGAAGCGGAACGAGTGGCCGGCATGGGCCTGGACGGCGAGGGCGACGTTGGCCGCCGCCGTGAAGTCGAGGAACACGCTGGTGATCTGGAACGACCGCGCGATGCCGAGGAGCGCGCGGGCGTGGACCGGACCGCGGGTGATCGATCGGCCGGCGAAGAGGATCCGGCCCCGGTCGGGGCGGATCTCGCCGCTGATCTGGCCGACGAGCGTGGTCTTGCCGGCGCCGTTGGGGCCGATGACGGCGTGGATCTCGCCCTCGGCGACGTCGAGGGTGACCGAATCGGTCGCCGTCAGCCCGCCGAAGCGCTTGGTCAGACCCCGGAGTTGCAGGATCGGTTCACTCACGGCGGCGCTCCAGGGCGCGCAGGGCTCCGGCGATGCCGCCCCGGGCGTAGACCGCCGCCAGGACCAGCAGGGGGCCGAAGACGATCTGCCAGTGCTCGGTGACGCCCGAGAGGAACTCCTCGACGAGCACCAGGACGGCGGCGCCGTAGAGGGGGCCGAACGAGGCGCCCATGCCGCCCAGGACGACCATGATGATGAGGTCGCCGGAGCGCGTCCAGTGCATCATGTCGGGACTCACGAAGTCCGTGCGGTTGGCGAGCAGCACGCCGGCGACGCCGCAGATCGCGCCGGCCACCGTGAAGGCCGCGAGCTTGTAGCGGTAGACCGGGACGCCGATGGCGGCGAGGCGGCGCTCGTTCGATCGCGCGGCGCGGATCACCAGGCCGAAGCGCGAGGCGACCAGGCGTTTCGTCCCGTAGAGGGTGGCGAGCAGCAGGGCGAGGACGAGGTAGTAGAACCGGGCGTCGTCGTCGATGTCGAGGACGCCGCCGAAGTCGCTCCGCACGTAGAGGGAGAGGCCGTCGTCAGCGCCGTAGATCTCGAGGCCGACGCCGACGAAGTAGAGCATCTGCCCGAAGGCCAGCGTGATCATGATGAAGTAGACGCCGCGCGTGCGGAGGCTGATGGCGCCGATGGCCAGCGCCGCGAGGGACGAGGCGGCGATGGCGACCGCCACGTGCAGGAAGCCGTTGGCCAGCCAGTCGATCCCGTCCTCGACGGCGTGGAAGGCGCCGATGCCGACGACGTAGGCGCCGATGCCCATGTAGGCGGCGTGGCCGAAGCTCACCATGTTGCCGAAGCCGAGGATGAGGTTGAGGCTGATGGCGGCGATGGCGAGGATCATCAACCTGAGGCAGAGGCCCAGATAGAAGGGTTCCCGCAGGGCTTCGGTGATCGGCGGCACGATCGCGAGCGCCGCGATCGATCCGGCGGCCGCGGCCGCGCCGACCGTGATGCGCACGGCTCAGCGCCCCCGCGGCGGGAACAGGCCCTGGGGACGGACCGCCAGGATGGCCGCCATGAGGACGTAGATCAGCATCGACGACATGGCCGGGCCGGCCGTCTCCGCCGCCTGGTTGGTGAGGAAAAGCCGCAGAAGGTCGGCGAGGAAGGCCCGTCCGACGGTGTCGATCAGGCCGACCAGGACGGCGGCGGCGAAGGCGCCGCGGATCGATCCGATGCCGCCGATGACGATGACCACGAAGGCCAGGATCAGGATGGTCTCGCCCATGCCGATCTGCGCGGTGAGGATGGGCGCCGCCATCAGGCCGGCGAGCGCGGCGAGCACTGCGCCGAGGCCGAACACGAGCGTGTAGAGGAGCTGGATGTCGACGCCCAGCGCGCCCGCCATCTCGCGGTTCGAGGCGCCGGCCCGGATGAGCATTCCGACGCGCGTGTGGTTCACCAGCGCGTACAGGCCGCCGGCGACGACGAGGCCGACGACGATGACGGCCAGGCGGTAGGCGGGGTAGGGGACGCCGGGCAGGAGCTCGACGCTGGTCTCGAGGAACGCCGGAAGCGGCAGGTCGAGTCCCGCCGGTCCCCAGACGATGCGCGCGAGTTCGTTGAAGAAGAGGATGAGGCCGAAGGTCGCGAGGACCTGGTCGAGATGGTCCCGCGAGTAGAGCGTGCGCAGCGCGACGACCTCGACGAGGATGCCGAGCAGCAGCGCCGCGGGCAGCGCCAGCAGCGCGCCGAGCAGGAAGGACTCCGTCCAGCCGGCGAACGTCGCGGCGAAGTACGCGCCCATCATGTAGAGCGAGCCGTGCGCCAGGTTGACGAGGTCCATGATGCCGAACACCAGCGTCAGCCCGGCCGCCAGCAGGAACAGCAGGATGCCGAGCTGCAGGCCGTTCAGGCACTGCTCGAGGAGAAGGATCCAGTCCATTTTCCGCCGTCGGGCCGCCCGGCGCCTTTCCCCGCGCGCCGCCGCCGCCGCGCGGGTTTCGCAAAGGAACGGGGCGCTTCCCGGGCGAGCGCCCCCGAAACCGCGAAACGCGGACGCCCTACCAGGACATCTTGCAGTCCCCGGCGTAGGTGTCCTGGTGGTTCTCGAGGACCGTCGACACGATCTCGGTCGTGAAGTTCCCGTCCGCGTCCCTCACCACGCGGCGCAGGTAGAAGTTCTGGACCGGGAAGTGGTTGTTGCCGTACCTGAACGGACCCCGCACCGAGTCGAAATCGGCCCTGCGCATGGCGGCGCGCATCCCGTCGCGGTCGCCGAGGTCGCCGTCGACGGCCTCGACGGCGCTCTTGATCAGGAACACCGTGTCGTAGCTCTGGGCCGCGTAGAAGGAAGGATAGCGCCCGTACTTCTCCCGGTATCCCGAGACGAACCGCCGGTTGGCCGGGGTGTCGAGGTCCGGCGCCCAGAACTGGGTCATCAGGCTACCCTCGGCCTGGTCCTTGAGCAGCGGCAGGTTCATCGAGTCCACGGTGAACACCGAGTAGAGCGGCACGGTCCCCTTGAGGCCCGATTGCTGGTACTGCTTGAAGAACTGGGTGCCGTGCCTGCCGGGATAGAAGACGAAGAGCGCGTCCGGCCCGGCCGCGCGGACCTTGGCCAGTTCGGCCGAGAAGTCGAGCTGGTCCGGGAACTTGGTCATGTCCCTGGCGACGATCTCGCCCTTGTAGACGCGCTCGACGCCGGCCACCATGTTCTTGCCGGCGGCGTAGTTGGGCGCCATGACGTAGAGCGACCCGACGCCCCGCTGGTTCAGCACCTCGCCCATGGCCATCGGCGTCTGGTCGTTCTGCCACGACGTCGAGAAGAAGTTCTCGTTGCAGAGCTTGCCGGCGAGCTGCGAGGGGCCGGCGTTGGAGCTGATCAGGAACGCGCCGGCGTCGACCGCGGTCTTGTAGGACGCGAGCAGCACGTGGCTCCAGATGTAGCCGGCGACGAAGCTCGCCTTGTCCTTCAGGACCAGTTTCTCGGTCTTCTGCTTGCCGATCTCCGGCTTGAAGCCGTCGTCCTCGTAGATCACCTCGACGTCGAGGCCGGCCATCTTGCGGCCGATGTGGTCGAGGCCGAGATCGACCGCGTCGCGCATGTCGCGGCCGATGACGCCGGCGCCGGTGGTCAACGTGGTGACGAAGCCGATCTTCACCGTGTCGGCGGCGGCGGGGCTCGCCAGCAGCGCCCCGGCGGCCGCCAGTCCCGCGAGTCTACGCAACATCTCCGGATCCTCCCGTTCTTTCTTGGTCAACGACGCGCCTCGCGCGCCTGCGGGCGCATGAAGCAGCGGGGATTGTAGCCCATGGTTCGACGATGCCCAACGGACCGGCGAGGAGAGGAACCGCATTGACCGCGAACGGTCCTCCGGACGATGATCGCGGCGCGCGCGAGGCGCGGCCGCGGGGAGGATCCCGGTAATGGACGAGATGGCGACGACGGTTCCGCTCCGCTTCAATCCGCGCTATCGCAAGTCGCCCTTTTTCGAGGCCGCGCGCCGCGCCGGATGCCGGTCCTGGAGCATCTACAACCACATGTACCTCCCGGACCGCTACGACGATCCGGTCGAGGAGTACCGGAGCCTGATCCGCGACGTCACGCTGTGGGACGTGAGCGTCGAGCGCATCGTCGAGATCACGGGACCGGACGCCTCCGAGCTCGCCAACCGGCTGACGCCCCGGGACCTGACCAGGTGCGCGGTGGGGCAGGGCAAGTACGCGCTCATCACCGCCGAGGACGGCGGCATCGTCAACGATTGCGTGCTGCTGCGGCTGGACGAGAACCGGTGGTGGCTGGCGCTCTCCGATTCCGACGCCGGCCTGTGGGCGCGCGGCTATTCGGCGGGCTCGGGGCTGGACGCGAAGGTCCGCGAACCCGAGGTCTACCCGGTTCAGGTGCAGGGCCCGAAGTCCAGGGACGTGATGACCGCCCTGTTCGGCGAATCGGTCATGGACGTTCGCTACTACTGGGCCATGGAGACCGACCTCGACGGGATTCCGGTGGTCGTCAGCCGCACCGGCTGGAGCGCCGAGATCGGGTTCGAGATCTACCTCCGCGACCCGAGCCGCGGCGACGAACTGTGGGAGCGGATCATGGAAGCGGGCGCGCCGCACCGCATCCGGCCGATCGCGCCGTCGCAGATCCGCCGGGTGGAGGCCGGCATATTCTGCTACGGCGCCGACATGACCATCGACGACAATCCGTTCGAGATCATGGGGCTCGAGCGGCTGGTGGAGGACCAGAGCGCGGACTACGTCGGCAAGGACGCGCTGGCGCGGATCAGGGCCGAGGGCGTGGGCCGGAAACTGGTCGGCTTCGCGCTCGACGGCGGCGAACCGGTCCAGGGACTGCCGGAGGCGGCGCCCGCCTTCCGGGACGGCGAGGAGGTCGGCCGCGTCACCGCGATGGTGTGGTCGCCGCGCCTGGAACGGAACATCGGTTACGTCTGGGTTCCGATCGGCCTCGCCGGCCCCGGCAATGCGCTCGAAGTCCGCGTCTCGACCGGCGCCGCCGCGGGCCGGACGGCGGCGCTGCCGTTCCTCGATCCCGGCAAGACCGTGCCCAGCCAGCGCCTTTCCGCCGGTTGATCCGCAGGGTCCGTTCGCGCCCCTCTCCCCCGGCGCGACCCCCACCCCGACCCTCCCCCTGCCAGGGGGAGGGAGAACGAGGAGGACGGAGGGACCGTCGACGCTCCTCCCCCCTGCCATCCACACTCCTCCCCCCTGACAGGGGGGAGGTCGGGAGGGGGGTGGAGCGCGATCCCGCAACGCCGCGAAACCCTCGATCTTCCACCTGTACGGGAAATGCGGGTCGAGCCGTCAGAGGCGGCGCGCGCTCACAGACCCATCAGCGCCTTGATCGACCGCGTCAAGGGATGGTCGGGGTCGGCGAGGCGGTCCGTGACGGCGAAGTGGTGGTCGTCCTCGACCTCGACGTACTCGCACGCCAGTCCCAGCGCCCGGCACTTTTCGGCGAAGTCCCTCGACTGACGCCGGAACGACGCCGTCTCGCCGCCGCCGACGGCGCAGATCGCCGAACCGCTGAAATGAAGCGGCAGATGCTGGGGGCTGTTGGCCGCGGCCGTTTCCCGGGTCAGCCGGATGATCGGCTGGAGGTTCGTATGGCGGTGCGGCTCGATGTCGAACAGGCCGCTGATCGGCGCCGCGCTCTTGATCAGGTCGGCGGGGAGGCCGAACCGCCCGCTCCAGTCGGTGGCCATCATCATGCCCGTCAGGTGCCCGCCCGCGGAATGGCCGCTCACGTGGATCCGGTCCGGGTCGCCGTTGTATTCGGCGATGCGCTCGCGCGTCCAGACGACGGCGCGGCGGACCTGGTCCACGATCTCGGGGATCGTGACGTCCGGACACAGGTCGTAGTTCGGCAGCACCGTCGCGGCGCCGGCGGCCGCCATGGGGCCGGCGACCTCGCTGTAGACGCTCTTGTCGAGTTGATACCAGTAACCGCCGTGGACGTAGAGGAACACCGGCGCGCCCGGTCGCGCGGCCGGAAAGACGTCGAGGGTCTGCTTCGCGCCGTCGCCGTAAGGCGCGTCGAGGCGGCAGGCCAGCTCTTTCCGGACGAGCGCGCTGCGCTTCGCCGCCCTCTCCAGGAACCGGTCGGCGTCGGGGATCGTGAGCCGGGCGCGGTATTCGAGATTCAGGGCGTCTCGCTGGGCCTCGGTCATGGTTTCGGAACTCATCGCTGCCGCTCGCGGGTTTGCGTCGATGGCGAAGACGCGAATGTTACCGCCGCGCCGGGCGGCCGGAAAGTCCGCCGCGCGCCCGAACGCGGCGCAGGCCGTGTCCAGTGTGAGATAATGCGGGCTATGATCGTGGAGTGAACGCCGCGCGGGAAACACGATGACGAACACGAACGCGGAACTGGCCCGTCGCATCCGCCTCGGCGAGGACTCGAGCCTCGAATTGAAGGACGTTCGTCTTTCCGGAGACCGCGTCGCCGCCCCCGGTCGGGACGACTTCGCCGACGAACTGGCGGCCATGGCCAACGGCCGGGGCGGAACGGCGGTCCTGGGGGTGGACGACGGGACCCGCCGGGTTCGCGGCATTCCGCTGGAGGGCCTGGATACGGTCGAGCGCTGGGTCCGCGAAATCTGCAACGACTCGGTGAAGCCGGCGCTCGACGCGGACATCCTCAAGGTGGAACTGGAAGACGCGGACGGCCGACTCGCGCCGGCGCTGCGCGTCGACGTCGCGCGCAGCCTCTTCGTGCACAGGAGTCCGGGCGGATATTTCCGAAGACTCGGCAGTTCCAGGCGCGAAATGGCGCCGGACGCCCTGGCGCGGTTGTTCCAGGAACGCAGCCACAGCCGGCTCGTCCGTTTCGACGAGTCCGTCGTGCCCGCCGCCGCGCCCGACGATCTGCACTATGCGCTCACGCAGCGTTTCCTGCGGGGAGACGTTGTCGACGAGCCCGCCGGGGCTTCCCTCGAAGCGTCCGACGACCGGCTGCGCAAGCTCCGCATCGTCGCCGACGACGCGGACGGAAACGCGCGGCTGACGCTCGCCGGGGCGCTGCTCTGCGCCGAGGAGCCGCAACGGTGGCTGCCGCACGCCTACGTCCAGGCCGTCAGCTACGCCGGGGAACGGACCGACGGCGACTACCAGACCGACGCGCGCGACATCGGCGGGCCGCTCGACCGGCAGGTCGAGGAGGCGCTCCACTTCCTGCGGCGGAACATGCTGGTGCGGGCGGCCAAGGAGACCGCGCGGGAGGAGCGCCCCCAGTTCGGCGAACGGGCCGTGTTCGAGGCGCTCGTGAACGCCGTGGCCCATCGCGACTATTCGATCGCCGGCGCCCGCGTGCGCCTGCATCTGTTCGGCGACCGCCTCGAACTCCACGTTCCCGGCGCGCTGGCCAACACGCTCACCCCGGACAGCCTGCACCTGCGGCAGTCGAACCGGAACGAGCTGATCGTGTCCCTGCTGGCGCGCTGCCCCGCGCCGTCCGGCCTGGGACGCACGCGGCTGATGGACCGGCGCGGCGATGGGGTGCCGATCATCCGCCGGGAATGCCGGGAGCTGTCGGGACGGTTGCCGGAGTACAGCCTGATCGGCGACGACGAGTTGCGGCTGGTGATCCGGGCGGCGGGATAGAGACGGGACGGAGAACGGCGGTGGCGGACAGCAAGCGGATCGTCTGTCTCGCGAATTCCCGCAAGCTCTCGGGCCGGTGCATCGCAGGCCGCGAATGGAGCGCCGGGCGCGGAGCGGGAAGCTGGATTCGGCCCGTGAGCGCCCGTGAAGGCCAGGAAGTGTCGGAATACGAGCGCCAGTACGAGGACGGAGGCGACCCCCGCGTGCTCGACGTCGTCGACGTCCCGCTCCTGGAGCCGCGACCGGAGGGCTGGCAACCGGAAAACTGGTTGCTCGACCCGGAGTCCTACTGGCGGAAGGAGGGGAGGCGCTCCTGGTTCGACCTCCCCGGTCTCATGGACCCCGTCGCGCCGCTCTGGATCGACGGCTTCGACACCCATGACGGGCGGAACGACAGGATTCCGATCGAGGCCGCGGCGTCGGTGTCCGGTTCGTTGCGTCTGATTCGCGTGGACCGGCTCGAGCTCCGCGTGTTCGCGCCGGGCGAGGCCTTCGGCAACCGAAAGCGGCGGGCGCAGGGGCGGTTCTCCCACGCCGGCAGGGACTATGCGCTGTGGGTGACCGATCCCGGATACGAGCGGGCCTATCTCGCGAAACTCGATGGCGTCCACGAGATCCGCGATTGTTACCTGACCATCAATCTCGGAGAGTCGTATCGGGGGGCCTGTCACAAGCTCGTCGCCGCGATCATCGAATGCGATTAGCTTGCAATTCTCATACCGGCAGGGGTCGCGGAGCGCGTGGCGTTGCGGGACCGCTGTCACCCCCCTCCCGACCTCCCCCCTGTCAGGGGGGAGGAGTATGAATGGCCTCTCCGTTCCCTTTGTTCTCCCTCCCCCTTGCAGGGGGAGGGTCGGGGTGGGGGTCGCGCCAGGGGGAAAGGAGCGCCAACGGACCCCGCTGCCCCCGCCGCCGGACGAGGCCTGCGGACGGGCGGTATGAGACAATGCGATCGGCAACCGCGGCCGGGCGACGGACATGACGGACGACCCGATCTTCACCATCGGCCATTCCAACCACTCCCTGGAGGAGTTTCTGGCGCTGCTGTCGGGGCGCCGGATCGCCGTCGTGGCCGACGTGCGTTCCACGCCCTGGAGCCGCTTCAACCCGCAGTTCGGCCGCGAGGCGCTCGCCGCCGCGCTCGCGGCGCGCGGCATCGGCTACGACCATCTCGGGCGCGAGCTCGGCGGACGCCCGGACGACCCCGCCTGTCGCGACGAGGACGGACGCGTCGACTACGAGCGCGTCGCGGGAACGCGCCGGTTCCGGGACGGGCTCGCGCGGGTGGCGCGGAGCGCGGCCGAACGCCGCGTCGCGCTCATGTGCGCGGAGAAGGAACCGCTGGATTGCCACCGGACGCTGCTCGTCGCGCCGGCGCTCGACGGCGAGGGCTTCCGCGTGGAGCACGTCCTCGCCGACGGAGGGATCGAGCCGCACGGGGCGGCGATGGACCGGTTGATGGCGTCGTTCGATCTCGATCCCGACGGCGACCTGTTCCGTTCGCGCGACGAAACGATCGCGCGGGCGATCGGGTTGCGGGCCCGCCGCATCGCGTCCGCCGGAGGGCGGCCGTCCCGCGGCGCGGCCCGATTTGGCGATTCGGCGGCGACCTAGTATGGTTGCGCGAATCGAGGTTCGCCGCGCGGGCGGACCGGCAAGGAAACGATACGCAAAACAGGGAGAGGTGTGATGTCGAGAATACCGAAACTGGTGTTGGCGGCCCTCGCGGTCGCCGGCTTCGCGAAGGGCGCCGATGCGGCCTGCGGCAAGGTGACGATCGCCGAGATGACGTGGGCGTCCGCCGCGGTGGCCGCCCATGTCGAGGACATCATCCTTTCCAGGGGGTACGGCTGCGACACCGAGATCGTGCCCGGCGACACGGTGCCGACGGTCACCTCGATGACGGAGAAGGGAGAACCCGACATCGCGCCCGAGATCTGGATCAACTCGGCGCGCGAGGTGGTCGAGAAGGCGGTGGACGAGGGCCGTCTCAAGATCGCCGGCGAGATTCTGTCCGACGGCGGCGAGGAAGGATGGTGGGTTCCGGACTACGTGATCGCGGAGAACCCGGACCTGACCACGTTGCAGGCGGTGCTGAAGCGGACCGACCTGTTCCCCGACAAGGAAGAACCGGGCATGGGCCGCTTCTATACCTGCCCGGCGGGCTGGGCGTGCCAGATCGTCAACGCCAACCTCTACAAGGCCTACGGTGTGAAGGAGGCCGGGTTCACCCTGTTCGATCCCGGTTCGGGAGAGGGTCTGGCGGGCGCGATCGCCGGCGCCTACGAGCGCCGCCAGCCGATCTTCGCCTACTATTGGGCGCCGACGGCGTTGCTCGGCCAGTACCCGATGGTCAAGCTCGGCGGGATGACGCACGACTCGGCAACCTGGTCGTGCATCACCGACAAGGACTGCGCCGACCCCAAGCCCAACATGTACCCGAAGTCGCTGGTCTACACGGTGACGACCAGCGATTTCGCGGATTCGGCGCCGGACGCGTTCGCGTTCGTCTCCAAGGTGTCCTGGTCCAACGGTTTCCTGAACGGCCTGCTGGCCTGGAAGGACGAGAACCAGGCGACGCCGAAGGAAACCGCCGAGCATTTCCTCGAGAACCACGAGGACGTGTGGAGCGCCTGGGTGACCGCGGACGTCGCGGCCAAGGTCAAGGCGGCTATGTGAATCGACGGGACGCGGCGGCGGGGGCGCGCGCCTCCGCCGCCGGTCCTTCGGACGGGTGTTGAGACATGGCCGACTGGCTCCAGAGCTTCCCGACCCTCGACGAGGCGGCGCTGCGCGACCTCAAGAAATCGATCGACGCCGGATACCGCGCCTTCTCGAGGCAGTACGGCGACGCGATCGAAAGCGTCTTCGACCCGCTGCTCTACGTCCTGATCTGGTTCGAGCGGCTGCTCCTCGGCGCGCCCTGGTGGCTGATGATGGGGGTGATCGCCGGGTTGTGCTACGCGTCGAGCCGCAGCGTCCGGCTGACCGTCGCCGTCGCCGTCGCGTTCTTCGTCATCGGCTATCTCGGCATGTGGGACGACACCATGCGGACGCTCGCGATCATCTTCGTCGCGACGGTGCTGGCCATCGCCATCGGCATTCCCCTCGGGATCGCGATGTCGCGCTCGAACCACGTGCAGGCGTTCATGTTGCCGATCCTCGACGTCATGCAGACGATGCCCATCTTCGTCTACCTGATCCCGGTGGTGATGCTGTTCGGCCTCGGCAAGATACCCGGGCTGATCGCCGTGGTGATCTACGCCGTGCCGCCGGTCATCCGGCTCACCAACCTCGGCATCCGCCTGGTCGACAGGGAGGTTCTGGAGGCCGCCGACGCCTTCGGCGCCGGCGCCCGGCAGAAGCTCTTCGGCGTGCAGTTGCCGCTGGCGTTGCCCAACATCATGGCCGGGGTCAACCAGACCATCATGATGGCGCTTTCGATGGTGGTCATCGCCTCCATGATCGGCGTCAAGGGCCTCGGCCAGCCGGTGCTCCAGGCGGTCACCAACCAGTATTTCGCCCTCGGGCTGTTCAACGGCGCGGCGGTGGTGGGGCTGGCGATCGTGTTCGACAGGATCACCCAGAGCTACGGCCGGCGCATACAGGCCGAGCGGGAAGCGCGGTCATGACCGGCGCCGACGAAGGTATCCGCATCGGCGGGTTGTACAAGGTCTTCGGCGACGGTCCGGCGTCGGTGATGCCGCTCGTGCGCGACGGCGCCACCAAGCAGGAACTGCTGGAGAATCACGGCCACGTGCTGGGCCTGCGCGACATCGACCTGGACATCGCGCCGCGCAGCATCCAGGTCGTCATGGGGCTCAGCGGGTGCGGAAAATCGACCCTGGTGCGCCACATCAACCGGCTGATCGACCCCACCGAGGGCGAGGTGCGGATCGACGGCGAGGACGTGCTCGCGCTCGACCGGGCGGCGCTGCGCCATCTCCGCCGGCACAGGATCAGCATGGTGTTCCAGCGTTTCGCGCTGTTCCCCCACCGCACCGTCATGGACAACGTGGGCTACGGCCTCGCGATGCAGGGCGTCTCGCGCGCCGACCGGGCCGAGCGCGCGGGACGCTGGATCGAGCGCGTCGGCCTCGCGGGCTACGAGGACTCCTACGCGCACCACCTGTCGGGCGGGATGCAGCAGCGCGTCGGGCTCGCGCGCGCCCTCGCGACCGACGCCGAGATCATGCTGATGGACGAGGCCTTCAGCGCGCTCGACCCGCTCATCCGCTCGGACATGCGCGCGCTTCTCCTGGAGCTGCAGAAGGAACTGCACAAGACCATCGTGTTCGTCACCCACGACCTCGAGGAAGCCATCGAGATCGGCGACCGCATCGCCATACTTCGCGATGGCGAGATCGTGCAGAACGGGGATTCCCAGGACATCGTCCTGCGCCCCGCCGACGACTACATCGCCGAGTTCATCCAGGGCATCAATCGCGGCCGCGTCGTTCACGTCGGCTCGATCATGGGGCCCGTGAATCCCGATCTGGACGGGCCGGACTGCCCCCTCGACGTTTGCCTGGAGGACGCGCTGCCGCTGGTGGCCGGAGCGCCCGGCAACGAGGCCCGGGTGGTGGACGCCGACGGGGCGCCGGTCGGCGCGATTTCGCTGGACCGCCTGGTCGGCGCCGTCTCCGGGAACGACCCTCCGCGCGAGACCTGACGACGCGAAGGGTGGGGGCCGCCGCCGCCCGGCTCGAGGCTTCGGAGATCGCGCGTCGCTGGAGGGGGATAGTTGCCCTGAATTTCTCCCGGCGGCTATGGATTGCGGCTGTCACTGTAGTTACGGAGAAGCGGAGAGAGGTTGACGATGCCGGTTGGCGAGCGAGCGTCGCGGACGTGGACGATCAATCTGCGCGCCTCGGCGGAACAGAAGGCGTTGATCGACCGCGCGGCGAAACGCCTCGGCAAGTCGCGCGCCGAGTTCGTCCTCGACACGATGCGCGAGGCGTCCGAGAACGTGCTGCTCGATCAGCGCCTGTTCGGTCTCGACGAGGCGGCGTTCGACGTTTTCAAGGCCATGCTCGATGCGCCCGCCGAGCCGAGCGACGGCTTGCGCCGAACGCTGACGACGCCGGCTCCATGGAGCGGATAACCGCCGGGACATGCCTCTGACCGCGCCCGAGCCGGTCGCCGCCGATCACGTATCGACCGGTTTCGACAGCGGTCAACCTGCGCTCGACGCCTGGTTGACCAGGCGTGCGCTGAAGAGCGAACGGGACAGCGGCTCGCGTACCTGTGTCGTTTGCGACGAAGGCGTTGTCGTCGCCTCCGCCTGCGGGCTTGACGGGAAATGGTGGGCGCGCGAGGACCTTGCCCTTCACATGGAAGACATCAGGACTTCAAGGACACGATCATGACCGCGCGGGAACGGATATACCGGTTGGTGGATATGTTGCCCGATGCCGAATTGGAAACTGCCGGGCGAGTGCTCGCGGGGTTGTCCGCGCTGTCGCTTGCCGGTTCCGCCGCGGCCATGCTGGCCAACGCGCCGCTGGACGATGAACAGATCACGGCCGGAGAAGCGGCGGCGATCGGGGAAGGGGAACGTGACTTGGAGCGAGGGCGGGTCGTCGACGCGGACGAGATTCGCGCGCGCCTTGGACCGTGATACGAAGGGTGGACGACGCCGCCCGGCGCGAGGTTTCGGGGATCGTGTGTCGCCGGAGGAATAGGCGGGGGGGGGGGGTAGCTACCCTGAATCTCTCTTTCCTGTTCGTAGCATCATTATCAGAAACTGGCTGTGGATTGCGGCCGTCTCTCGATTTGCTACACTCATCGGCCCGCCATCCCGGGGATCTTGCGAGCTGCGGATTGCGGCCGTCTCTTGATTTGCTACACTTCCTGGACCACTGGTACGTGGAGGCCGGCGCTGCGGATTGCGGCCGTCTCTTGATTTGCTACACTTTGAACCAGTTCAACGGATTCACGAATCGGGGCTGCGGATTGCGGCCGTCTCTTGATTTGCTACACTAGGCACGAAGCCGACGAAAGTCATCTACTCGCTGCGGATTGCGGCCGTCTCTTGATTTGCTACACTCCAGCGTCAGAGCCTCTTTCAGATACGCTGCTGCGGATTGCGGCCGTCTCTTGATTTGCTACACTCCGCTTCGCGGCGTATCGTCGACCTCGATCGCTGCGGATTGCGGCCGTCTCTTGATTTGCTACACTGCCACGAGAGACGCCACCCCTGGCCGGACGGCTGCGGATTGCGGCCGTCTCTTGATTTGCTACACTTGACGTTCGCCAGCATTCCCTCGCCGAACGCGCTGCGGATTGCGGCCGTCTCTTGATTTGCTACACTGGCGCCCGGAGCGGGCGACGTCATGGGAGGGCTGCGGATTGCGGCCGTCTCTTGATTTGCTACACTCGAGGCCCCTTTGCATTGCGACCCGTTCCTGGCTGCGGATTGCGGCCGTCTCTTGATTTGCTACACTCGATGCCGCCCAGGAGGCTTCCTATGGCCAGCTGCGGATTGCGGCCGTCTCTTGATTTGCTACACTCCTGCACGGAAGGGCGGCAGACATCAGCAGCTGCGGATTGCGGCCGTCTCTTGATTTGCTACACTGCGGACCTCTCGAAGGCGTTCGCTCACCAGGCTGCGGATTGCGGCCGTCTCTTGATTTGCTACACTAGCACTCGATCATCGTGCAGACGTGGAACGGCTGCGGATTGCGGCCGTCTCTTGATTTGCTACACTGTGAAGCTCTGAGAGGCTCCTAGGGCGACAGCTGCGGATTGCGGCCGTCTCTTGATTTGCTACACTCCGCAGCCGATGGCGGCGGGCCGTTCGAGCAGCTGCGGATTGCGGCCGTCTCTTGATTTGCTACACTTCGTCGTCAGGCTCCCCCTCCCAGATGTGCGCTGCGGATTGCGGCCGTCTCTTGATTTGCTACACTTGCCCCCGGATGGACTGGAGTCACCAACGCGCTGCGGATTGCGGCCGTCTCTTGATTTGCTACACTGTGGATTACTAACTCCAGCATTAGAAAGAAGCTGCGGATTGCGGCCGTCTCTTGATTTGCTACACTAAGGGCCGCTACGGGAAGAGTCGAGTCGAAGCTGCGGATTGCGGCCGTCTCTTGATTTGCTACACTTTCCGTCGCGGCTGCCCACGCTGCGCAGCGGCTGCGGATTGCGGCCGTCTCTTGATTTGCTACACTTCCGATTCGACGTGGTCAAGTCACATGGTCGCTGCGGATTGCGGCCGTCTCTTGATTTGCTACACTAGACGCGCCTCGCCTTGGATCGTCCTATCTGCTGCGGATTGCGGCCGTCTCTTGATTTGCTACACTCCATCTGGTCGTCGGTATCTACGGGGGTCCGCTGCGGATTGCGGCCGTCTCTTGATTTGCTACACTTATCCGAGAGGCTGCGGCTGGAAATCGCAGCTGCGGATTGCGGCCGTCTCTTGATTTGCTACACTACCTCGATCCGCCACACCGGCGTCACGGCTGCTGCGGATTGCGGCCGTCTCTTGATTTGCTACACTCAAGGCGGAAACGCCAAGCACGCGGACATCGCTGCGGATTGCGGCCGTCTCTTGATTTGCTACACTGTCGTAGTGCGAGACCAGCTTTACGACCCCGCTGCGGATTGCGGCCGTCTCTTGATTTGCTACACTCGTGGAGTCGATGAAGGCCAACGATGCATGGGCTGCGGATTGCGGCCGTCTCTTGATTTGCTACACTACCCCTGCGGTAAAGGGTTGAAAAGAACCACTTTCGTCCGCCCGCTGGTCAAAAGAATTCCAGTTGGGCGGGCGGGGGTGGTGCCGTCTGGCGGCTTTTCCCGGCATATATCTCAATGCGGCCGAACTGCCTGTCGGTGATCGTCAGGAATCGCACCTCGCCTGCCGTCGGCACCCGCTTGCCCATGCGTCCCGCGTGGACCTTGGCGTTCTCGATGGAAGCGCAGTGCCGGACGTAGACCGAATACTGCATCATCGTGAAACCATCGTTGAGCAGGTCCTTGCGAAACTGCGAATAAGCCTTGCGCGCTTTCGGCGTATCGGTGGGCAGGTCGAACATCGCGATGACCCACATGGAGCGCCACCCCCAAGGTATCAGCGGGACAGCGCGCCAGCGGGTCATTCGCCGGCCGTCGCATCCATGAGGTCCGACTCTAAAGGTAAGCCTTCGGGGAGGGCGAGCGTTCGGTCGTCACCGGTCAGTGCGCGGCAGAGCGAGGCCGCGCTCGTGTGCAGGGCCAGCAACAACGGCTCACGGCGTTCCCCAACACGGATCGTTTCGTTGAGCAGCGAAAGCAATACCGCGCGGGTCAAGCGTTCGGAAAGGTTTGGAACGGAATCGTCGTCCGTTTCCACCAGCGATCTGACCCGCCAATCGACGTAGGGCCGGTAAGGCTCCAACAGGTCGTCGGCCAGACAGAACGGATTGCTCCGGTGCTTGTGGTGAACGCCGAGCGACGGGATCAAGCCCGTAGCGACTATCGCGCGGGCTGTCGCCGCCCGCACGACGGCGTAGCCATAATTCAACAGAGCGTTCACGCCACTGGCCTCGCGGTCGCGGCGAAACGATTTGCCGAACAGGAGCGGCCAGTAGCGTTGCGCCGCCTGGGCTTCGAGATTCTCCGGATCGCCCGAGCGCACACGCCGCGCCATCGGCCAAAGGCCGCCATCTTTGCCGGTGAAATGACTCAACACCGCTGCTTGCTGGCCAATCTTCGCGCGAACGAGCGCCTGCCAAGCTCTTTTGCGGACTGGTTCCTTGGCCTCAATGTGGGCTCGGTGGCGTTCGGTTTGAACATGATGGGCATCAACCGGCAACATCATGCCTGCGGGCAGGTGGTCACGGCCTGACACCATCACCGTGGCGCCAGCCTCAAGAAGCTCCAGGAACACCGCCTGTGTGTAGGTGGCGCGCGCATCGTCCACGATGACCACGCCCAAGTCCTCGATTGGGCGGGTGGTTTTGGGTGAGCCAGGACGTTCGATGACGAGTTGGCGATGCGAAACTGAAAGGCGAGTGCCCGGCGTCGAGAACTCTACGATCTTGCGAATCATCGCCCACCCGGCTCAATCGTTCGCCGGGCGGATTCGGCCGATGGGATCGACGGAAATTTTTATCGGGTTTCTTCGCATGAATCCTCGGAAACGGGGCATGAAGTTCTTTCGCTGACCATCCACCTTCTGTTTTTTCGCTTCGCTGGCCGATGTGGGGCGTGCATCTTCGACTCGGGCAAGGGTCGGACGGCCCGCCGATGTAATGCCATGCACCACCCAAAGACCTTTCTCTTTTCCCTCTCGGAGCTCGACCACGTCATTCGGAGCCAGGGACATGACAAAGGTAGCTCCGTCCTTGCGCCTTGTACGCACAATGGGCTTACGTCGAGCCCGGCGTTGATGTGCCTCGAATAAAGTAACGACCTCAAAATCCAGCTCTCCATCGGATCGCATGTATATCGCCATGTGATGACTGGATCCAGGTTCGGTGTAGCCAGTGCCAACTTTCTCCATCACGTTGAATTGCCGCTTCTTCAATAGGCGAACCTTGCGGATTTCCGGTCCCTTTCGGCCCCGTTTCGGATACGGTGGAAAGGCTTTTTTAGGGTCTCCCCCGTGTCTATCAACCCATTCCCGCACGATTTCACGTACCCGATCATCCCGGATGTTCGCCAGTTCGCTTTTGCTCAGCGTCTCGACCGGCTTGCGCGTAACGAAGAATCGATATGCGCCCTCCGTTTCGCCCGCGTCTCCGTAATACGTCTCCTTGTGCAGTGCTCCAGACACCTTCTTGCGAACACGATGGGATACGACGATGTCGGCGACCGCTTTCGTCGCGTCGGCGCGGATCGTCGTCCAAGGCGGCGGCAGATGAGGTTTTTCCGCCTTGGCTTCCTCCTGCTGCCAGTAACGGGACAGTTTCTGCGTCATGCCGGGATGTGCGCCGGCGCAGGCGACGGTCAGCGCATCGATGGCATGATGGCGGTGGTCGGCGCGGGTCTTCTCCCCGTCGGCGGCGAGGATGTTGTTCAGACCCCATAGCTTGCGGAGTTGCGCGGTCACGCGCCCGGTTACGGCCCGGACCGTCACGGGCGCGTGCGGCCCTTGGTCCGGCCACAGCCGTTTCAGGAACGCGATCGCCTCGCGAGCGGCGTAGCCGGTATCGTTGAGCTGACGCGCGGCAAAGTCGTCCGGCAAGTCCTTGGCCAGGAACCGTCTGATTTTGCCCGGGGGCATTCCACCCTTGCCCGCTTTCTTCGCCTGCATACTGTCCAGACGCTCCTTGATCGCCGCCCAGCGGTCGACGTCCGTGTGGAGATATTCGTAAGGGGTTCTATCGCCCTTCTCGTGGTTCACGTCGCGCCGGCAGAGGGTCTTGTTGCCGAAACTGTCGTCCAGCGATCTCGACCGTGGCCTGATGTGCTCCACATCGAACTCGCCGGTGCGAAACAGGGCGTCAAAGGAAATGCAGTCGCCCGTATAGGGGCAACGCTTGCCGCTTTCCTCCCAGAGCATCCACTTCTCGATATCGTCGCGTGAGGGTTGGGCGATTCCCGCTTCGATCAAAGCCTCCCGCGCGGCGTCCCGACGACGCTCCTGCGCACGGATCCCGTTCGTCATCTCCTCGCGTTCGCGTTTGGACTTTCCGACCTCACGCGCTAGTTCCACGCAGATCAGATCGGGCTTGCCGAACATGTCGATGAGATTGTTGACCACCTTGCGCAGTTCGTTTTGCGTCCGCGCCACGGTCGGATTGCGCAACCGGGCGATACGCTGGCTCTCGTCCTTGTCGGCCGGGCTCGGCAGACGGTCCAAGACTTCGCCGGTCGGACGGTCCCGGCCGGGGAAGGTTTCGTTCCGCCAATCCTCCCAATCCGGTCCGTTCACGAGTGCGCCGAACCGTACGCCGGCCTCCAGATGGGGCAGCATGGCTTGCAGCGCCTCGGTCGAATACGGCTCCCAACCGGTCGGCAGTTTCAGGTCCGCGAGCGCCTCCGCCTGCTCCTCGGTCACGCTGAAGTCGTTGACGAAGCTCCGCGCCGCCCGCGCCCGGTTCTCCTTGCGCTCCCGCGCTGCCAGGATCACCACCCGCTGATCTCGAACCGTCTTGTAATCCGCCTGCCAGAGCCGTTCGTGAACGGCGTCCCGAATGTCCCGCCTGTGCGGGTGTTCGGGCCAGTCTTCGCCGAAGACGCTCACGAGCTTGGCTTCCACCGCATTGCCGAGAAGATGTTTGTCGCCACCGACCTCCAGATTGAATTTCAGGCGCTTCTCCGCGCCCGGCTCACCACGGGATCTGAACAGAGGCGCGAGCGCCCGACGCGCACCGCCCCATGTCATCGACGCTTGGGTCTGAAGGCGGTCCAGGATTGCGCGGCGCTCATCTTCGTCGAGCGGCCGCGCGTTCCCCCCCGCGACTTCGAGATTGTTCACCTTTTCCAGCATCCGCCGTTGCTGCGAGAGCCACGCGCCTTTCGGACATAGCGGCCTGCCGGGAAAGAAACGGCACTCGCCGAGCGTGTTCAGCCGCCAGAACACGGGCCGCTGGGCGAAGATCGCTTCGCGGATCGAGTCCTTGAAGGCCGAGTCGCCAAGCGCTTTCTGCTTCTCGCACACTCGGTCGAACTCCGTCTCCACCGTTTCACGATTCGCGTGAACGCCGCGTCGACGTTCTTTGTGGGGGTCACGTTTCACCAGCCATGAGCCGAGAGTCAGCTTTTCGTTTTTCAGCGCAGCCAGCGTCGCATCCCGGCCGGCCTTGGCTTTCTTCTCGTCTGCGTCTTCTTCTTTCCGCTCATCCGGCGCGTCGTCGTCCTCTTCCAGTTCTCTACCCTTGAAGTGCCGCCGCTTGGCGAGATGGTAGAGCGCTCGCCCGACCTCGTGTGGCCTCAGTCTTTCTTCCCCGACCGCGCGCGCACGAAGGTCGTAAGGGTCGCTCTTCATAAGCGTGCGCCATTCGCACGAGTTACGCGCGGGCAGCAGGCCGGCTTCGCGCAACAGATCGTGGAGCGAACGGAGGCGCTTGCGGCGACGGCGCAGCTGACGCCTGCGCAGACGCGCCTGTCTTCGCTCCTGATTGAGCGGCGCGCCGCCCTTCGGGTCGCGCGTTTCGGGAAAGATGCGCACGCCCAGACGCGCGATCCTTCCCGTCTCCGCCTCGGGATCGTGGTCGATGACGGCAAACCCGATGGACGTCGTGCCGATGTCGAAACCGAAGATGCGGGACAAACGATTTCTCCTTGCGTTCGCGAAACGAAATGCTATCTTAGATGGTGTAGCAAATCGAGAGGCGGTCGATTCTCCTTTCGTAGCAAATCGACCCCTTGTGCGGGCTCGGCGTCCCAAGGTCATCCGCCGGAACTCAAGCCTCCGTCCTAAGGGCGGAGGCTTGTTGCTTGTAGTGAAGGGATGTTTTCGCGAGGGCGCTGCCGAAGAGCTACGAGCCCTTCCGGGCCGGGAACCCGGTTGGGCTGGGGGACTCCCGCTTGCCGCCCGCAGAGACGGCCCTGGACGGCCGCGCCGGCCCCCGGAACTCGCCCGCCCCGGTCAGTCGTCCACCAGATGGTGCACCGGCGCCTTCTCCATCTCCCAGTCGCCCGAGTCGGGGTTGTGCCGGCCGAGCGTGAAGACGTGCCAGTCGTCGTCGTCGAGCCTGGGATGGTCGCCGCGGTAGTAGTAGCCGGGCCAGCGCGTCTCCTCGCGGAACTTCGTGTGATGGGTCACCGACTCGGAGGCCCAGACGCGGTGATGCAGCTCCCAGGTCCGCTGTAGCTGGTGCAGGTCCTCGGCGCCGATGTGGTCGAGGTCCTCGCGCAGCATCTTGAGGAGTTCGAGCCCGCGGTCGAGCATGGGCGCGTTGGTCATGTACTGGGTGGCGATGCCGCCGCAGTACTCGTCCATGATCTTCTCGAGGCGTTGCAGGCCCTGCAACGGCGAGATGTAGCTCGGCGAGACGGTGCCGGCGACGATCTCGTTGCGGCCCACCTGGTAGGTCTCGAGCGGCTGGTAGATCGTGGCCTTCAGCTTCTCGATCTCGGCGTTGTCGAGTCCCGGCGTCTCGCCGAGGTCCTTGACGTAGTTGACCGCCGCCTTGCCGGCGACGCGGCCCTCGGTGAAGGAGCCGGACGAGAACTTGTGGGCGGTGCCGCCGCAGGCGTCGCCGGCGGCGAACAGGCCCTCGACCGTCATCATGCGGTTGTAGCCCCAGCGGTAGTCCGCCGGCGCGTAGTCGTCCGGGCCGCTGGTCCAGGCGCCCGAGCACGTGGCGTGGGAGCCCATGACGTAGGGCTCGGAGGTGGTGAGCTCGGACATGCGCTCCTTGGGGTCGATGTTCTGCGAGGCCCAGACCACCGCCTGCCCGATGGTCATGCCGAGGAAGTTCTCCCAGCCGACCTGCTCCTTGTGCGGGTCCTGGAAGGCCTCGCGCGTCTCCATGTAGATGGGGCCGCGGCCGGCCTTCATCTCCTGGATCATGGCGTGGTTGCGCAGGCACGTCGGCACCGGCTCCCTGTCGATGTAGTCGCCGACCATCCCCTTGAGCTCGTCGTACCACTTCGACTCGTACTCTTCGTCGTAGGCGTTCTTGGTGTAGGTCTTGAGATGCAGGAAGTAGGCGCCGACGGGGCCGTAGCCGTCCTTGAAGCGGGCCAGCACGATGCGGTTCTCCATCTGCGTCATCTTGGCGCCGATGGGAAGCGGCAGGCCGTAGGCCGAGGCGCTGCTCCACGGGGCGTACCACGTGCGCCCCATGCCCTCGCCGACGGCGCGCGGGCGGAAGATGTGGGAGGCGCCGCCCGCGGTGACGATCACCGCCTTGGCCCGGAAGACGTAGAAATCGCCGCTGCGGACGCTGAAGCCCACCGCTCCGGCGACCCGGTTGGGGTTCTTCCGGTCGGTGAGCAGGTGGGTCACCATGATCCGGTTGTAGGTCTCGTCCGCCGACTTCTGGGCGGCCTCGGCGATGATCGGCTTGTAGCTCTCGCCGTGGATCATGATCTGCCACTTGCCCTCGCGCTGGTAGCGCCCGGTCTCCGGGTCCCGCATCATCGGCAGACCCCACTCGTCGAACTTGTGCACGGTGGCGTCGACGTGCCGCGCGATGTCGTAGCCGAGGTCCTCGCGCACCAGCCCCATGAGGTCGTTGCGCGCGTAGCGGACGTGGTCCTCGGGCTGGTTCTCGCCCCAGTGCATGCCCATGTAGCAGTTGATGGCGTAGAGGCCCTGGGCGACGGCGCCGCTGCGCTCGATGTTCGCCTTCTCGACGACGACGACCTTCATGTCGCGTCCCCAGTGGCCGGCCTCGTAGGCGGCGCCGCAGCCGCTGAAGCCGCCGCCGATGACGAGGACGTCGGCGTCGACGGTGATCGTCCGTCTCGTGTTGAACCAGGGCATGCGTTCAGGCCTTTTCCTTGCCCGCCAGGGTCGGCAGGGCGTCGATCTTCAGGGCGGCGGGCTCGTGCCAGAGCTCCTGGGACTTGTATTCGTCCTCCGTCGGCGCCGGAAAGTCCCCGGGCTCCTCGATCGAGCCCCAGGGCGTGGTGCGGATGGGAGAGACGAAGTCCTTCTCGCGGCCGTCGCGGAACTTGATCTTCCAGGAGATGGTGCCCTTCTCCGGCTCGCGGCGCACGCGGACGCTGTGGCCCAGCGGCGCGAAGTCGGCGTAGCCCCGGACGTCGATGGCGTGCTGCGGGCACATCTTCACGCAGGAATAGCACTCCCAGCACATGTTGGGCTCGATGTTGTAGGCGCGGCGGTAGGTCTTGTCGATGTGCATGATGTCGGAGGGACAGATGTCCACGCACTCTCCGCAGCCGTCGCAACGCGTCATGTAGACGAAAGTAGGCATCCGGTACGCTCCTGGATTGGCGGTGTCGCGTCTTAGAGAAGGGGCCGGTCGGCGGGGGGCGGCAGGTTGGTCGAGCCGTCCGCCTCCTCGACCCTCTTCTGGAAGGCCGCCGCTGGCTTGTAGAACATGTGGGAGAACTTGGACCACGGCACGCCGACGAAGAGCGCCGTGTTGGCGATCGCGTAGAGCGCCAGGAAGAAGCCGGCCTGGGTCAGGCCCCAGACGAAACCGAGCGTGACGCTGGCCAGCAGCGAGACGACGAACAGGTCGGCGTGCGTCAGGCGGAAGGGCGAGTGTCCCTCCTTGGCCACGTCGACCCGGATGAAGAACCAGAACCAGTAGCCGCCCGCCATGACCAGCGCCGCGCCGAGATACCAGAGGCCGGGCAGCCAGGCGGGGGTGGCCGCGTCCTTCGTCGGATAGCAGAACACCATGACGACGGTGGCGGCGAGGTAGGCGATGAAGCCGTAGAACGACAGCAGGTGCGCGATTCGGCGCGGCGTCTTGCAGAACTCGCCCGAGGCGAGCACGTCGACCACGATCGTCCGCGCCGCCAGCGCGGCCGTCTCGCCGCCGCCGAGCGGCCTGGTCGCGCGTTTCTTCTTGGCCTCCCGGTCCTGAAAGAAGTACCGGGCGCTCTTCTTGTGGATCATGTCGAAGAGCGTGCCGCCCGCGACGAACAGGGCCATGACGACGATGTACCACTGCATGACGGTGGGCGATACGGTCGCCGAAATCTCGGCGAAAGGATTGACGCTGAACATCGAAGCACCCCGATGGTAGCCGGTTCGATTGTCGCGGGGACCCGAGGACCGCTGGCGGGTCCGCCGCCGGCGCGGCCGCGCGGGGCGAACCCGGGATCGCGGGTATTGAGTAGTTTGGGAGGCGGGCCCTTGTCAAGCCGCTGTCCTCGTTCAATACATATGAGACACTGAGCGCGCCGTTGCGGGGCCGCGGACCCCCCTCCCGACCTCCCCCCTGCCAGGGGGGAAGAGTGTGGATGGCAGGGAGGAAGCGCGCGGCGCGCCCCCCTTCTTCTCCCTCTCCCTTGCAGGGGGAGGGTCGGGGTGGGGGTCGCGCCGGGGGAGGAGCGCAAACGGCCCCTGCGGCGTCTCGCATGTGTCTGAACTTGGTCAGCCGCCGGGACGATTTCGGGAATCGGGCGGGCGGGGGCGCCTCCTTCACGCCAGCCCGTCGTAATAGGCCTGGAGGACGTCGAGCACCTCGCGGCGGCTGAACTCCTCGGGCACGGTCTCGCGGTTGGCGAACATCTCGCGCAGGCGGGTGCCGGAGACCGAGAGCTTGGTTTCGGGTCCGTGCGGGCAGGGCCGGGCCTCGGCCGCGCCGGTCGCGACTTCGGCGGCGAAGGCGATCCGGGCCGCCTCGTCCGGCGGGTCGCCGTCGCCCGGGTCGTAACAGGTCTTGCCCGTCGCCATGCCCGCGCACTTGTGGCAGAAGAAGGTGACGTCGATCTTGAGGGGCCGGATCTCCAGGTCGTCCGCGCCGAGCTCGTCGAAGACGTCCTGGGCGTCGAACGGCCCGTAGTAATCGCCGACGCCGGCGTGGTCGCGGCCCACGACGAGGTGGGAGCAGCCGAAGTTCTGGCGGAAGAGGGCGTGGAGCAGGGCTTCCCGCGGCCCCGCGTAGCGCATCTCGATGGGATAGCCCGCCTGGACCGCCGCGCCGGGCGCGAAATGGTTCTCGACCAGCCTGTCGATGGCCTCGACCCGGACGTCGGCGGGAATGTCGCCGGGCTTGAGCGCGCCCAGGACCTGATGGATCAGCACGCCGTCGCAGACCTCGATCGCGATCTTGGCGAGGAATTCGTGGCTGCGGTGCATGGGATTGCGGGTCTGGAACGCCGCCACCCGCGACCACCCCTTTTCCCGGAACAGCGCGCGGGTCTCGTCGGGGCGCAGGTAGAGGCCCCGGTAGGTCTCGGGATAGTGGCTCTCGCCGAAGGCGACGACGGAACCCGCGAGATTGACCTCGGGCTGGGCCATGACCTTCTCCACTCCGGGGTGCGCGGGGTCGGTCGTGCGGAAGACGCTCGCGCATTCCAGTTCCCGATCGATGGCGTACTTCTCGGCGACGGTGAGCGCGCCGAGGACCTCGCCCGACTCCGCGTCCACGAGCGCGACCTCCTCGCCGTCGCCGATCGACTCGGCGAGGGGCCGTTCGCACGAAAGGGTGATGGGGATGGGCCAGAAGACGCCGTCGGCGAGCCTCATGTCGACGCAGACGCCGCGCCAGTCGTCATGCCCCATGAAGCCGTCGAGCGGCGTGTAGGCGCCCATCGCCAGCATCAGCAGGTCCGACGCCTCGCGGCTCGAGATCGGAACCCGTCTGAGGGACCGGGCCCGTTCGAGACCGGCGGCGCGCTCCGGCTCGGGCGCCAGCAACGGTTTCAGGGCGCCCCCGCCGTGGGGGTCGACCAACCGGGTCATTCGTTCTCCTTTCTCTCTTCTCTCTCGCGCGGCGCGCGGCCGAAAGCGCCGCTACTCCGCCGCCCGCCGTTGCGAGTCCGTGACCTCCAGGTCGAGGCTGACCTCGATCGGCGTCTGGAGCGAATCGAGCACCGGGCAATGCGCGTCGACCCTGTCCCGCAGGCGCCGGACGTCCTCCGGGCCGGCCGGCGTGTCCAGGGCCACCGTGCCGGTCACCCGCTGGAGGCCGGCGCGAACGCCGTCCATGTCGACGAACCCGCGCAGGTCGGCCTCTCCCGTCACCGTGACGGAGACGTTCCGCAGCGGGATCTCCATGGCGTCGGCGTAGAGCCGGTAGGTCACCTCCTGGCAGGCCGCCAGGGCCGCCAGCAGGATTTCCGAGGGCTTCGGGCCCTTGTCCCCGCCGCCGAAGTTCCTCGGCTCGTCCGCCACGAGGGTGAAGTCGCGGATGGAGACGCGGCTCTCGAAGCCGTCGACCTGCCGGCTGCGGACGGTCGCCGACATGAGGCCGCGCGAGGGCTTCTCGCGCAGCTTCTCCCGCGAGCTGTCGAACACCTGCTTCATGCGGAACCGCATGGCTCTGCCCTCCTGATTGTCTCGGAACGGACGACGACGGCGCATCGTCGCCGTTTCGCGCCGTGAAATCAACGCCGCGTCCGCTCCACCCCCCTCCCGCCCCCTCTTGTTCTCCCTCTCCCTTGCAGGGGGAGGGTCGGGGTGGGGGTCACCGGCGGCGGCAACGTCGCGTCCGATCCACCCCCTCCCGACCTCCCCCTCTTGTTCTCCCTCTCCCTTGCAGGGGGAGGGTCGGGGTGGGGGTCGCCGGCGGCGGCAACGTCGCGTCCGCTCCACCCCCCTCCCGACCTTCCCCCTCTTCTTCTCCCTCTCCCTTGCAGGGGGAGGGTCGGGGTGGGGGTCACCGGCGGCGGCAACGCCGCGTCCGCCCCACCCCCCTCCCTCCGTCCCCCTCTTATTCTCCCTCTCCCTTGCAGGGGGAGGGTGGGGTGGGGGTCACCGACGGCGGCAACGTCGCGTCCGCTCCACCCCCCTCCCGACCTCCCCCCTGTTATGGGGGAGGAGTGTGAAAAGGCGATCCGCATACTTACGCACCCCCCTCCCGTCCCCCTTCTTCTCCCTCTCCCTTGCAGGGGGAGGGTCGGGGTGGGGGTCACCGGCGTCGGCAACGTCGCGTCCGGTCCACCCCCCTCCCGACCTCCCCCCTCTTGTTCTCCCTCTCCCTTGCAGGGGGAGGGTCGGGGTGGGGGTCGCCGACGGCGCCGGATGGACCGCGGCCGCCGCCGGCCGGTACAATCCGCCCGCCCGATGCCCGCCCCCGACCATATGCGCGACTCCGTGAAGGAGGCCCTGTCCGGCTTGGCGCCGGGGCGGCCGCTGCGCGACGGCGCCGCGGCGCTGCTGGGCGCGCTCGGCTACCGCAGCGAGCGCGTGGAAGACGTGGGAAGCGTCCCGGAGTTCCTCGACCGCTTCGACGCCGGGGCCAGGCTGACGGACGCGCGGCGGGCGCGGTTCGAGTCCTGGCGTTCGGTCGAGATCGTGTTCCAGGTCACCGACGAGGAGATCGGCGACGTCCGCGCCCGGCAGGACGGCCTGTTCCGGGCGCCGGGGTTCGACGGGGGCCGGATCGAGTCGTTCCTGTTCCTGGCCGTCGAACTCGACGACCGGCCCTGGAGCCGGACCGAACTCGCCGAGGCGACCCGCGCCGTCAACCGCCTGTTCGCGATGCCGGCGATCCTCCTGTTCCGACGCGGCGCGGCCCTGACCCTGGCCGTCGTCCACCGTCGCGCCCACAGGCGCGACGACGGCCGCGACGTCCTGGAGCGCGTGACGCTGGTCAAGGACGTCCGCGCCGCCGACCCGCACCGGGCGCATCTCGACGTCCTCGTCGACCTCGCGCTGCCCCGCCTGATCGAGGCGGGCGTCCGCGACTTCGACGGCCTGCACGCCGCGTGGGAACGGACGCTCGACGTCGAGGCGCTCAACCGGCGCTTCTACCGCGAGCTGTTCGAGTGGTTCCGGAGGGCCGCCGCCGAGTGCCGCTTCCCCGACGACGGCGCCGGCGAGGGGTCGACCGAACGCCACGTCATCCGGCTGATCACGCGCCTGCTCTTCGTCTGGTTCATGAAGGAGAAGGGGCTGATCCCGGAGGAGGTGTTCGAGGAGGGGTTCGCCCGCCGGGCGCTCAGGGACCACGCGCCGGAGCGGACGGACTACTACCGGGCGGCGCTCCAGAACCTGTTCTTCGCCACCCTCAACACCGAGATCGGCGAGCGCGCGTTCAGCGGGCGGAACCCGGGCGGCCACCGCGACTTCGCCAGGTATCGCTACCGCGATCTGCTGGCCGACCCGGACGGCTTCGTCGCCGGCCTGAAGAAGGTCCCCTTCGTCAACGGCGGTCTGTTCGACTGCCTGGACGACTTCGAGGGCGTCGGGAAGGGCGGTCGGCGCATCGACGCGTTCACCGACGTCGAGGCCCAGGGCCGGGGCCTGTCGGTCCCGGCGCGGCTGTTCCTCGACGAGGGGGAGGGTCTTTTCCCGCTGTTCCGGCGCTACAAGTTCACGGTGGAGGAGAACACGCCGCTCGACCGGGAGGTTGCGCTCGACCCGGAGTTGCTGGGGCGGGCGTTCGAGAACCTGCTGGCCGCCTACAACCCGGAGACGCGGGAGACGGCGCGCAAGGCCACCGGCTCCTACTACACGCCGCGGCGCATCG
Source organism: Alphaproteobacteria bacterium (assembly GCA_965242505.1). Lineage (GTDB taxonomy): Bacteria > Pseudomonadota > Alphaproteobacteria > UBA2966 > UBA2966 > UBA2966. The sequence continues at coordinate 313,818 of OZ251449.1, forward strand.
TCGATTACATGGTCGGCGAGGCGCTGGCGGCGGCGCTGGCCGGGAAGGCGCGGCCCGCCGACGGCGACGCGGACTGGTGGCGCGCCCGGCTCGGCTACCTGCTGGACTGGGAAGACGCCTGCGACGACGCGGCCACGCTGTTCGACGCGGACGAGACCGGTTCGCTGGTGCGCGCCATCGCCGGCCTGCGGGTGCTGGACCCGGCGGCGGGGTCCGGCGCCTTCCCGATGGGCGTCCTCCACCGGCTGACGCTGGCGCTGCGGCGGCTGGACCCGCGGAACGAACGCTGGGAGGCGTTGCAGAAGGAACTGGCGGCGGAACGGGCGGGCCGGGCGTTCGACACCCGCGACGAGGCGGCGCGGAACGCGGAACTGGTGGAGATCAGCCGGATTTTCGAGACCTACCGGGACTCCGACTTCGGGCGCAAGCTGTACCTGATCCAGAACGGCATCTACGGCGTCGACGTCCAGCCCATCGCCTGCCAGATCGCCAAGCTGCGCTTCTTCGTCTCGCTGGCGGTGGAGCAGGAGGCGAACGACGACCCGGCGGACAACCACGGCATCCGCCCGCTGCCCAACCTGGAGACCCGGTTCGTCGCCGCCGACGCGCTGATCGGGCTGGGCGTCGAGGGGAGGCAGGGGACGCTCGGCAACGCCGCCGTGAAGGCCATGGAAGACCGCCTGCGGGACGTGCGCGAGCGTTACTTCAACGCCCGCGCGCGGGAGGCCAAGCGCCGGCTGCGCGGGGAGGACGAGAAGCTCCGGGCCGGGCTCGCCCGCGAACTGGAGAACCTGGGCTTCGGCCACGACGCCGCCGAGGCCGTCGCCCGCTGGGACCCCTACGACCAGAACGCGCGCGCCGGCTGGTTCGACCCGGAATACATGTTCGGCGCGCCGGGCGGCTTCGACGTCGTCATCGGCAACCCGCCCTACGTGCGCGCGGACTTCCGCGACGAACGCCACAAGGCCGCCCGCGCGGCCATCATGGCGAGCGGCGACTACGAAACGCTGTGGGAGAAGTGGGACCTGTTCGTTCCGTTCATGGAGAAGAGCTTCAAGCTGCTCCGCGACGGCGGCGTGTCCAGCCTGATCGTCTCGGACGCCTTCGGCCACGCGAAATACGCGCTCAAGGCGCGCGAGTGGTTCTTGCGCAACGCGCTCGTGGAGCGCGTCGACTTCTTCGGCCGCATCAGGATATTCGACGCTGCGGTGCGCAACCTGTCCTACCTGTTCCGCAAGGCCGACGGATCGGAGAACGCGCCGCTCCGGCGCCTGCACGACCCGGCGTTCGGGGAGGTCACGGCGCTTTCCACCGCCGGACAGAAGGACCTCGACGAGCGGGCCTTCTTCCCGGAAGACCTGTACCGCCCCCCGCCCGCGCCGACCGTCCGCCTGGGCGGCCTCTGCTACGTCTCCGTCGGCATGGTGGTCCATGCGGACGAAAGACGCGCGCCCGGCGCCTTCGCGCTGGAGGACGTCGTGTCGGACGGGAAGGACGAACGCCATCCCAAGCCGTTCGTCGAGGGCAAGCATCTGGATCGCTGGCTCCCGGCGCGGAACCGCTGGCTCGAATGGGGGACGGAGCGCGCCCCCGCCCTGTTCAGAAGGAAGACGTTCCCGGAGCTGTACGACGTCGGGGAGAAGCTGCTTTCCGTCGATATGGCGGCGGGCGACGTCAGGCCGAGGGTCACGTTCGACGATCGCCAGCTTCACCACAATCACTCGATCTGGTGCTTCGTTCCGTGGCGCGGCCTTCACGGCGTTCGCAACGGGTCGATACGGAAGCAGGCCCGCTATGCGGACGAAAGGAAGCGCGGCGATCTTCCGTCGCGCGAGGATCTGGAGAGCGCCAGCCGCCGCTTTTCGATCAAGTACCTGCTCGGCGTCATGAACTCGTCCAGCGCCCAGGATTTCCTGCGCGCCCGCCGCCGCAGCAACATCCACCTCTACCCGGACGACTGGAAGGAGCTCCCCATTCCCGACGTCCCGCCCGACGCCCAACGACCGGTCGTCGACCTCGTCGACGGAATCCTCGCCGCCAGGCGGGCGGACCGGAGCGCGGACGTGACCGCGATGGAACGCGAGCTCGACGGGATCGTTCGGGCGCTCTATGGGCTGGACGAGCGGGACGTCGGGGCTGTCGGAGGAATTGCTGGCGATCCCCGGTAGCAATCTCGTCCACGTTCCTGTATCGTTTGCCAAGCCGGAGATCTTCCTTCCGGCCGGACCGATCCGCTTGAAGGTTTCAATGATGAATTGGGATATCCCACTGACCTCCGGTCGATCTCTGACAATCACTCTCAATCGCGGCGATCGGGTATTCGTTGTCGGTGCCAACGGCTCCGGAAAATCGGCATTGTTTCAATATCTCATCTCATCAGATAGATCGGGAGTGGTCAAGAGAATTTCAGCACATAGGCAGACATGGCTCCACTCCGGAGGCATCGATATGACGCCGAAGAGTCGCAAGGATTTTCATCAGAATAACCGAGATTGGGAAAGAAATCTCGACTCGAGATGGATAGATCATAATGCTGATGGAAAATTGTCTGCCGTGCTTTTCGATCTCGTTGCCAAAGAAAATTTTCGCGCTCGAATCATCGCGAATCATATCTCTGAGAAAAACATCAGCAAGGCCCTTGCCGTCGACGCGGAATTGCCATCGCCCTTCAAGGAGCTCAACGACCTGTTCGAGCTCGGAACACTGATGGTCTCGCTGGAGAACGCTGAAGGCGAGGAGATTCGTGCAAAGCGTGAGAGCGATGGTGCGACGTTCAGTATGGCGCAGATGTCCGACGGAGAACGCAACGCCGCCATCATCGCGGCCACGGCGCTCACTATCGATCCGGGGACCATCCTGTTGATCGATGAACCGGAGCGGCATCTGCATCGGGCCATCATCGAGCCGTTCCTGTCGGCGTTGTTCGCCCGGCGTTCGGACTGTGCGTTCGTCGTTTCGACGCACGAGATCGCCCTGCCGGTCGCCAACCCGGATGCGCGGGTCCTCATGGCCCGGTCTTGCCAATGGAGTAGCGGGAATGGTGACGCGCCCGATGCATGGGATATCAAGGTCCTTGAACCGAACGCGGAACTGTCTGAAGACGAAGACCTGAAGCGGGCGATTTTGGGAGTCAGACGGCGGATCCTCTTCGTGGAAGGACGTTCAAGCAGTCTAGATCAGCCGCTCTACGGTGCCCTGTTTCCCGACCTTACGGTGATTCCGTCGGGAAGCTGTGGTGAGGTCGTAAAGGTGGTGAAGGGCTTGCGGGAAGCTCGGAGTCATCATTATACCGAGGCGTTCGGCCTTATCGACCGGGACGATCGCACTGAAGACAATGTTGCCGAACTTGCTAAGGATGGCATATCCGCTTTGGGTGTGTGTTCTGTCGAAGCGCTTTATTATTGTTCTGACGCCATCGACGAAGTAGCTCGCAAACAGGCTGAAGTCTATGGTTGCGACGCCGATAGTATGGCTGCTTCGGCGAAACAGGCGGCTTTAGACGCAATCCGAAAGGATGCCGATCTTCCCGCGAGGATGGTGGAGCATCGGTGCGAACGCCAAGTGCATAACGCGATGCTTTCACAGATTCCGGATTGGAGAAAAATCAAAAACAGTGAAGATCCGAAAATTTCCGCGTGTGTCGATTCTCTCTACTCCACCGAATCGGAACGCTTCAAAAAACTCGTCGCCGAGGAAAATCTGGATGCTCTCGTCGCTCGCTATCCGTTACGAAAAAGCAACGTGTTGAAAGGGATCGTGGAAGCTCTCGAATGCCGTTCCCGGAGCAGTTACGAGCGGATCGTCGTCGCGCAGGTGCGAGGCGATACGGCCTTGGCCGAAAGGCTCAAACGGCGTATCGGCCCTCTTTGCAGTGCGCTTGAAGAGGCCGATCAAAGAATCCAATAGGACGCGACATATCCCCGGAGCCGTTGGGAGCGGCGGGTCACCCGAAGGGCCGGAGCGCAGCGGAGGAGCCGCAAAGCGGCTTGACCCGCCGCTCCCAACGGCCCACGCGGCGTCCCGTGTGTATTGAACGAGGATACGCGCCGCGGTGCAGTCAGGTCGAGGCGGCAGAAAGTGCGACACCCGCTTTCTCCTCCAAGACGGCGAACCCGAACGTCCTCGGTTCCAGGAAGCTCTCGGTCAGCCATGCATGGCCGCCTCTCCCCCAGCCGGAGCCCCAGCTGTTGCGAACGAGGATCGCGCGTCGGCCTTCATAAGCGCCATGCCCAATGGCGATGACCGCGTGCCGTCGCGCGACCTCCGGCCGTTCTTCCGCTGGCGGGTCCACCAAACCTCCCGGACCGGCCATGTCGAACGAAATCGACAGGTGCAGTAGCGCCAGAACCGGCCGCCCTCGGTCGAGCATGGCGACGATCTCGCCGACCGTGTCGACCGTGTGCGGGCGCTCCTCTCCCGCCCGGCGATGGATCTCTCCCACCTCCGCCGGCGGCCGCCACGACTCGTCGTCAACCGGCGGTTCGTCCATGTACGGCCATCCTTCCTCGCGCGGCTGACCGTCGTGGCGCAGAGCGTCGAGCGTGGCCGGCAGGGTCGCGCCCATCGTCTGCGTCCGCTCGGCGCGACGTTGCGCGTGATAGAACAGGAATTCGCAAGACAAGGGCTCCCAAGCCTCCCTCATCCCGGCGTGAAGGTCGCTGGCGGCGAACGCCAGGCACGTCGGGCGGTCGCCTTGGTCCCGCACCGGGCCAAAGAGGTCGCCGAGATTCCGCCGTTCATCGATTCTCGTCACGCCGCCTCCAGCATCCGGCGGCGTTCGGCGCGGGAATATCCTTTCTTTTCCGGCCCCGTTAGGTCGTAATCCAGCTTGAGCCGATTCAGCGGCGTCCCCGATTGCCAGGGGCGGCGCTCATCCAGGGAGACATGTCCACGTCGCGTCTCCCCGGTCTCCGCCGTCAACTTGCGGAACGTCGGCCCCCCGATGCCGTCCCCGTCCTCCGCCTCGCGCGCGTCGCGGAGCACGGCGAAACCACTGCGCTTCAAGCCCTCGGCATCCCACAGATACCCCCCGCCGCTGTGCTCTTCGAGCCTGAGCACGAAGAGGTCGCGCCGGCTTCCCTCGATCGACAGGTCCTTGTCCCGCTCGGTCAACGACCACACGTCGCAGTGATAGTCGGGAGGGGAATAATCCCCGAGCAGCGCTTTCTTGAGGTCCTGAACCTTTACCTTGCCGAGAGTGCGCGCCGTCCCTGTCTCGATCAGCCCGTAGCGTTGCAAGGTCCGCCACGTCGCCTCGAAGCTGGCGCCGAGCCGCAGCGAGAGCTGGTAGACGACGTGTGGATCGGCGAAATCCTTCCCTTGCCAGCCTTGCCGTTCCGCGTGCCATGCGATCAGCCAGCGAGGGATCAGGAAGCCGGCGGCGAAGGCGTCCGCCTCCACTTCCTGCAACTTGCACCCCGGCGCCGGGACGAAGGAAGACCGCCGCAGCATGTTCTCGTCGTCCAGGCTCGGCGCGTGACCCAGATGGAAATGGCCCAGTTCGTGCGCTGCGGTGAACCGCTGAACGCTGAGCGGCCGTCGCGTCGTGACCAGGACACCCGGCGCTGGCTCGCGCAGATAGGCGCCGAGCAGCCCGTCCAGCGGCCGCAGCAGGAGCGCCACTTCCAATCGCAGAATCACGTCGAAGACGTCGACGTTGCCGCCTTCGCGCTCGATGTCGCCCCGGCTCCCCAGATGCCGATGCAGTCGTTCGGCCGCCTTGGCGCCCTTCCTCACGGCGCGCCGATAGTCCGTGTTCATGGCCGTTCCTTCGAGGTCTGAGCGCGCGCGCGCAGATATTCGGTGAAGCGTCCCAACTCCTTCCGATCCTGCTCCGAGAGGCTGGTCGCCTCCCGGGCGATATGAGCCACGTCGGGCGGCAGGGCGGCGGCATCGGCGTCTTCCCCGGTGAAGTAGCCCACATGCTGCTGGTACAGTTCGGCCAGCCGGGTCAGTTCGAGAGCCTCGACCCGGCGCTGCCCGGTCTCGATGTGGGAAAGCGCCGTCCGGGGAATTCCGAGACGCGCCGCCACTTCTTCCTGCTTCAACCCGAGATATCTGCGCGTCTCGCGCAATCTTTCGCCGAGCCGCTTCCGTTGGATGGCCTCGTGGCTCGCCGCCTCCGTTTCGCCACTCATGATCGAGTCCTCCCTTGCCGTCTGCGCCACTCCCCTTCCAGACCCGGGATGAGATGCCCGACGGCCTGGTCGACGGATTCGTAGCCGCCAGCCCGCACCACTGACCCGGAGAGACCGAATCCCAAGACGGGTTCGACGGCGCACAGGACCCCGACGGCCACGAGCGAATCCACGCGGAGCGGCGCAGCGCCTTGGGCCGCAGCATCCGCAGGCCAGGACGCGCCGCGCAACTCCGCTTCCATTTTCGCGGCCGCGGTCAACTCCTCTCGTAAGGACGCCTCGACCTCGGCCTTCGGAAAGGCTTCGGTGGTCTCCAATGGGGTGTCGGCGATGACCATCGATCTTCTCAATATATCCCGATTATCGACTTTCCGGAAGTGTAATGTCTGATAATCAGACATGCAAGCTATTTTTTCATCAATCGCATAATCCCGTATATCCGCAAGTTCTCATCCAGTGACGGGCGCGCCGTAGGGTCCGTTCGCGCTCCTCTCCCCCGGCGCGACCCCCACCCCGACCCTCCCCCTGCCAGGGGGAGGGAGAACGAGGGAGGGACGGAGGAGCCGTTGACGCTCCTCCCTCTGACCATTTGCACTCCTCCCCCCTGACAGGGGGGAGGTCGGGAGGGGGGTGATCGCGGTCCCGCAACGCCGCGATGTCCGCGACTCCGCAAGGACGATGAAGCTCCCCACGCAAAGGGGAAAACGTATCTGCCTCGTCGAGCTTGACATCGGCGCCGGGAGCGTCCAGAAGACGGGTCGCGGGTCGCATCATACGTGGTGGCCCCTCGCTGGCTTCGACGTCATCGCGAACTGTAGGTTGGTGCGGAAATGAATCCGGTTCGATATACGGACACCCTGGTCCATTACGACGGAGTCCAGGTCTTCGAGGGCCGGGACCCTGTCGGCGGCCGCTATGTCGGCGTGATGGTAGACAGCGGCGACGGCTCGGACCGCTACCTGGTGACGGGCGTCGTCCCCGAACGGCTCCGCCGGTTTCGGTCCGGCGCTCTCGATCTCAGGAACATGTTGCTGGAGGCGGGCAGGGACGAATGGTATTTCGCGGACGTTTCCGACGATTTCCAGGTGCCTTTGAGGCTCGTGCGGCAGGATGGTTCGCTTGAAGGCCGGGAGTTTCTGCCGGACGAGGGATTCGTTCTGCGCGAGGGCCCGGTCGGCGGTTCGACGGCCGGCGAAGCGCGGGAACGCCGCGGCGTCGTCGTCGAAGCCGAGGCGCGGGCCTTGTTCGAGGAAGGCCGGGGACCTCCGAAGCCGCCGGAGTGAGCCAACGGCCCGACGGCGACCCGGCGCGTAACCGTCCGGCGCGCGCCTGCGCGTTCATGCGGACCCTCCCTCCCGGCCTCCTCCTCATTCAAGGGGGAGGAGCGGCGCCTTGACAGGCGCGCGCGTTCCATGCGCTTTTGCGCCGCTTCGCCCGGCGGCCCCGAGGACGCGAAATGCACAGATACCGGACCCACACTTGCGGGGAGCTTCGCGAGTCCGACGTCGGCGCGATGGCGCGGGTGTCCGGCTGGGTTCACCGGAAACGGGATCACGGGAACCTGCTGTTCATCGACCTGCGGGACCACTACGGGCTCACCCAATGCGTGGTGGAGACCGGCGCGCCGCCGTTCGCCGCCGCCGAAGCGGTCCGGCACGAGAGCGTCCTGACAGTCACCGGCCCCGTCGTCGCCCGCGACGCCGACACCGTCAACCCCAGGCTGCCGACGGGGCGCGTCGAGGTGCGCATCGAGTCCCTGGAGGTCCTGTCGGCGGCCGAGGAACTGCCGCTCCGGGTCTTCGGCGATCAGGAGCATCCCGAGGAGACCCGGCTCCGCCATCGCTTCCTCGATCTGCGCCGCGAGCGCCTCCACCGCAATGTCGCGCTGCGGTCGGACGTGATCGCGAGCATCCGCCGCCGCATGGTCGAGCAGGGCTTCTCGGAGCACCAGACCCCCATCCTCACGGCCAGCTCGCCCGAGGGCGCCCGCGATTTCCTGGTCCCCAGCCGGTTGCATCCCGGGAAGTTCTACGCGCTTCCCCAGGCGCCCCAGCAGTTCAAGCAGCTCTACATGGTGGCCGGCTTCGACCGGTACTTTCAGATCGCGCCCTGCTTCCGCGACGAGGACGCGCGCGCCGACCGCTCGCCGGGCGAGTTCTATCAACTCGACGTGGAGATGTCCTTCGTCGAGCAGGAGGACGTCTTCGCCGCCATCGAGCCGGTCATGCGCGGCGTGTTCGAGGAGTTCACGGACTGGAAGGTCAGCCCCTCGCCGTTCCCCCGCATCCCGTTCGCCGAGGCGATGCTGAAGTACGGCACGGACAAGCCCGACCTCCGCAACCCCCTGGAGATCGGCGATTGCACCGAGGCGTTCCGGGGCGGCGGCTTCGGGCTGTTCGGCCGGGCGATCGACAAGGGGTCCGTCGTCCGCGCGATTCCCGCGCCCGCCGTCGGCGACCGGCCGCGCAGCTTCTTCGACAAGCTCAACGACTGGGCGCGCGGCGAGGGCTGGCCCGGACTCGGATACGTCGTGTTCGAGGACGGCGGCGGCAGGGGGCCCATCGCCAACAACCTCGAACCGGAGCGCGTGGCGCGGATCCGGTCGATCATGGGCGCGGCCGACGGCGACGCCGTGTTCTTCGCCTGCGACCGGCCCGACCGCGCCGCCGCGCTCGCCGGCCTCGCGCGGACCCGGCTGGCGGAGGAGCTCGGGCTTTCGGAACGGAACGCGTACCGGTTCTGCTGGATCGTGGACTATCCGATGTACGAATGGGACGAGGCCGAATGCAGGATCGGGTTCAGCCACAACCCCTTCTCCATGCCCCAGGGGGGGCTGGAGGCCCTCGATTCCCTGGACCCCCTGGACGTCCTGGCCCATCAGTACGACATCGTGTGCAACGGCGTCGAACTGTCGTCGGGCGCCATCCGCAACCACGACCCGGAGATCATGCGCAGGGCCTTCAAGATCGTGGGCTACGACAGCGACGAACTGGAGGTCGGGTTCGGCGGCATGTTGCGGGCGCTCAGGTTCGGCGCGCCGCCCCACGGCGGACTGGCGCCGGGCATCGACCGCATCGTCATGCTCATCGCGGACGAGCCCAACATCCGCGAGGTCGTGGCGTTCCCGATGAACCAGCAGGCGGAAGACCTGCTGATGGGCGCACCGGCGGGAGCCGCCACGCAGTCTCTCCGCGAACTGAGCGTAATGACCACGATGTCCGGGACCGTGATGTCCATCTACGACCCCAAGTCTTTCAAAACTGCCGAACGTTGGAGCGTCGTTCAGTACAACATTGGGGAGCTGGAAAAGGAACGTAAGAAGCTGGACAAGGAGTGGCTCGACTCCTCCGAGCGGTGGACCCAAAACGCACTCGATATCTTGGCTGACAAAGTTGGAATCCGAGTTCTCGAATGGGACGAAGAACTTCCCCGTCAGGCGGTCAAAGTCGTAATTATCGACGAGGACAAGTTCGCGGAGGCGTATAGAGATTACCTCAATGAGACCACGCCGGCGCTCTCTCAAACGGGAATATAAGGTCTTTTCACCGCGGTCCTCCGGGAAAAAGGGGCGCGCCGCGTGGACGGGAGCGGCGCGCCAAGTCAATAGGGAGGACTAGTGTTGGTCATGCACCACTCACCACGCGCGAACCCGCCGCGCTCCGCGATGGGACGGAGCCCGGCGGGCGGTTCCGAGGCATCGCGCCTCAGGAACACCCGCTGGTCGCGCCGCAGGTCACGCATTTCAGGCATGTCCCGTTGCGCACCAAAGTGAAGTTTCCGCACTCGCCGCAGGCGTCTCCTTCGTATCCCTTGATCCGCGCCTCGCGGATCCGGTCGAGCTGGCCCGCGGCCGCGCCCGCCGGCGGTCCGGCCGCGGCGCCGGTCCCGGGTTCCGCGGCCAGGGCATGGGCGCGCGCGACGACGGGGGCGGGAGCGGGAGCGGCGCCCGGACCCGCCGCCCGGGCCTCGGCGCTCGTTTCCCCCTCCGCCGCGTCGCCGCCCGCGACGACGTGCAGGTTGCCGCGCACATAGCCGTTGCTGGCCAGGTTCACGCCGCCGTTCGCGCCGCCGCCGCCCGACGGGACGTAGGCTTCGCCCACGCTGTCGGGCCGCAGGTCGTCGGGCTCGACGTGGGCGAGGTCGTCGCGGCCCAGGTAGGACACCGCGATCTCGCGGAAGACGTAATCGAGGATCGACGTCGCCATCTTTATGGCGTCGTTGCCCTCGACGATGCCTTGGGGCTCGAACCGCGTGAACGTGAACGCCTCGACGAACTCGTCGAGCGGCACGCCGTATTGCAGGCCGATGGAGATGGCGATGGCGAAGTTGTTCATCAGGCTGCGGAACGCCGCGCCTTCCTTGTGCATGTCGATGAAGATCTCGCCGAGCGACCCGTCGTCGTACTCGCCCGTGCGGAGGTAGACCTTGTGGCCGCCGACCGCGGCCTTCTGCGTGTATCCCTTTCTCCGCCCCGGAAGCCGCCGCCGCCGCGCCTTCACGATGTGGCGGACGATGCGCTCCGCGGCGACCTCCGCCGGCCTCTCCGCGGCCGCCGGTTCCGCGTCTTCGTCGATGTCGTCGACGTCTGCGGCGAGCGAGGACGCCAGCGGCTGCGACAGCTTGGAGCCGTCGCGGTAGAGCGCGTTGGCCTTCAGCCCGAGCCTCCACGACAGCAGGTAGGCGTCCTTGCAGTCCTCGACCGTCGCCGAGTTCGGCATGTTGATGGTCTTGGAGATGGCGCCCGAGATGAACGGCTGCGCCGCCGCCATCATCCGGATGTGGCTTTCCGTCGACAGGAACCGCGCGCCCTTCGGCCCGCAGGGGTTGGCGCAGTCGAACACCGGGAGATGGGCGTCTCTGAGGCGCGGCGCGCCCTCGATCGTCATCGCGCCGCGGAAATAGGCGTTGGCGGCGTCGATCTGGCCGGGCGTGAAGCCCAGGGCCTCGAGCACGTCGAAGGACGGGTCCTCGAGCCGGTCGGCCGTGAAACCCAGCTTCCCGGTACAGAAGGCTTCGCCCAGCGTCCACTTGTTGAACGCGAACCTCATGTCGAAGGCGTTGGGCAGCGCCGCCTCCAGCGCCGCCAGCGCGCCGTCGTCGAAGCCCATCGCCGCGAGGGTCTCGTGATTGATCTCCGGCGCGCCCTTCAGCGTCCCGCGGCCGATGGCGTGGACGACGATGTCGTCGATCTCCGGCCCGGAGTAGCCCAGGTTGGCGAGGGCGCGCGGAACGCAGCGGTTGATGATGCGGAAGTACCCGCCGCCCGCCAGTTTCTTGAACTTGACCAGGGCGAAGTCCGGCTCGATGCCCGTGGTGTCGCAATCCATGACCAGTCCGATGGTGCCCGTCGGCGCGATGACGGTGGTCTGGGCGTTGCGGTAGCCGTGCGCCTCTCCCTTCTCGACGGCCTCGCGCCACGCGCGGACCGCGGCGTCCGCGAGCCCCCGGTCGGGGCAGGACCCGGGATCGAAGACGACGGGCGGGGTCGAGACGCCCTCGAACGGGCCGGAGAGCGCCCCGGCGGCGCGGGCGTGGTTGCGCATGACCCGCCCCATCGCCTCCCGGTTCGGCTCGTGCTCCGGAAACGCGCCCAGCTCCGCCGCCATGTCGGCGGACGCGCCGTAGGCGACCCCCGTCATCAGCGCCGTGATCCCGGCGCAGAGCGAGCGGCCCTCGTCGCTGTCGTAGGGGACGCCGCTCGCCATCAGCAGGCCGCCGAGGTTCGCGTATCCCAGGCCCAGGGTCCGGTATCCGTAAGAGAGCTCGGCGATCCGGCGCGACGGGAACTGGGCCATCGTCACCGAAATCTCCAGAACGACCGTCCACAGCCGCGCCGCGTGCGCGAAGGCGCCGGTGTCGAACGCGCGGTCCTCGCGGGCGAAGGCCAGCAGGTTGAGCGACGCGAGGTTGCAGGCCGTGTCGTCGAGGAACATGTACTCCGAGCACGGGTTCGACGCCCGGATGGGCCCGCCTTCCGGGCACGTGTGCCAGTCGTTGATCGTCGTGTGGTACTGCACCCCCGGGTCCGCCGAGGCCCAGGCGGCGTGGGAGATCCGGTCCCACAGGTCCCGCGCCGGCAGGGTCCTGGAGACCCTGCCGTCGGTCCGCCGGGTCAGGTTCCACTCCGCGTCCTCCTCCACCGCCCGGAGGAACGCGTCCGTGACCCGGACGGCGTTGTTGGCGTTCTGCCCGGACACGGTGCCGTAGGCGTCGCCGTCCCAGTCGGCGTCGTAGGTCTCGAACTCGATCCCGGTGAAGCCCTGCCGGGCGAACTGGATCACGCGCTTGACGCAGCCGTCGGGGACCAGCGCCCGGCGGGCCTCCCTGAGGGCCCGCTTCAGCTCCGGGTTGTCCGACGGGCTGAACCGGTTTTCGCCCTCGACCGCGTGGCAGGCCTTCATCACCGCCTTGAGGCACCTGGCGTTGATCTTCGACCCGGTGACCAGCGCGGCGACCTTCCGCTCCTCCGAGGCCTTCCAGTCGATGAACTTCTCGATGTCCGGGTGGTCGGCGTCGACGACGACCATCTTGGCCGCGCGCCGCGTCGTGCCGCCCGACTTGATGGCGCCCGCCGCGCGGTCCCCCACCTTGAGGAAGCTCATCAGCCCCGAGGACTTGCCGCCGCCGGAGAGCTCCTCGTTCGCCGCCCGCACGGCGGAGAAGTTGGAGCCCGTGCCCGAGCCGTACTTGAACAGGCGCGCCTCGCGGACCCACAGGTCCATGATGCCGCCCTCGTTCACCAGGTCGTCGGCGATGCCCTGGATGAAGCAGGCGTGCGGCTGGGGATGCTCGTAGGCGGTCTCCGACACGCGGCATTCGCCCGTCCGGTGGTCGACGTAATGGTGGCCCTGGGACGGACCGTCGATGCCGTAGGCCCAGTGCAGCCCCGTGTTGAACCACTGCGGGGAGTTGGGGGCGCCCATCTGGCGGGCCAGCATGTAGCGCATCTCGTCGAACAGGGCCCGGGCGTCGGCGTCGGAATCGAAGTACCCGCCCTTCCAGCCCCAGTAGGCCCACGTGCCGGCCAGGCGGTCGAAGACGCTCCTGGCGCTGGTCTCGCCGGTCTCCCGCTCGTCCTCGGGCAGCGCGGCGAGCGCCGTTTCGTCGGCGACCCTGCGCCACAGGAACGAAGGGACGCCGTTCTCCTCGACCGGCTTCAGGCGCGCCGGGACGCCGGCCTTGCGGAAGTACTTCTGGGCGATGATGTCGCAGGCGACCTGCGACCAGTCCTCGGGGACCTCGAAGCCTTCGAGGCGGAAGACGACGGCGCCGTCCGGGTTGCGGATCTCGCTGGCCGCGTCGCGGAACGCGATGCTCGCGTAGGGCGACTTTCCCTCTTCCGTGAACCGCCGACGTATGCGCATCTCGTCCCCACCCCGACTTCGGACGAATCAGGCGTCCCGCGCCCTCCGCGCCCCGTCCATGCCTCCCGAACCGTCCCGCCCGATTTCAAGATATTGTGATTTGCCGTCATGCGGGACACAAAATATGTCACCGCCCGGCGGGACCTGTCAACCATATTTTGTGCGTGTCGGAAAAACGGGACCACATTTTGCGCGCCGCCCGCGCTCCCCCTTGGCGCGACCCCCACCCCGACCCTCCCCCTGACCATTGATACTCCTCCCCCCTGACAGGGGGGAGGTCGGGAGGGGGGTCCGGAGCGCCCCGCAACGCCGCGAGGGCTGGACGCCGGCCCCGGTCGGCGCCATAGTCCGCCGGTTCGGCGGCGCCCCCTTCGCGGGCTTTCGCGGGCGTGGGCGCCGGCCATCCGGGAGCGGACGGGCGAAGGACATGGGGGTTCTGGACTTCCTCACGTGGTGGAAACGGGAGACCCTGGGAACGGCGCTGTTCACCTGGCGGAAGGGCGAACCCGTCGGCGCCGACGCCTACGGGAACAGGTACTTCCAGGAGAAGAACCCCGCCGGGCCGCGCCGCCGCCGCTGGGTCCTCTACCGCGGCGAGGTCGAGGGCTCGAAGGTGCCGGCGGAGTGGCACGCGTGGCTGCACCACACCTCCGACGAGCCGCCGTCCGATTCGGGGCCCCGCCGCGGCTGGGAGAAACCCCACGTCGCCAACCTCACCGGCACTCCGTCGGCGTACCGCCCGCCGGGGTCCGTGGCGAGGGGCGGACGGCGGGCCCCGACGACCGGGGACTACGAACCGTGGCGGCCGGACTGAGGCGCGGCGCCTCGGGGCGCGGCCTCCGGTGAACGTCCGCGTATCGCGAACGGACTCGGCCCGCGCGGAGGCGAGCGCCCGGCAGCGCTGGGACGCCGGGCGTTACGCGCGCGACGCCCGGTTCGTGTCGGATCTCGGCGTCCCCGCGGCGGAACTCCTGGGGCCGGTCTCCGGCCTCCGGATCCTCGATCTCGGCTGCGGCGACGGCGCCCTGACCGAATGCCTCGCCGCTCGGGGCGCCGAGGTCGTGGCCGTCGACGCCAGCGAGTCCCAGGTCTCGGCGGCGGCGGCCCGCGGGCTCGACGCCCGCGTCGGGGACGCGCGCCGGCTCGAGTTCGAGAACGAGTTCGACGCGGTGTTCTCCAACGCGGCCCTGCACTGGATTAGTCCTCCCGAGGCCGTCGTCCGGGGGGTCGCCCGGGCGCTCAGGCCCGGCGGCCGGTTCGTCGGGGAGTTCGGCGGCGAGGGCAACGTCGAGACGGTCCGCCGGGCGCTGATCTCGGCGCTGAATGCCCGCGGCTGCGACGGCGAGGCGGCCGACCCGTGGTTCTTTCCGTCCGCCGCGCGCTACCGGGACATGCTCCGGGCGGGCGGGTTCGCGGTCGAGTCGATCGAGCTCGTTCCGCGCCCCACGCCCATCCCGGGCGATCTGGGCGACTGGATCGAGACGCTGGCGGGCAGTTTCCTCGCGGTCGCGCCCGAGACCCGGCGGGACGCCGTGATCTCCGACGCGCGCGACGCCGTCCGCGGTTCCCTCCAGCGGCCGGACGGCGGCTGGACGGTCGATTACGTGCGGCTGCGCTTCGCGGCCCGCCTCGCCTGAAGCGGGCGCGCGGCCGATGGCCCTCCGACGCGCGCCGGCGGCCCTCGCCCTTCTCTGCGCGGCGGTCTGCGCCGCGTCGTGGGCGCCCCGCGCCGGCGCCCAGTCCGCGGCGGACGCGCCGCCCGCCGGGGCGGCGGTGCTCCAGGGGCTCGACAAGGTCACGGCCCGCATCTCCACGATCCGGGCGCCGATCGGCGAGGCGGTGAGGTTCGGGACCCTGGTCATCGTCGCGCGGACCTGCCGCCAGCGCCCGCCCGAGGAACCCCCCGAGACCACGGCGTTCCTCGAGATCTTCGACGACAAGCCCGGCGAGGCGCCGCGCTCCGTCTTCAGCGGCTGGATGTTCGCGTCGAGTCCCGCGCTCTCGGCGATGGAGCACGCGGTCTACGACGTCTGGGTGATCGACTGCATGACCGCCGCCGGGTCCGGCGGGTCGGGCAGCGAGTAGAAGTCGCCGTCTGCGCCCAGGGCCCCCGCGAGGAGGCCGTGGTAGTCGGCGCGCGGTATCTCGACGGCGCCGAAGCGTTCGAGGTGCGCGGTCACGAACTGCACGTCCAGAAGCCGGTAGCCGCCGCGTTTCAGGCGCGCGACGAGGTGGACGAGGGCCACCTTGCTGGCGTCGCGTTCCCGGCTGAACATGCTTTCGCCGAAGAAGGCGCCGCGAATGGAGAGGCCGTAGAGGCCGCCGGTCAACCGGTCTCCGCTCCAGCACTCGACGCTGTGCGCGAAGCCCATCGCGTGCAGTTCCGTGTAGAGCGCCACGATCTCGTCGTTGATCCACGTGTCCCGGCGGCCGCGGCCCGGCTCCGCGCAGGCCTCGACGACGGCCTGGAAGTCCCGGTCGACGCGCACGGGGTCGGCCCGGTTGCGGACGGTCCGCGCCAGCCGTCTGGGCGTGTGGAACGAATCGAGCGGAACGATCCCGCGCATCTCGGGATCGATCCAGTGGAGCGTCGGGTCCCGCCGGCTCCCGGCCATCGGGAAGACGCCGCTCGCGTAGGCGCGCAGCACGGTCTCGGGCGTCAGGCGCGGCATTCGGCGCGCCGTCCGATGAACTCCTCCAGCCAGTGGACGTCGTAGTCGCCGGAGACGAAGCCGTCGTCGTCGATCAGCGCCCGGTGAAGCGGGATCGTCGTCCGGATGCCCCCGATGACGTATTCCTCGAGCGCGCGCCTCAGCCGCGCCAGGCACCTCTCGCGGGTCGCGCCGCGCACGACGAGCTTGGCGACGAGGCTGTCGTAGTGGGGCGGCACGCGGTATCCGGCGTAGGCGCCCGAGTCCACGCGGACGCCGGGACCGCCGGGCGGGTGGTAGTCCGTGATCGTTCCCGGCGCCGGCGCGAAGGTCCACGGGTCCTCTGCGTTGATGCGGCATTCGATGGCGTGCCCGGCGAAGCCGACGTCGTCCTGGCGGAACCCCAGGGGCTGGCCCGCCGCGACGCGGATCTGCTCCGCGACGATGTCGATGCCGGTGATCATCTCCGTGACCGGGTGCTCGACCTGGAGGCGCGTGTTCATCTCGATGAAGTGGAAGGCGCCGTCGGCGTGGAGGAACTCGACGGTGCCGGCGCCCCGGTATCCCAGCCCCCGGACCGCGTCCGTCACGCGCCGGCCGATCTCGTCCCGTTCCGCCGCCGACAGGCGCGGCGAGGGGGCCTCCTCGAGCACCTTCTGGTGGCGCCGCTGCAACGAGCAGTCGCGTTCGCCGAGATGCGCGACGTTGCCGTGGGCGTCCGCCATGACCTGCACCTCGACGTGCCGGGGTGCGGCCACGAACTTCTCGACGTAGACGGAGTCGTCCCCGAAGGCGGCGTGGGCCTCGCCGCGCGCGGCGTGGAACGCCCGCTCCATGTCCGCCGGCTCCTCGACGACCTTCATGCCGCGTCCGCCGCCGCCGGCCGAGGCCTTGATCAGCACGGGGTATCCGACGTCCTCGGCGACGGCGCGGGCCTCCTCGACCGCGCCCACGGCGCCGTCCGAGCCCGGGACCGTCGGCACCCCCAGGTCCCGCATCGCCGCCTTGGCCGCGACCTTGTCGCCCATGGCGCGGATGTGCTCGGGCCGGGGGCCGATGAACGCGATCCCGTGTTCCTCGACGATCGACGCGAAGCGCGCGTTCTCGGAGAGGAACCCGTACCCCGGATGGATGGCGTCGGCGCCCGCGACCTCGGCCGCCGAGATGATCGCCGGGACGTTCAGGTAGCTCCGGCTCGCCTCGGGCGGGCCGATGCAGACGGTCTCGTCGGCGAGACGGACGTGCATGGCCTCCGAGTCCGCGGTCGAATGCACGGCGACCGTGGCGATGCCCATCTCCCGGCAGGCCCGGTGGATGCGGAGCGCGACCTCCCCGCGGTTCGCGATCAGGACCTTGTCGAACATCTCCCCCCGCCGGACCCGCTACTCGACGATCATCAGGACCTCGCCGTACTCGACGGGCGCGCCGTCGGAAACGAGGATCCGACGCACGGTCCCGCTCCTGGGCGCGGGGATCGGGTTCATCGTCTTCATGGCCTCGACGATCAGGACCGTCTGGCCCTCGGAGACCCGGACGCCCACCTCGACGAAGGGCGCGGCGCCGGGCTCGGGCGCCGCGTAGGCCGTGCCCACCATGGGCGACAGAACCGCCCCCGGGTGGCTCGCGGAGTCCGCCGCGTCCGCCGCCGGCGCGGCCTCCTCGCGCATGGCTTCCTCGCGCGCGGCCGGCGCTGGCGGCGCGGCGGCGGGTTGGCGGGCGACGCGCACGGTCCGGTCGCCCCGGGTCCACTCGATCTCGGTCAGCCCCGTTTCGTCCAGCAGCGCGGCGAGGTCCCGGATCAGGTCCCTGTCGAGTTCGGCGCCGTCCGCCATCGGGGCCGCCCGCTAGGCGGAGCCGCCGGACGCGGTCCGTCCGACGATGGCGGCCATGGCCTCGACCGCCAGCGCGTAGCCCCGCGCGCCGAACCCGGCGATCAGGCCCGCGGCGACCGGCGCGACGTAGGAGCGGCGGCGGAACGCCTCGCGCTTGAAGGGGTTGGACAGGTGGACTTCCACCACCGGGAGTTCCACGGCCGCGAGGGCGTCGAGGAGGGCCACGGAGGTGTGCGTGTAGGCCCCGGCGTTGATGACGATCCCGTCCGCCGACCCTCGCGCCTCCTGGATCCAGTCGACCAGTTCGCCCTCCGAGTTGCTCTGCCGGAAATCGATCTCCAGGCCGAGTTCGGCGGCCCGTTCCTCGGCGAGGCGCCGCACGTCGTCGAGGGTGTCGCTCCCGTAGACGTCCGGCTCGCGAATCCCCAGCAGGTTGAGGTTCGGTCCGTTCAGTACGAGTATCTTCGCGCCCATGGAATTCGATTCGGACGGCGGCGGGACGGCGCGGGGCCGCGCGGTTTATAGCACGGGCGACCGCCCGCGCAACGGACGCGCGGCGCGCTCTCCTCCCCCCTGCCATCCACACTACTCCTCCCCCCTGGCAGGGGGGAGGTCGGGAGGGGGGTCCGCGGCCCCGCAACGGCTCGCTCGGCGTCTCGTGCGTCCTGAACGAGGACGGCGGGTTGAAAGCGGCGTCGGGCGGACCCATACTTGTCCGGGTTCCGCGAAGTTGCGCGGGCGCGGGGAAACGGGGGCGCGATGCGTTTGATCGTGAACGGCGAGGAGCGGGAGTTCGACCGTTCCCTGACCGTCTCGCAGCTTCTCGCCGAGCTCGGGATCGACTCCCGGAAGGTCGCGGTCGAGCGCAACCTCGAGATCGTTCCGCGCGCCGCCTACGAGGGCGCCGAGCTCGGCGACGGCGACCGGCTGGAGGTCGTCCACTTCATCGGCGGCGGCGCGGCCGAGGAGGAGGAGGCGCCGTCCGCCGGCGGCGACGCGTTCGCCGTCGCCGGGCGCGAGTTCCGGTCGCGCCTGATCGTGGGCACCGGCAAGTACAGGGACTTCGAGGAGACCCGGCTGGCGCTCGAGGCGTCCGGCGCCGAGATCGTGACGGTCGCGGTGCGGCGGGTGAACGTCACCGACCCCGCCCGCCCGATGCTGGTCGATTTCGTCGACCCCGCGAAGTACGTCTACCTGCCCAACACCGCCGGATGCTACACGGCCGAGGAGGCGCTCCGGACCCTGCGTCTGGCGCGCGAGGCGGGCGGCTGGAAGCTCGTGAAGCTCGAGGTGCTCGGCGACGAGAAGACCCTTTATCCGGACATGATCGAGACCCTTGAGGCGACGGAAGTCCTCGTCCGCGAAGGCTTCGACGTCATGGTCTACTGCACCGACGACCCCTTGTTCGCCAAGCGTCTCGAGGACGCCGGGGCGGCCGCGATCATGCCCCTGGGGGCGCCCATCGGGTCCGGCCTCGGCATCCGCAATCCGCTCGCCATCCGGCTGATCGTGGAGCGGGCGACGGTTCCCGTGCTCGTCGACGCGGGCGTGGGAACGGCGTCCGACGCGGCGTTCGCCATGGAGCTGGGCTGCGACGGGGTGCTGATGAACTCGGCGATCGCCCATGCCGGCGACCCGGTCGCCATGGCGCGGGCCATGAAGCTCGCGGTGGAATCGGGGCGCCTCGCCTGCCTCGCCGGCCGGATGCCCCGGAAGACGTACGCGGACCCTTCGTCCCCGCTCGGCGGGCTGATCTGATCCGCTCCCTCCACGAATCGCCCCTCGCGGACCGGCATGGCCGATGACGGCGCGCCGACGTCCGGGGCGCGCCGGTCCGGCCGGCGGCGCGTGACCCTCTGGTTCTGGGTCGTCCTCGGGCTGGCGGTCGCGCCCGTCATGGTGTCGGCGGCGCGGCTGGCTCTGGCGGACCGCCCGCACTGGAGCGCCGCGAGCCACGCCTCGACCGGGCAGGCGCCCGACCCGGCGGCGGCGCCGGAGCCGGTGATCCAGGTCTACGCGGCGCGGACGTGGGGCCTCCGGGGCGCGGTCGCCGCGCACACGTGGATCGCGAGCAAGCGCGCCGGCGCCGACCGCTACCTGCGCTACGAGGTCATCGGCTGGCGCGCGCGCCGGGGCGGTTCGGCGCTGGCGCGGGGCCCGGGGCGTCCCGACGCGATGTGGTTCTCCAACCATCCCGAGCTGCTGGTCGACCTGCGGGGCGACGGCGTGGAGGCGATCATCGACAAGGTCGAGGCGGCGGTCGCGGCCTACCCCTATTCCCGGACCTACCGGACGTGGCCGGGTCCCAACAGCAACACCTTCACCGCCTTCGTCGGCCGCCGGGTTCCGGAGCTCGGCCTCGACCTGCCGCCGACGGCGATCGGCAAGGACTATCTCGCGGGCGGCGCCGTCGTCGCGCGGTCGCCGAGCGGGACGGGCTATCAGGTCTCGCTGTGGGGCCTTCTCGGCGCCATGGCCGCCGCGAAGGAGGGGATCGAGCTGAACGTCCTCGGCCTCGTCGTCGGGATCGGTTTCCGGCCCCCCGCCCTCAAGCTCCCCGGCCTGGGGCGCCTCGGCCCGAAGTAGGGGAGGGAAGAGGGGGGACGGGTCGCCATGACGTTCCAGTCGGGAACGCCGGTCGGGATGTCGAGACCCTCGGTGATGCGCTGGTGGTTCGTGGTCATCGCGCCCTCCGGCGATAGACGTTGCGGCGGTGGGCCACACGCACCACCAGCACGACCAGCGCGTCGTCCCGCACTTCGTAAAGTATCCGCCAACTTCCGACGCGCAGCCGCCACAAGCCCCGGAACACGCCTGTCAGCGCGCGGCCTGTGAGCGGATTCTCCGCAAGCCGCTCGATGGCGTCCGCGATGCGCTTCCGGTCCGGCTGCGGGATGCGTTCCAACTCCTTGCGCGCGGCGGACCTAATCCGTATCGCGTAACGCACGCTTGACCTGATCCCAATCCAGCGTCGGATCGTTCGGGTCGCGGAGCCGTTCGGCAGCCGCCTCCAGGTCTTCGATTTCCTCGAGGTAAAGTTCGATCGCCTGCCGGACGATCTCCGACCGGCTGCTCTTGAGCCGGGCCGCCGCCGCGTTCAACTCTTCAGCGAGGCCGTCCGGCAGATGCGCGGTGATCTGGTTCATGACGTCCTTCCGTCGGACGGTGATGCGAGACGTCCCGTATTATCCCACATTCTCCCACATCGTCCACTGTCGGCGGGATTGGGCGTCGGATCCCGCCACGCCGCTCTCGCTTCCCCGCCCGGCGCGACCCCCACCCCGACCCTCCCCCTGCCAGGGAGAGGGAGAAGAGGGGGGATGGGGGGGGTGGAGCGCGGCCGTCGAGGCCCCGATAATCGACCGGCGGGGGACGCTCTGGCCATCGGACCCGTTCATGGTCTATATCCGGTCCGAATGGAGGCGTTTCATGAAATTGTCCGACCGGATCAAGCCCATCAGTTACCTCAAGGCTCACGCGGCGGAGATCGTCCGCACGCTCGGAGACCGGCGGGAACCCCTGATCATCACCCAGAACGGCGAAGCCAAGGTGGTCATGCAGGACATCGACAGCTACGAGCGGATGCAGGAGACGGTCGCCCTGCTCGAGATTCTCGCGCTGGGCAACCACCAGATCGAGGCCGGTCGGGTGGAACCCGCCGCCAGCGTCATCGCGCGGCTTCGGGAGCGGCGCCTGCTGCGGGCGTAAGGGCCCGGCCTGAAACCCTTGCGGGTTCCATCCCGTCCGCCGCGCCGTTGTCGGCGGGACGGGGGGTCGGGTCCCGCCGCGGGGTCCGCTCGCCGGACGGAGGTCGCGGACGAGCGGTCGCGGAGAGATGCGGGCCGGCCTCCGGTTGAAGGCGCGCGCGCGCCTGGGGCATAGTCGCCGTGGGGGAAGTCCCGCGCGCGGCGGCCGTCGGCGCGTCGGGACGTGGCGAGACGGGAGGCCTGCATGAGCGTCGCGGAATACGTCCGGCCCGAAATGCCCGAGGGAAACTTCCGCGGGGCGCGCAAGGCCCGCCGCCCGCCGCCCGATCCGCTGCTCACCGAGACCGGCCCGGGCACCCCGTGCGGGGAGTACCTGCGGGCTTTCTGGTGGCCGATCGGGATGACGGAGGAAGTCCCCGGCGACCTCCCCTTCAGGACCAGGCTTCTGGGCGAGGACCTCGTGCTGTTCCGGACCCGCCGGGGCGACTACGGCTGCCTTCACCTCAACTGTAGCCATCGCAACACGTCCCTCGAATTCGGGCGCGTGACCGAACGCGGCATCCGCTGCTGCTACCACGGCTGGGAATACGCCATCGACGGGACCATCCTCGACACGCCCGGCGAGCCCGCCGGCAGCAGGATCAGGGAGAACGTGTTCCACGGCGCCTATCCCGTGATCGAGTTCAAGGGGCTGCTGTTCGTGTACATGGGGCCGCGGGACTGGATGCCCGAGTTCCCGGTCTACGACACCTTCAACCTCGCCGACGACGAGCTGGCGCCGTACTCGATCTCGTATCCGGCGAACTGGCTCCAGATCGCCGAGAACACCACCGACCCGTACCACACGGTGTTCCTGCACGCCAACCACTCCGCCGATCACTTCGAGGAGAGCTGGGGCGAGATGCCCGTCATCGACTGGCATGAGCACGAGAACGGCCGCCACACCTGCAACGTCTGCGCCTTCCGCTGGAAGGACAACGTCTGGGTGCGGGTCTACGAGACGTTCTTCCCGAGCTTCAGCCAGGTCGGGTCGTTCTTCGAGACCGCCGAGGACGAGAAGTACTTCCAGCGCGCCGCGATCACCAAATGGACGACGCCGGTCGACGACACGACCACCAGGATCACGGCGTGGCGGCACTTCGGCAAGGCCATCGACCCGAACGGCCAGGGGCGGCGCGAGCTCGTGGGCAAGGACACCGTCGACTTCCTGGGCCAGACCGCCGATCGCCCCTACGAAGAGCGCCAGCGCGTTCCGAGCGATTACGAGGCGCAGGTCGGCCAGGGCGTCATCGCCGCGCACGCCGCGGAGAACCTCGGCCACACCGACCGGGGCGTCGCCATCCTGCGCAGGAACCTCCGCGCCGGCATCGAGCGGGTGCGGAACGGGGCGCCGCCCGCCCGTCCGCCCGGGAACGGGGAGGAGGTGCCGTCCTGGTGCAGCGACACGGTCATCCCGTTGCCGGCGGCGCCGGGCGAGGACGACGAGGAGTTGCGGCGGCGCGTGTCCGGCGCCGTCGTCGAGGCGCTCCGTTCGGCGGACGGGATGCCGCGCGGGGAGCGAACGGCCTGGATCGAGGCCGAGCTCGCCCGCATCAAGGACCGGCCGGAGTTCGCGCGGACGCCCCCGGCCGGGTAGCCGGGACGTTTCCGGCCTGCGGCCGCCGCCGCGCGTCCGGCGTCCGCGGCGCCGGTTCGGGTGCGCCGCTCACCCGGCGGGCTCCGCCAGCAGATTGACGATGAGGCGGATCATCAGGTCCTTGCCCTCGGGCGCGCTTTCGGCGATGAGCAGGGCGAGCGCCGTCAGCGCCTGGGGGTTGAGCCCGTGCTCCACGCCTTCCCGCTTCAGGTACAGGAGGAACAGCAGGGAGCCGATGCGCTTGTTGCCGTCGGTGAAGGGATGGTCCTTCACGATGAAGTAGAGCAGGTTCGCGGCCTTCTCCTCGCGGGAGCGGTAGAGGGGGTCGCCGAACATCGTCTGCTCGACGTTGCCGAGGATCGCCGCCAGGGCGTCGCCGCGGGGGTTGCCGAACAGGGGCGACGCCTCGCCGCGCGCCATCAGTTCGCGCCTGAACGCCGCGATCGCCCCGGTGGCGCGGTCGTGGTCCAGAACGCCGACGGACGGCCTCGCGCCGGGCGGCGTCGCCAGCCGGTCTTCATCGTATTCCAGCAGCAGACGCCAGGTGTCGGCGTAGCCGGTGACGAGCTCCAGCGCGGCCTGCCCGGTGTCGTCCACGAGCGCCCGGTTCCGAAGGGTGCGGGCGAGGAGGTCGAGGGTTTCCCGAGCCTCCCGCAGACCGCGCTCGGCGAGCCGGCGCTCGTTCAGGGTGTGGCCGCGGACCAGGTGATCGCGCAGGGTGCGGGTGGCCCACTGGCGGAACCAGGCGCCGCGCAACGACTTGACGCGGTAGCCGACGGAGATGATGACGTCGAGATTGAAGTGTTCCATCTCGCGCGAGACGATCCGCCCGCCTTCGGATTGAACCTGTGCGAATTTTGCACAGGTTGCCTCCGGGTCCAGTTCCCCTTCCCTGAATACGTTGCGGATGTGTCTGGTCACGACCGAGCGGTCGCGCCCGAACAGCTCCGCCATCTGCTGTTGGGTCAGCCAGACGGTCTCCCGGTCGAAGCGCACGTCTACGCGCGCCTCGCCGTCGGGGGCTTCGTAGATGACGAGATCGTGGTCCGGACGCGGTTCGGGCGTTCCGCCGCCCGTCCCGTCGGCGCCTTGCGCGCGCGCGCGATCCCGATGCATGGGCGTGCTCCGAGCAGTGATCCCCGAGCCGGGGAACGTAACCCGGACCGTCGCGCGGCGCCAGAAGGAGGCGGCCCGGCGAGTCCCGGGTCGCTCCGGGGACCTGCGGCGTATTTCTCATATCGGTGGAGGATCGAGGATGGCGCGGCGTTGCGGGACCGCGATCCACCCCCCTCCCGACCTCTCCCCTGTCAGGGGGGAGGAGCGTCAATGGCTCCATTTCCGCCCCCCTTACTTCTCCCTCTCCCTTGCAGGGGGAGGGTCGGGGTGGGGGTCGCGGCAGAGGGAGGAGCGCGAACGGACCCTGCGGCGGCCCCGCCGCCGGACGAAGCCCGCGGACTACAGCGCGATGACCGCGGCGCCCATGACGATCAGCAGCCACAGGCAGACCCGCCGGTAGGCCTCGTTGGACGCGCGCCGGAAGTAGCGGGCGCCCACCCACATCGGCAGCGAGAAGGGCAGGATCAGGGCGATGCCGAGCGCGAGGGAGCCCACGTCGGCCCCGCCGCCGACGGCGACCCCGGTCATGGCGAGCGCCGACACCACCCCGAGGACGATGAGGATGTTGGCGCGCTGCGCGGCGGCCCGGATCGTCCCCGAGAGGTAGTAGACGGTCACCCCGGGGGCGCCCATGCCGAAGAAGCCGGCGGTGAAGCCGCTGAACGAGCCCGCCGCCGCGCTGGTCAGGACGTTGCGCGGGCCGCC
This sequence comes from Alphaproteobacteria bacterium, assembly GCA_965242505.1. Taxonomy (GTDB): domain Bacteria; phylum Pseudomonadota; class Alphaproteobacteria; order UBA2966; family UBA2966; genus UBA2966. The sequence continues at coordinate 338,966 of OZ251449.1, forward strand.
GTAGTTCCAGCCCCGGATCATGATCAGGGCGACCAGGATGACGATGCCGCCCATCAGCCGCCGCGTGACGCCTGGGTCGGTGGCGAGCAGCAGGGCGACGCCGACGGGAACCGTGACGAACGCCATGAGGCACGCGGGGATGACGTCGGGCCAGTCCGCGTCGCGGGACGCCTCTGGCAGCAGCAGGATGGACCCGAGCGCCGAGAGGCCGATGCCGACGGCGACCGACTCCGCGGGTCCGTAGACGAACGTGAGCAGGGGCACCATGACGAGGGTGGCGCCGAAACCCGTGAAGCCCTGAAGCATCCCGCCCGCGGCCGTCACCGCCAGGGTGTAGGCGAACTCGGGCCGCCAGAACTCCGCCAGGTCGATGGTGAGCGAGACGGTCAGGTCCGCGGCCGTGGCCTCCGGCTCGACCGCGCCCAGGCCCGGCGTCGACCAGTACCAGACGCCCATGGCGGCGCACATGGCGCTCGTCCCGGCGCACAGGAGCAGCAGAGATCTCTTCAGGGCCGTGTCGAGCAAGGGTCCTCCGGGCCGGTTCGCCGCGGTTCCCCCGGCGGAGCGCGCGGGAATTATAGACCTTCCGCCCGCCGCCCGCCTTCCCGCCGCGGCGGCCGGTTGACAAGCGGACGCCCGTCCCGACAATCCGTTCGTTCGGACAATTCGTTCGCCTCGACCCACGGCAGGACGTCTCGACATGGAACCGCGCGAACAGCTCCGCAGGCGCATCTCCGAGGACGAGTACCTCGTCGTTCCCGGCGCCTTCGACGCCCTGACCGCCCGCCTCGTCGAGATCGCCGGGTTCGAGGCGCTCTACCTGACGGGCGGCGGGTTCTCGCGGGCCAGCGGCTATCCCGACATGGGGTTGATGACGATGCTCGAGGTCACCCACTGGGTCGGTCTCGTATGCGACGCCGTGAACATTCCCGTCATCGCCGACGCGGACTCCGGCTACGGCAACGCCGTCAACGTGGTGCGCGCGGTGCGGGAGTTCGAGAAGACCGGCGTCGCCGGCATCCACCTGGAGGACCAGGTCGCGCCCAAGAAGTGCGGACACTACGAGGGCAAGGAGATCGTGCCGCCGCGGGAGATGGCCGGGAAGATCAAGGCCGCCGTCGACGCGCGGCGGGACGAGGACTTCGTCGTCATCGCGCGCACCGACGCCATCGCCGTGGAAGGGTTCGACGCCGCCATCGACCGCATGAACCTCTATATCGAGTCGGGCGCCGACGTGGGCTTCGTGGAAGCGCCCCGGAACCGCGAGCAGCTCGAAGCGATCCCCTCCAGGATCGACGGGCCCGCGCTCGTCAACGTCTTCAAGGGCGGCAAGACGCCCGTCCTCCCCAGGGCGGAGTTCGCCGCGATGGGATACCGGATCGGCATCTATCCGAACCAGACCCACCGGGCCGCCATCTTCGCGGCGAAGGAGGTGCTCCGGGTCCTCAAGGAGGACGGCGACACCGAGCGCTACGAGGACCGGATGGCCTCGTGGATGGACCGCGAGGCGGCGGTGAACACGGAATGGTGGCGGGCGCGGGAGGCGGAGTACCTGAGCCTCGAATAGCTCCGGTCGACAGGCGCCGCCGGTTCGGCATCGTGAGGCGGGACCGTCGCGGCGGAAAGGGGGGACGCGCGTGGCCATTCAGGAATCCGGCTCGACCGGCGCCGGCCCCGAGGCGGTGAACGAGCCCTATTCGGGCTACCTGCTTCGGGACGCGCCGCGGGAAGACGCGGAGCTCACCCATACGGACCCGGGGTTGCCGATGGGCGAGCTCATGCGGCGGTTCTGGCAGCCGGTCTGCCTGAGCCAGGAACTGTCCGACCTGCCCAAGGCCGTTCGCGTCCTCGGCGAGGACCTCGTCGTCTTCCGCGCCGGGTCCGGCGACGTCGGGGTCCTGCATCGCCATTGCAGCCATCGCGGCGCCTCGCTCGAATACGGGATCGTCGCCGAGCGCGGGCTGCGGTGCTGCTATCACGGCTGGCTGTTCGCGCCGGACGGCGCGATCCTGGAGACGCCGGGCGAGCCTCCCGGCTCGCGCCTGAAGGACTCGTTCCGGCACGGCGCCTACCCCGCGCGGGAGCATCGCGGCCTCGTGTTCGCCTACATGGGGCCGCCCGGGGAAAGGCCGGAGTTCCCCCTGTTCGACACCTGCGAGGACCCCGACGGCCGCATGGCGCCGTACTCCGTCTGGCACGACTGCAACTGGTTGCAGGTGCAGGAGAACATCATGGACCCGATCCATGCCTGCTTCCTCCACGTCAACATGACCAATCTCCAGCTTTCCGAGGACTTCGGGGGTCTTCCCGAGCTCGAATTTCACCTGACCGAGGGCGGCAGCGGCATGTTGTTCGTGACCTCCCGCCGCGTCCGCGAGCGCGTCTGGGTGCGGACCAACCATGCCCTGTTGCCCAACTTCCTCCAGATCGCCCCGATCTTTCCGCGCACCCACGCATCGACCTATTTCGCCCGGGTCGGCAACACGCGGTGGTGCGTGCCCGTCGACAACCGCCAGTGCAACCTGATCGGCTGGCGCCACTTCGGCGATCTCGTCGATCCTCGCGGCGAAGGGCGGGAGGACCTGTGCGGGCCGAACTCGATCGACCTGTTCGGCCAGGACGGCAACCGCAGCTACGAACAACGGCAGCGCGAACCCGGGGATTGGGACGTGCTGACCGGCCAGCGGCCCATCGCCGTGCACGCGCTCGAACACCTCGGCGCGCACGACCGGGGCGTGACGATGCTGCGCCGGCTGCTCCGCGCGGCCGCGCGCGGCGAGGCCCCGGAAGCGGTCGCCCGTTCGCAGCGGGGAACCGGCGGCCCCCACGTCAACACCTTCACCCAGGACGCGGTGCTCGAGATCCCGCCCGCCGAGGGCGACGCCGACCGCGCCTTGTTGCGCGAGACCGGACGGCGGGTGTTCGAGACGGTGATGGAGGGCGCGCGGTTCTTCGGCGACGAACGCCGCGCCTTCATGCGCGAGCGCTACCGGGCGCTGGAACGGGACGCCCTGACGCCCTGAAGACGCGCGGCGTTGCGAGGCCGCGGTCCACCCCCCTCCCGACCTCCCCCCTGTCCAGGGAGGAGGAGCGTCAACGGCTCCCTCTCAGCCTCCCCCCTTCTTCTCCCTCCCCCTGGCAGGGGGAGGGTCGGGGTGGGGGTCGCGCCAGGGGGAGGAGCGTGAACGGATCCTGCGGCGCCCCCGTCGCCGGATGAAACTTGCGGACAAGTAGTATGAGGAATGCGGGCTATGCCCCGCTTTTCCAGGCCAACCTGATCTTCAGACCGTTGAGATGCGTCCACGGGAGAAGTTCCCGGCGCTGTAGCCTTCCGACGACGATGCCGGGAGCTATTCCCTGTTCGTCGGCGAAAGCTCTCACCGCATCCGCGTGGCGCGGCGCAGTGGCGGCGAACCGTTCCCACGCGCGCCGGGGGATCAGGGTGTCGGACGCCCATTCGTCGGCCTCCGCCTCCAGGCTGGCGGCGTCTCCATTCGTCCCGTCGACGAAGACCGCCCTCTTGCTGTGAAGCAGGACGTGCGCCGCTTCGTGAAAGAAGCTGAACCAGAGATGATCGTCGGTTCTGTGCCGCGCGCTCAACTCGATCACGGCCTTCCTGGGCGAGAGCCACCATGCCGCGCCGCTGAGCGCCGTTCCAGGGAACGGCCGGACCAGTGCGAGCGCGACCCCGGCCCCGTTGCACAGCGCCGCGGCCTCGGACAGGGCCTCCTCGACCGGTTCGCGCGTCAGTCCGCGGATTTGCCGGACCGCCCGTCTGAACCGGCTTGCGTCGTAGTCCGCGCACTCCTGCCCTTCGGCTTCGATCTCGCCGAGGCGCCGCCACGTCGCCAACGCGGCCTCGTCGCTCTTGAAACTTGGCGAGTGCCTGTAGGCCACGTTCGCGCGGCCATGGCGCGCGGTCCACGCATCGACCGAGCCGACCCGGAAGAACGCGAGCAATTTCGATACCGCGTCGGCATCGGACTCCGGGCGCTCCAGGAGCCCCCGCTTCACCAGCTCGCGGACCGGAAACGCCTTGGCCCACTCCGCCGGCGCCGCCGCATCTTCCGCCTCCCGGGCCATGTGGAGCCGGTAGTCGGACTCGATCCCGAGCCAGATTCCGGCGGCGACGCCCAGCACCTTCTCGAACTGGCGCGCGGTCGCCGGTTCGACCGGCGCCTTTCCAGCGATGATTTCGCTGATGAGCTTCGGAGAGCGTCCGCATCGCTGCGCGAATTCGGTCTGGGACATCCCCTCGGCCTCCAGACGTTCCTTCAGGACTTCTCCCGGCGGAACCGCGTAGTTCGGCCTGTATTGCTCCGTCGTCGCCATCTCTCTCCTCCGTCAATGATAGTCGACCACGTCCTCGATCGTGATCGCGGTCACCCGTTCGGTGTCGATTCCTCCATCGTCGCGGCGCGGGACCGGATCGTGGTCGGGCGAGAAGACGAGTCGATACGGCTGAACGAGGTCGACCGCGAACTGTTCGTCTCGGTCCCCGGCGAGTTGGTGCCGTCTTTCCGGCGGCGTGATCGGGACCGCCGCCAGGTTGCGGGCCCATTTCAGAACCGCCATACGCCTCGCGATCACATTCGCCATCCGCGCCCCATACGCCTTCTGAAGAGCGTCCGCGTCGTTGAACGTCTTCTTGAGTTTGCGGGTCCGAAAGGAGATATCCAAGTGCGTGACCCTTTTCGTTACGCATCAGGGAACAATATACGAAGATAATACGAATGGCGCAAGTGGGGGCGTTGAAGCGCCCGGACGTCCTGAAGGCGCGCGGCGCCCATGCTATCCCGAAACCTTACCCGGATCGTGCAATGTGTGCAAGGAAAAAATATCCAAATCAGTAAATTTTTTGTGATCGACCGGCCGACGCCGATCCTCCGCCGCGGCGTCGAGCGGCGTTGAACGGTTCAGCTCGCATTTCTCATACTGCTTGTCCGTGAGCTTCGTCCGGCGACGGGAACGTCGCAGGGTCCGTTCGCGCTCCTCCCTCCTGGCGCGACCCCCACCCCGACCCTCCCCCTGCAAGAGGGAGGGAGAACAAATGGAACGGAGAGGCCATTCATACTCCTCCCCCCTGACAGGGGGGAGGTCGGGAGGGGGGTCCACCGCGACCCCGCAACGCCGCGAAACCCTCGGTCCCTGCCGGTACGGGAAATGCGGGTCAGCCGTCGGCCGCGGCGTCGTCCAGGCGCTTGATCAACCCCGTGAAGTCCCGTTCGCCGTCGCCCTGCGCGGCGATCTCCTCGCAGAAGCCGCGGACCAGCTCGACGACCGGCAGGCGGGCGCCGTTCCGCGCCGCCTCGTCGAGGCACATGGCGTAATCCTTCAGCATGTTGCGGACCGGTCCGCCCATGTCGTGGCGGTCCTCCAGCATCGGCCGCGCCCGGTTGGCCATCCACCACGAGGCGGCCGGGCTCCGCGACAGGAGGTCGGCGACCCGTTTCCCGTCGAGGCCGGCGCGGCGGGCGAAGTGGAGCGCCTCCGCGAGGCTCTCGACGATGCCGGCGATGGCGATCTGGGCGGCCATCTTGGCCAGCTGGCCGCTGCCGGACGGCCCCAGATGCTCGATCTCCCCGCCGTAGCACGCGAGGGCCGGCAGCGCGCGTTCGAAGGCCTCCCGGTCGCCGCCGACCATGATCGTCAGGGCGCCGTCGCGGGCCGCCTCCGCCGGCGAGCCCGCCACCGGGGCGTCCAGATAGGCCAAGCCGAACGCCCGCGCCGCGTCCGCCCGGTCGCGCGCCAGCGCGGCGGACGTGGTCGTGTGGTCCACGTAGACGCCGCCGGGCGCCATGGCGCGGAAGGCCCCGTCCTCTCCCGTCGTGGCGGCCAGCACCTGTTCTTCCGTGGAGACCGACGAGAGGACGAGTCCGGCGCCGGCCGCGGCGTCGGCCGCCGACGCGCCGCCGCGTCCCCCGTATCGTCTCGTCCACGCTTCGACCCGCGCCCCGTCGGGGTCGAACACGGAGACCTCGAAGCCGTTGTCGGCGAGACGCCCGGCCATCGGGAACCCCATGGCGCCGATGCCGATGCAGGTCGCCGCGCGGCCTTGGCCCGTATTTCTCATTCTGCCTGTCCGCAAGCTTCATCCGGCGACGGGGGCGCCGCAGGGTCCGCTCGCGCTCCTTCCCCTGGCGTGACCCCCACCCCGACCCTCCCCCTGCAAGGGGGAGGGAGAAGAGAGGGGACGGAGAGGCCGCCGACGCTCCTCCTCCCTGACAGGGGGGAGGTCGGGAGGGGGGTCCGCCGCCCCGCAACGCCGCGCGATCCTCGATCCTCTACCGGCTACGAGAAATGCGGGCTTATGGGGGCGCGATGAGGAAGAGGATCTCGTCGGCCCCCACCATGGCGCCGTTCTCGGCGCGGATCTCCGCGACGCGGCCGGGACCGGTCGCGGAGATCGTGGTGTACAGCTTCATCACCTCGATCAGGCACAACGGGTCGTCTTTCCGGACCAGGTCGCCGACTTCGACGAACGGCGGCGACGTGGGCGAGGCCGCCCGGTAGAACGTCCCCACCATGGGGGAACGGATTTCCGACAGGCCGTCCGCCGGCGCGGGGGCCTCGACCGGAGCCTCGGTCCGGGGAGGCCCGGCCGCTGCCGGCGGGTCTCCGTCCGCGGCGGGCGGCTCCGTCCCGGGCGCCGCGCCGGCCTCGTCGGCTCCGCCGGCGGCGGCCGGAGCGACCGCCGCCGCCGGTCCGCCGCCGCGGCGGCGCATGGAGAGCCTGATCCCGCCCACGTCGAGCGTGATCTCCTCGCACGAGCTGGCGTCGATGAGCTTGATGATCTCGGCGATTTCGGCGTAGGTAAGGGTCATGCGGAGGCCGGTGTGGAACGGGGCCGCGCCGCGAATGGCGCATGGCGGCTGCGGGGATATAATCCCGCGGCGGTCCGTAGCGCAAGGACCGCGTGTCGAGGGGGTCGAGAGGTGACGGGATGACGGCCGCGGACGCGCCGCCGCTGGAGGGCGGGCGAACCGTGAATCTGATCGACGTGACGCTGCGCGACGCCCATCAGTGCCTGTGGGCCACGCGCATGACGACCGCGATGATGCGGGAGACGGCGCCGCTGCTGGACCGGGCCGGGTTCGAGGCCATCGATCTCGTCGGCGGCGCGGTGTTCGACGTCTGCGTGCGCTACCTGCTCGAGGACCCCTGGGAACGCATGCGCATCCTGTCGAGCTGGGTGACGGAGACGCCCCTCGTCCTGCACCATCGCGGGCAGAGCCTCTTCACCTTCGAGCTGTTCGCCGACGACGTCGTCGAGCTCACGGCCGAGCGCACGGTCGCGAACGGGATGCGCTACCACACCACCTATGACGCCCTGAACGACATCCGCAACCTGGAGGTGTGCATTCGCGCCGCCAAGCGCCTCGGGCTGCACACGGTCGGCGGGCTGGTCTACACCGAGACGCCCGTGCACACGGACGACTACTACGCCGCCAAGGCGCGGGAGCTCCTGAAGCTCGACGTGGACGGGATCTTCATCAAGGACCCGAGCGGCCTCCTGCGGCCGGAGCGCGTTCCCACGCTGGTGCCCGCCCTCAAGGCGGTCTGCGGCGACGTCCCCCTTCAGCTCCACAGCCATTGCCTCTCGGGGCTGTCGCCCTACGTCGCGGTCCTCGCCGTCGATTACGGCGTCGACACGGTACATACGGCCACGTCGACGCTGGCCAACGCCGCCTCCCATCCGCCGACGGAACGGTTCACGCGCAACGTCCGCCGCCGCGGTCACGCCGTGGACATCGACCTCGAACCGGTCGAGCGGGCGGCCGACAGGCTGCGCTACATCGCGGCGCGGGAGAACAAGCCCGTCGGCGAGCCCGTGGAGTACGACGAGTTCCACTATCACCATCAGGTTCCGGGCGGGATGATCTCGAACCTGAAGTCGCAGCTCGAGCCGCTCGGCATCGTCGACAAGCTGGACGCGGTGATGGAGGAGGCCGGACACGTGCGCCGCGAGCTCGGCTATCCCATCATCGTCAGCCCCTTCGCGCAGTACGTCATGACGCAGGCGGTGCTCAACGTGATGGGGGAGCTGCAGGGCAGGGACCGCTACGACACCGTGCCCGACGAGGTCAGGAAGTACGTCCTCGGCTACTACGGCGAGATCGCGGGACCGATCGAGCCGAACCTCTACGACAAGATCACGCGCGGCGAGGAACCGGTGACGGAGCGTCCCGGCGCGCTGGCGCCGCCGGCGCTGCCGGGGATCCGGGCGGAGCGGGGCCCCTTCGCCAGCGACGACGATCTGCTGCTGGCGGCCTACTACGCCGACAGGGAGTACGGCGCCCTGAAGGCCGCGGGGCCCATCGACGCCGAATACGCCATGGGCTCGACGCCCCTGGCGACCCTGATGAAGGAGCTCTCCGAACGCGACGACATCAGGTCGTTCCATCTCGCCAATCCCGCCGGGTGAGGCGCGCGGAGGCGCGGCGTTGTCCTTCCCGTTCGTCCGGGCTACGCTTCGCCCGCGAATCGGTTGCGCAAACGTGGTTCCAGGGCGGAGGCGGCGCGATGGCGAACCTGGCCGACATCGAAACGGCGCTCGACGAATTGCAGGCGGGTCCTCTCCCGTTGCCCGTCGTCGAGTGGCGCGTCGAGGCCGGTTCCGACTGGTCGGACGATCCCGCGGTCTGGGTCTGGACCGTGCTCGAACACGACGACTTCAAGGACGAGGACGGACCGACGCTTCTCGAGTTGAAGGACCTCGTGCACAGTCGGGTGAAGGGCCTGATCGACGACGACTCGTTCCTGTACGTCCGGTTCGGCGAGGCTTCGGAACCCGGTAAAACGTCGTGAGCCTGCGCGGCGACCTGCTGAAGCAGGCCAGGCGCCTCGCCAGCCCGCATTTCTCATTCCGTTTATCCGCGAGCTTCATCCCCCTGACGCGACCCCCACCCCGACCCTCCCCCTGCAAGGGGGAGGGAGAACAAGAGACGGGAGGGAGCCATTATCACTCCTCCCCCCTGAACAGGGGGGAGGTCGGGAGGGGGGTGACAGCGGTCCCGCAACGCCGCGCGATCTTCCGACCTTCAGGAGCATGAGGGGGTAATACGCGGGCGCTCGCCGGATGGATGGCCGGATGGTATGTATTCGGCGATGAGCGCGGTCTTCGACATTCCGGGTCTCGATGCGCCGGTGCGGGCGGGCGCGGAGCTGCCGCCGCTGGACAAGGGTCCGATCGGCTACACGCACCTCGCCCGCTGGTGCGCCGCCCAGCAGAACTGGGACAAGGTCCACTACAACCAGGACTACGCGCGGGGCTACGGCAGGCTGAAGGACGTGTACGTCAACGGCGCGATCAAGGCGCAGTCCGTCGTCCAGTTCCTGGGCGCGTCCTTCGATTACCGGGGCTGGGTGTGGCGCGTCGACACGGACTTCCGCGGCATGGACTTCGCCGAGGAGCGCCTCGTCGTCCGGGGGGCGATCGAGGAGGCCGTCGAGGCGGGGGGCTACGTGGCCGCGCGGGTCGGCTTCCGCATCCGCAACCACGACCGCGGCGCGGACACGACCGAAGGGGAGGCCATCGTCCTGCTCGACGCGCGCGGCGGCCACGTCGTCGAGGTCGACGACCGGGACCTGCCGGACGAGTGGCGCGTCGACGCCGCGGTCCGCGAGGCCGGCGAGGACGTTCCCGACCATATCCGCGCCATGGTCGGACGGCGGATGGATGCGGTCGAGTCGGTCATCCCGGTGGACCTGAGCCGCCTGCGGCTGATGGCCGACGCGGTGATGGGCGTGAACCCCTGGCACTATCACCCGGAGAAGGCGGCGCGGGGCCCTTTCGGGGGCGTGGTGGCGATGCCGCTCTATCCGTTGCACGGCCTGGAGTCGTGGCCCGACGCCAGGCCGTTCGATTCCGACCCGGCGGCGCTGGGCCGGGAGGGCGTCACGGATATCGGCCGTCTCGACCCGGCGCGGCTGAAGCTGCCTCCCGGAGGCATCTTCAACGGCGGAAACTCCGTGGAGATCCATTCCCTCGTCCGCCCCGGGGAAACGCTCGCGGCGGACTGCGTTCTCGCGGGCGCGGTCTTCGATCCGGACCACGCCGTGGGGCCGTCGGTCATGGTCCATACGCTCAACCGATACCGCGCCGCGTCGGGCCGGGCGCTGATCACCGAACGCCAGATCATGGGCTATCGCGTCCTGGACGACTGATCCGTATTCCTCATGCCGGCGGAGGCTTGAGGGTCGCGCGGCGTCGCGGGGTCGGGCGATAACCCCCCTCCCGACCTCCCCCCCTGTCAGGGGGGAGGAGTATGGATGGCTCCCCCCTGCCAAGGGGGAGGAGTGCGGATGGCTCCCCCACCAGGGGGGGAAGAGTGTGGAGGGCTCCCTCCCGGATAGGGGGAGGGGAGGGCCGGGGCGGGGGTTGCGTCAGGCGGGGGCGTCGGGGAAGTCGGGGACCATCGTCTGGATGAGGCGCCGGGCGGCCAGGGGCAGGAACTCGGGGCGGTACACGACCACGCCGTAGCTCACGGGCCGTATCCGGCGGGCGAGGCGTTCCTCCGTCGGCACGACGCGCACCGAGTCCCGTTCGCTGACGCAGACGTCGGGAACGAAGGCGACCCCGACGTCCCGCTCGACGAAGGACTTGATCACGCTCCATCCCCTGGTCTCCACCGCGACCCTCAGTTCGGCGCCGAAATGCTGGGCAACGAGTTCCGCCGCCGCGCGGGCCAACGTGCCGCGGGCCGGCAGGACGAGCGGCCAGATGGCGATGTCGCGCGGAGACGCTTCGCCCACCCGCGTCAGCGGATGGGCGGGATGGGTGATGAGCACGTACCGGCTCTCGCGGATGGGGTGGAACTCGAGCCCCTCCGGCAGCATTTCCACCGCGCCCAGCGAGAAATCCACCTCGCGGTCGTACACCAGGCGCAGCCCCTCGGCGAGGCCGGTGGTCCGCAGGTTCACCCGGACGCCGGGATAGGAGGCCCGAAAGTCCTTCAGGTATTCGGGCAGCAGGAACGTGGAGGCGGTCATCCCCGCCACGATGCGTATTTCGCCCGACGTCTCGTTGCCGAAGACCTCGGCGAAGGTGTCCGGGAGGCGGTCGACGCCCCGCACCAGGGGCATGGAGATGCGGTACAGGCTCTCGCCGGCCGGGGTGAGCGCGATGCGCGGCCCGCGCCGCTCGAAGAACGTCGTCGCGAACTCCCGTTCGAGCGCCCGGACCTGCTGCGAAACGGCCGGCTGGGTGAGGGAGAGATGATCGGCCGCCTTCGACATGCTCTCCAGCCGCGCGGCATGGCAGAACGCCCGCAACTGCTTCAGGCGGTCGCGCGCGCGGCCTGCGTCTTCTCCGTCGGACATCGCCTCCCTCTCCGTCCTTTCTCCTCCCTCCCCCTTGCAGGGGGAGGGTCGGGGTGGGGGTAACCGGCGGCGGGCGCCGGGTCCGATCCACCCCCCTCCCGACCTCCCCCCTGCCAGGGGGGAGGAGTGTGAATGTCCTCCTTCCGACTTCCCCCTGCAAGGAGGGGGAGAACAAAGGGGAGAAGCAGGAACACTTATGAACAGTATAAGTCTCACTTCGTAGATATGACCAGAGACATGATTTACTATTTCGGTACGAAGTGGATGCAATTATCTTCCAAGCGTCGATAAATTGTCGGAAAGCGTCATCAATCGCCACCGCGAAACGGGAAAAGGGGGGTCCGCGCGCGCGTCGCGGCCGGCCGTTCACGCATCCGGTCACGCATATGTGAAGCGGGCCGTGAGATCGACCGCCGCGCTCGCGCTCGCCGCGCTGTCCCTCACGCCCCTCGCCGCCGCGGCGCAAACCGGCGCGCCCGAGGTGCGTGGGGTCTACATCACGTCCCGCCCCAGCATGGCGTCGGAGACGGAGTTCCGGCCCTACGACCAGGGCGACCACATCGACGTGCAGGTCCTCTTCAGCGAGGCGGTCACGGTCACCGGCGCGCCGCGGCTGGCGCTGACCATAGGCTCCCGCACCCGCCATGCCGCCTTCCGGTCGGTGTCCGGCGCCAACGTCTTCTTTCGATACGAGGTCATGGGGGGCGACCGGGACACGGACGGCATCTCCGTCGCCGCGGACGCGCTGACGCTGAACGGCGGCGGCATCGAGGCGCGGGGCGCGGCCGCCGCCCTCGGCTTCGGCAACCACGCGCTGGGCGACCAGGCCAATCACCGGGTGGACGGCGGCTGGCCGACCTATGGCGGCGTGGCGCAGCCCGCCTACGCCTTCACGCGCGGCGCGCGCGGCAGCTTCACGTTGCCGGCGGCCGCGGACGCGAATTTGTGGACGACCTACGCGCTGGCGGCGACGCCGGCCCTGCCCGGCGGCCTCTCCTTCGACCCGGCGACGCGCGTCCTCTCCGGCGCGTCGGCGGTGGGGATGGCGAAGACGGCCTACACGCTCAACGTTTTCCATTTCGCCGGGCTCGAGCGCAACGTGTTCGCGGACTCGCTGCCGTTCACCATCGCGGTCGCCGGGGCCGCGCCGGCGGTGAGCGGGATCTCCATCGCCTCCTCCCCGGCCGGCGGGGCCAGCTACGCGACGGGCGAGAACATCGACGTGGAGGTCACGTTCAACTACCCGGTGGCGGTGACGGGCGCGCCGCGGCTGGCGCTCGCCATCGGCGCGACGACCCGGCAGGCGGCCTACCGGACGCACAGCGGCTCGACGGTGAGCTTCCGCTACCCGGTGACCGCGGCGGACGTGGACCGCGACGGCATCGGCATCGCCGCGGACGCGCTGACGCTCAACGGCGGCGGCATAGAGGCGTCGAACGTCGCCGCCGCCCTCGATCTCGGCAGTCATGCGATTGCGAACGACTCCGGCCGCCAGGTGAACGATCCCCAGCCCTCCTTCGGAACGGCGGTGGCGAACCAGCACTGGACCGCCGGCGCGGCCGCGAGCCTGCAACTGCCCGCGGCGACCGGCGGCGACGCCACGGTGGGCTACACGCTGACCGGGCCGGGCGCGGCGACGACGCTGAGCCTGCCCCAGGGTCTGGTCTGGGACGCCGCCACGCGCACGATCTCGGGGACGCCCGGCGCCGCGGCGGCTGCCGCTTCCTACAGCTGGACGGCGACCGACGGCGACGGCGACACGGCGCGGCTTTCGTTCGACGTCACGGTGGCCGCGGCCAACGCGCCGAAGCCGATAGGACTGGCGTTCTTCACGAACCCCCCCGACGGCGACTACACCGAGGGCGAGCGAATCACGGCGATCATCCAGTTCAACAAGCTCGTCACGGTGACCGGCGCGCCGCAGCTGGCGATCGACATCGGCGGCAAGGTCCGCCAGGTCCCCTGTCATTCGTCGTGCAGGGAAGGCAACGTCAACGTAATCTCGTTCCAGTACACCGTGACGTCGTCGGACTTCGACGGCGACGGCGTAAGCATCCGCGCGGGGGCGCTGTCGCTGAACGGCGGGACCATCGTGGGGGCCGACGCCGACGCCGTGCCGGCGTCGCTCGCCATCGCCGCCTACGCCAGGATCGACGCCGCCGGGCATACGGTGCGCGATACGCAGCCCGACTTTTCCCAGACCGCCGGCGCCGCGGCCCGGACGCTGGCCAAGGACGCGGCGACGGCCACCACCCTGCCCCTGGCGAAGGACGGCGACGGCGCGCTCACCTACAGCATCTCGCCGGCCCTGCCCGCCGGCCTGGCGTTGGGGAGCGCGCGCCCCACCATCACCGGGACGCCCACGGCCGCGGGCGCGACCACGCACACGCTGACCGCCACCGACGCCGACGGCGACCAGGCGACGCTCGGCCCGTTCACGATCACGGTGGTGGACGGCGCGCCGGTGATCTCCGACGTGGCCATCGTCTCCAAGCCCTACGCCAACGGCGCCTACGGCCTGAAGGAGGTGATCCAGGTCACGCTCAAGTTCGACCGCAGCGTCGTAGGGACCAATACGTCCTTGTCCAGACTGTCCCTGGACGTCGGCGGGACGACCCGCCAGGCGCGCCGGAACGGCTTTCACCGCAACGGCGGCTGGCTCTACGAATACGTCGTGCAGGCGGCGGACCGGGACGCGGACGGCATCGGCATCGGCGCGGACGCGCTGGCCCTGAACGGCGCCGCCTTCACCGACAGCGCGACCGGCGCGGCCGCGGTGACGGTGCTGGGGACGCACGCCATCGACAACGCCGCGGCGCACAAGGTGGACGGCTCGGCGGCCACGCCCCTGGCCGTGGAGTCGGTGAGCATCCTCACCACTCCGGCCAGCAGCGACGGCTACGACGTGGGCGAGGTGATCAGGACCCAGGTCACCTTCTCCCGGCCGGTCACGGTCACCGGCAGGCCGCGCCTGGCGCTCGCCATCGGCGACGATACGCGGCAGGTGACCGGCGGCCCGTATCCCTCGCGGGCGATTGAGGAACTCAGGTTCGCCTACACGGTCACCGCCAACGACCGGGACTCCGACGGCATCTCCATCGGCGCCTCGGCGCTGACCCTCAACGGCGGCGCCATCCGCGACGCCGACGGCGCGAACGCGGCGCTCGCTCTCGGAACCAACGCCATCGCCAACGCCTCGGGGCACAAGGTGTACACGCCGGCGCGGATCACCGGGGTGACGATCAGCTCCAGCCCCGGCGCCAACGGCGTCTACGACGTGGGCGAGACCATCGACGTGGACCTGACCTGGTCGCAGAGGGTCGTCCACAGCGGGAACGGCGGGTACCCCCGCCTCGCATTCACCATCGGGGCGAACACGCGGCAGGCGCCATGGAACGCCTTGGCCTACGACAGAGCGCCGTATCGCTACTCCTACACGGTGACGGCCAGCGACTGGGACGGCGACGGCATCAGCATCGGCGCGGACGCCCTGACCCTGCCGGCCGGCTCCCACCTGAAGGGCAACGGCAGCGTGCCCGCGGTCCTCTCGCTCGGGACCCACGCCATCACCGACGACTCCAGCCACAGGGTGCGGGACGGCGCGCCGGTCCTGGGGACCGTGGCGGCGCGGCCCTACCTGCTCAACGTGGCGGTGAGCGACGAGCTGCCGGCGGCGACCGGCGGCGACGCGCCGGTGGTCTACACGCTCACCGGGCCGGGGACGGCGGCGACGCTGTCGCTCCCCGCCGGCCTCTCCTGGGAGGCGGATACGCGCACGCTCTCCGGCGCGCCCCAGAGCGAAACGGCGGCGGCCTCCTACACGCTCACCGCCACCGACGCCGACGGCGATACGGCGACCGCGGCTTTCGACCTGTCGGTGGTGACCGACCCGGTGGCGACGGGCGTCGCCATCACCTCCAGCCCGGCGTCGGGCGACACCTACGCCGCCGGCGAGACGATCACCGCCGACGTCACCTTCGACCAGGTGTTGACGGTGACCGGTGCGCCGCAACTGGCCATCGCCATCGGCGGCGCCACGCGGCAGGCGACGGGGAGTCACGTCACCGGAGAGAGCAAGATCTCGTTCAGCTACACGGTGGGGACGGCCGACAAGGACGCGGACGGCATCGCCATCGCCGCCAACGCCCTGACCCTGGGCGGCGCCACCGTCCGCAACGCCAAGGGCGAGGACGCGCGGCTCGGACTCGGCGCCAACGCCCTCGCCGCGCAGACCGGCCACAAGGTCTCCGCCCCGCCGAAGATCACCGGGGTGGATATCCACTCGAACCGGCTGCGGTGCTGCTGGGGCGTCCAGCCGGACGGTTGGGCGGACTCCCGGCAGACCGACCACAACCGGTATCCCCCGGCCCTGGTGTACGTCGAGGTGACGTTCGATCAGCCCGTGGCCGTCACCGGCGCGCCGCACGTCGCGCTCGGCATCGGCTCCGCCACCCGCCAGGCCGCCTACGATTCGTTCCTCAGCAGGATCCTGGCGAACCGCGCGCACCAGCCCGGGAACGTGAACGTCGCGGGGTTCTGGTACGAACTCCAGTCCGGCGACCACGACGGCGACGGCGTATCGGTGGCCGCCAACGCGCTGACCCTGGGCAGCGGCGAGATCCGCGACGCCGAGGGCGAGGACGCCGTGATCGGCCTCGGTTCCCACGCCATCGCCAACGATCCGGACCTGCGCGTGGCGGACACGGCGCCCTCCTTCCCGGCGTCGGGGGCGGAGACGCGGCGCTACCTCCTGGACCTGCGGGCGAACGACCGGCTCCCGGCCGCGACCGGCGGCGACGGGACCCTGACCTACGCGCTCACCGGGCCGGGCGCGGCCACGACGCTGAGCCTGCCGGCCGGGCTTGCCTGGAACGCCGCCACGCACACCATCTCCGGCACGCCCACCGCCGCAGCCGCGGATTCCTACACCTTCACCGCCACCGACGCCGACGGAGACGCGGCGACGCTCACCTTCCACCTTTCGGTGGTGACCGACCCGGTGGTGACGGACGTCGCCATCACCTCCAGCCCGGCGTCGGGGGACGCCTACGCCGCCGGCGAGACGATCACGGTCGACGTGACCTTCGACCAGACGATCACGGTGGAGGGCACGCCGAACCTGGCGCTCACCATCGGCAGCGAGGCCCGAAAGGCGGTCGGGAGCCACGTTACGGGCGGGCGCAAGATCACGTTCAGCTACCGGGTGGCGGCGGACGACCGGGACGCCAACGGCATCTCCATCGCCGGCGGCGCGCTGACGCTGAACGGCGGGACCATCCGCAACGCCAGGGACGAGGACGCGCGGCTCGGCCTCGGCGCCCACGCCGTCGTCGGCGCCGCCGGCCACAAGGTGTCGGCGCCGCCCCGGGTGGTGGAAGTGAGGCTCGACACCACGGAACTGGCGTGCTGCTGGAACGCGCAGCCGTCCGGCTGGGCGGACCCGCGGCAGACCGCGACCAACCGCTTCGCCCCCGCCGTGGTGATCGCGGCGGTGGCCTTCGATCAGGCGGTCGTCTTCGGCGGCAGCGGCGCGCCGAGCCTGGCGCTCACCATCGGCGGCCAGACCCGGCAGGCAACCTATGACGGCTACATAAGCCGGGAGATGGCGCGGAGCACCGGCCGGGACGCCTCCCAGGTGCTCGCGTTCCAGTACACGTTGCAACCTTCGGATCTCGACGGCGACGGCATCTCCATCGCCGCCGGCGCGCTGACCCTGCCCCCCGGCATGACCCTGCGCGACGGGGAGGGCGAGTCCGCGGCGCTCGGCCTCGGCGCCCACGCCATCGCCAACGACCCGGCCTACCGGGTGCGCGACACCGCGCCTTCGTTCGGGACGGCCACGATCCAGCCGCAGCACTGGCTGGCCAGGATCGCCAGGATCGCGGGCTCGCTCACCCTGCCGGCGGCGACGGGGGACGGCTCCATCTCCTATGCGCTGACGCCAGCGCAGCGGCCGTCCTGGCTGGCGTTCGACGGCGCGACCCGCGTGCTGTCCGGCACGCCCCCGGGGTCGGTGGAGCGGACGACCTGGACCTGGACGGCCACCGATGGCGACGGCGATTCGACGGCGCTCACCTTCCCCCTCACCGTGGCGTCGGCCCGAGCGCCGAGGGTCTCGGACGTGAAGTTCCTCTCCACCCCGGCGGCGCACTCCATGTACCCGCCGGGCGCCATGATCAAGGCCGGGGTCAAGTTCGACAAAGGGGTGACCGTGACGGGGGTCCCGACCCTCGCTCTCGACGTCGGCGGCGTGACGCGGCAGGCGGCCTACGTCGGAACCCAGAACGGCTACTTGGTGTTCGACTACACCGTGCTGCAGGAGGACTACGACGCCGACGGCGTGAGCATCGGCTCGGGCGCGCTCGCGCATCCCGCCGCCGGCCTCGGCGGCATCTTCGACGCGGCCGACGGCGCGACCCGGGCCGCGCTCGGCCTGGGCTCGCACGCCATCACCGACGCCAACGGCCACCAGGTGGGCAGCCCGCCGCGCGTCACCGGCGTGAGCATCCACTCCACTCCGCAGCAGGCTGGTACCTACACCCGGGGCGCGACGATCACCGTCCAGGTCGACTTCGACCAGACGGTGACGGCGACGGGCGCGCCGCGGCTCGCGCTCGCCATCGGCGGCCAGACCCGCCAGGCCGTCGCCGTCGCCGGCGTCGGCAACGCCTATATCCGCTTCTCCTACACGGTGGCGGCGGCGGACATGGACGCCGACGGGCTCGGCGTCGCCGCGGGGGCGCTGACGCTGAACGGCGCGACCATCCGCGACGCCGACGGCCAGGACGCGGCGCTCGGTCTGGGCAGCCACGCGCGGGCGGCCTTCGCCAACGCCAAGGTGGACGGGAGCATGACCGGCCTGTGGCCGGTGTTCGGCGCCGCGGCCGGCCCCGACCTGTCTCTGACGGTGGGGACGGCGGCGACCCACGCGCTGCCGACCGCGACCGGCGGCGACGGGACGCTCCGCTACGCCGTGTCGCCGGCGCTGCCGGAGGGGCTGGGCGTGAACGCCGCAACCGGCGTGCTTTCCGGCGCGCCCGGAATGGAGAGCCCGCGCACCGCCTACACGCTGACCGCGACCGACTCCCACGGCGACGCCGCGACGCTGGCGTTCCATCTCAAGGCCGCGGGCGTGCGCCCGGTGGCGAGCGGGGTCGCCATCGCCTCCACGCCGCTTTCGGGGGACACCTACGGGGCCAGCGAGGAGATCCGGGTGGACGTGACCTTCGAGCGCGCGGGCGCAGGCGCCATGATGGTGCGCGGCGCGCCGCGGCTGGCGCTCGCCATCGGCGGGAGGACGCGCCAGGCGACGTTCCTCTCCGTGTCCGGCGCGACGCTCCGCTTCCGCTACACCGTACAGGCCGAGGACCGGGACCCGGACGGCATTGCCGTCGCCGCGGACGCGCTGGCCCTGAACGGCGGGTTGATCCGCGACGCGGCGGGGAACAACGC
This sequence comes from Alphaproteobacteria bacterium, assembly GCA_965242505.1. GTDB lineage: Bacteria > Pseudomonadota > Alphaproteobacteria > UBA2966 > UBA2966 > UBA2966. The sequence continues at coordinate 357,740 of OZ251449.1, forward strand.
GATCCTGGGGCTGGGGAGCCACGCGCTGGGCGCGCAGGCGTCGCACAAGGTGGACGGGAGCGCCGGGCGCGCCCCGGCCGTGGCCGGGGTCCGGGTGATTTCGACGCCCGCGAGCGGCGACACCTACTCCTACGGCGAGACCATCGAGGTGGAGGTGCGCTTCGATCAGGCGGTGGGCGTTTCGGGAACGCCCAACTTGGCGTTCACCCTGGGAACGGCGACCGCGCAGGCGGTCTGGAACCGCGCCGGAACCAGTCCGACGAAGCAGATCTTCCGCCGCGTGGTGGCGGCGGCGGACGTCGACCCCGACGGCCTCTCCATCTCCGCCGGCGCGCTGACCCTGAACGGCGGGACCATCCGCAACGTCGCCGGTGCGAACGCCGGCCTCGGCCTCGGCGGCCACGCGCTCGGCGCCCAGGCGTCGCACAAGGTGAACGGCGCCAACACCGCGGCGCCGATGGTGACCGGCGTCTCCATCCGGTCGTTCCAGAGCGACGGCTGGTACGACCACGGCGAGACCATCGAGGCGCGGGTCACGTTCAGCAAGGCGGTGCAGGTGAGCAAGGCGACCTTCAACGGCAGGGATTTCTGGCCGGAGCTGACGCTCGCCGTCGGCGGGACGACGCGGACGGCGTCCTACCACGCCTCGAGCGGGCGCACCGTGGACTTCCGCTACACGGTGCAGGATCCCGACCACGACGCCGACGGCATTTCCATCGGCGCGCGGGCGCTGATCTCCAATGGCGCGATCACCTACAGCACCGGCGGCGGCTTCGATCAGTTCCTCGACGGCCGGGTCGATCTCGGCAGCCACGCGCTCGGCAACCAGACGTCGCACAAGGTGGACGGACGCGCCGCCACGGTGACCGGCGTCACCATCAACACGACCCCGGCGTACAGCGCCGGCTATAGCGCGGGCGAGAAGATCAGGGTGCAGGTGACCTTCAGCGACCTCGTCAACAATCTGTCGGACGGGTCTACTCGCCTGGCGCTGACCATCGGCGACAACACGCGCCGGGCCCCAGCACGCACGCGCTACGCCACGCTCAACACCCGGATCGGGGCCCAGCACGCCCGCAGCCTCTATTACGAATACACGGTCCAGAGCACGGACCGGGACCCGGACGGCATCTCCATCGCGGAGGGCGCGCTGACCGGCTCCTCCCTGAAGCGGCGGGAAGGCAACCCGGTGAACCTCGCCCTGGGCAGCCACGCGCTGGGCGCCCAGGCGGCGCACAAGGTGACCGGCGCCGCCAGGAAGCCGCGCGTGGACCAGGTCAGCGTGATCTTCGTCCCGCGGAGCAACCAGACGTTCACACTTGGGGAAGAGATACAGGTAAGGGTCCGGTTCGACCTCCCGATCGTCGTGAGCGGCGGGTCTCCGCAGCTGGCGCTCGCCATCGGCGCCGCCACGCACCGGCTGAACGGCAAGCCGTTGGGCAGCCCCTCCCGGGAGTTGCAGTTCAGTCACACGGTGGGGCCGTCCGACCGGGACCCGGACGGCATCTCCATCGCCGCCGGCGCCTTGACGCTCCCCGACGGCGTCACCCTGCTCGGCAACGTGGTGGGGGGGGCGAAGGCGGTGCTGGACCTGGGCAGCCACGCGCTGACGAACGACGCGCGGTTCAAGGTGGACGGCAGCCTCAACCCGGCGGCGACGGGTGAAGTGAAGCTCTCGGGATCGGCCCGCCACGACACCTTCCTCACCGGCGAGCGGTTCAAGATCCAAGTCGGATACGGCAAGACGGTGACGGTGACGGGCACGCCGACGATCGCGCTGCAGGTCGGCAGCGTCACGCGCCGCGTGCCGATGACCAACAACCTTGGCAGGCCTCTGACTTCCTTAAGAAGCACGCATCTGAACTTCTATTACACGGTGCAGCACGGCGACCGGGACCCGGACGGCGTCAGCATCGCGGCCGACGCGCTGCGCCTGGAAGGCGCCAGCATCACGGGGCCGGGCGGCAAGGCGGCGCAGCTCCGATTGACCAACAGCATCGTGAACGACGACATGTTCAGGGTCGGCGGCGCCGCGCAGCCGACGCCGACCTTCGGCGCGGCGGTGGTGCCGGCGCGGGTCTGGACGGTGGGCGCGCCGGTCGACTTCACCCTGCCGCCGGCGACCGACGGCGACGGGACGCTCACCTACGCGCTGACCGGGCCGGGCACGTCCGCGGCCACGCTGAGCCTGCCGCGCGGGCTCGCCTACTCCGCCTCTTCGACCGGCGCCTTCGGCGGCGGCAGGATCAGCGGTACGCCCGCGGTCGACAAGAACCCGGCAACCTACCGATTGACGGCCACGGACGCCGACGGCGACGCGGCGACGCTCGACTTCACCATCCAGGTCGTGCCCGACCTGACGCCGCGCTTCGAGGCGACGGTCGACGACCAGGAGTGGATCGAGGACGACCCGATCGACGCCTTGGACCTGCCGGCGGCGGTCGGCGGCAACGGGCCGTTGACCTACGCCCTTTCGCCGGCGCTGCCGGGCGGGGTGTCGCGGGCGGACCGCCGGGTGAGCGGCGCGCCGGACGCCGCCGCGGCGCGGACGGAATACACCTGGACGGCGACGGACGCCGACGGCGACGAAGCCTCGCTCACCTTCCACGTCACGGTGGCCGAGGACACCGCGCCGAGCTTCGGCGACGCGACCATCGACGACCTGTCGTGGTTGCAGGGCTCCCAGGTCACCGCGGTCACCCTGCCGGAGGCGACCGGCGGCAACGGCCCGTTGGTCCACGCGCTCAGGCAGGAGGGGCTGCCCCCCGGCGTCGAACTCGACGGGCGCGTGCTACAGGGTACGCCGACCGCGGTCTGGGAGTCGGTCGAATACACGTGGCGAGCCACGGACCAGGACGGCGACCGGGCGGAGCTCACCTTCGATCTGGAGGTGTACGAGGACCTGCTGCCGACCTTCGGCGACGCGACCCTCGACGACCGGACGTGGACCGAGCGCGAGGCGATCACAGCCTTCACCCTGCCGGCGGCCACCGGCGGCGACGGCGACCTGACCTACGCGTTGACCCCGGCCCTGCCCGCGGGCGTGGTCCGCGACGCGGCGACGCGCGAGGTTTCCGGCGCGCCGACCGCGACGCTGGCCGCGACCGTCTACACCTGGACGGCCACGGACGCCGACGGCGACCGGGCGGAGCTCGCCTTCACCGCGGCGGTGGACGGCATCCCCACCTTCGGCGACGAGACCATCGCCGACGCGACGTGGATGAAGGGCCTGGAGATCGAGTCCTTCACCCTGCCCCAGGTGACGGGCGGCGACGGCCGGGTGACCTACGCGCTGTCCGCTGCCGCGCCGCATACGGGCCTGCCGGACGGCGTGGTCCGCGACGCGGCGACGCGCGAGGTCTCGGGCGCGCCGACGGCGACGCGGGCGCGGGCCGAATACACCTGGACCGCCACCGACACCGACGGCGACGAGGCGTCGTTGAGCTTCTTCGCGGCCGTGGTCGAGCCGCCGGTGGTGACCCTGGTCCTCTCGGCCGCGACCATCGACGAGCACGACGGGACGAACCCCGGCTCGGCCACGGTGACCGCGGCGCTGGACAAGGCGTCGAGCGCCGACACGACGGTGACGGTGACGGCTTCGGCGGGGACGAACGCCGCGGACGGCGACTTCGCGCTGAGCGCCGCGGCGCCGCTGACCATCGCGGCGGGGGAGACGACCAGCGCCGGGACGGTGACGATCACCGCGGTGGACAACGCGCTGGACGAAGACGACAAGACCGTCACCGTGTCCGGGAGCGCGGACAACGACGTCCTGGTGACCGGCCCGGCCGACCTGACGCTGACCATCGCCGACGACGACGATCAGCCGGCGCTGTCGATCTCGTCGCCGAGCGTGGCGGAGGGGGCGGCCGGCGCGAGCGCGGCGCTGGAGTGGACGGTGGCGCTGAGCGCGGCGAGCGGCAGGGAGGTGACGGTCGCCTACGCCGAGGGGACGGGCGGCACGGCGACGGCGGGGGCGGACTATACGGCCCTCGCGGCGGGCGCGCTGACCTTCGCGGCGGGCGAGACGAGCAAGACGGTCTCGGTGACGGTGGCGGGCGACGCGACGGACGAGCCGGACGAGACGGTGGTCGTGACGCTGAGCGCGCCGTCGAACGCGACGATCCCGGACGGGGCGGCGAACGGGACGGGGACGATCACGGACGACGACGGCGCGCCGTCGGCGACGCTGTCTCTGGCGGATTCCTCGATCGTGGAGAACGGCGGCGCGACCACGGTGAGCGCCACCCTTTCGCACGCATCAAGCGCGGCGACGACGGTGACGGTGGAGGCGGCCGCGGGCTTCTACACGGCGGGTTCGGACGCGACGATCGTGATTGCGGCGGGGGAGACGGCGAACGCTTCGGACGGCGTGACGATTACCGCGGTGAACGACGCCATCGACAACGTGGGCGACCGGAGCGTCACGGTGACCGGAACGGCGGCCAACGAGCAGGCCGCCGCCGAGTCGCAGACCGTGGCCGTGACCGGGGCGAGCCTCACGCTGACCGACGACGAAGACACGCCGACCGTCACGCTGTCGTTGTCGGAGCCGGACCCGTCGAAACCGGACACCATCGCGGAGAGCGGGGCGGGCAACGCCAGCGCGGTGACGGCGGCGCTGGACCGGGCGTCGAGCGAGGCGGTGACGCTGACGGTGTCGGCGGCGGCGGGGACGAACGCGGCGGCCACGGACTTCACGTTGTCGGGCGCGAAGACGCTGACGATAGCGGCCGGGGAGACGGCGAGCGTGGGCGTGGCGACGGTGACGGCGAACGACGACACGGTGGACGGGCCGGACAAGTCGGTGACCGTTTCGGCCGCGGTATCGGGCGGTAGCGGAGTCGCAGACCCGGCCGCCGTGACCCTGACCATCGCGGACGACGATGATGCGCCTTCGGTGGCTCTGGCGGTGGCGGATTCTTCGATTGCGGAGGACGGCGGCGCGACCACGGTGACTGCGGCGCTCTCGCACGCCTCGAGCGCGGCGACGACGGTGACGGTGGCGGCGGTCGCGGGCTTCTACACGGCGGGTTCGGACGCGACGATCGTGATCGCGGCGGGGGAGACGGCGAACGCCTCGGACGGCGTGATGATTACCGCGGTGAACGACGCCATCGACAACGTGGGCGACCGGAGCGTCACGGTGACCGGAACGGCGGCCAACGACCAAGCCGCCGCCGAGTCGCAGACCGTGACCGTGACCGGTGCGAGCCTCACGCTGACCGACGACGAAGACACGCCGACCGTCACGCTGTCGTTGTCGGAGCCGGACCCGTCGAAACCTGACACGATCGACGAAGGCGGCGCGGGCAACGCCAGCGCGGTGACGGCGGCGCTGGATCGCGCGTCGAGCGAGGCGGTGACGCTGACGGTGGCGGCGACGGCGGGGACGAACGCGGTTTCCGGCGACTTCACGTTGTCGGGCGCGACGCTGACCATCGCGGCGGGATCGACGGTGAGCGCAGGCGTCGTGACCGTGACGGCGAACGACGACACGGTGGACGGGCCGGACAAGTCGGTGACCGTTTCGGCCGCGGTATCGGGCGGTAGCGGAGTCGCAGACCCGGCCGCCGTGACCCTGACCATCGCGGACGACGATGATGCGCCTTCGGTGGCTCTGGCGGTGGCGGATTCTTCGATTGCGGAGAACGGCGGCGCGACCACGGTGAGCGCCACCCTTTCGCACGCATCGAGCGCGGCGACGACGGTGACGGTGGCGGCGGTCGCGGGCTTCTACACGGCGGGTTCGGACGCGGTGATCGTGATTGCGGCGGGGGAGACGGCGAACGCTTCGGACACGGCGTCGATTGCGGCGGTGGACGACGACGTGGACAACGTGGGCGACCGGAGCGTCACGGTGACCGGAACGGCGGCCAACGACCAGGCCGCCGCCGAGTCGGAGACCGTGGTCGTGACCGGGGCGAGCCTCACGCTGACCGACGACGAAGACACGCCGACCGTCACGCTGTCGCTGTCGGAACCGGACCCGTCGAAACCCGACACGATCGACGAGGGCGGCGCGGGCAACGCCAGCGCGGTGACGGCGGCGCTCTCCGGCAAGTCGAGCGAAGCGGTGACGTTGACGGTGTCGGCGGCGGCGGGGACGAACGCGGTGGACGGCGACTTCACGCTGTCGAACCCGGCGACGCTGACGATAGCGGCGGGTTCGACGGCGAGCGCGGGTGTGGCGACGGTGACGGCGAATGACGACACGGTGGACGGGCCGGACAAGTCGGTGACGGTATCGGCCACGGTGGGCGGCGATGGCGGGGTGTCGGATCCGGCCGCCGTGACCCTGACCATCACCGATGACGACGATGCGCCGGATGTGACGCTGGCGTTGGCGTCGTCGTCGATCCCGGAGGACGGCGGCGCGACGACGGTGAGCGCGACACTGAGCCATCCCTCCAGCGCGGCGACGACGGTGACGGTGACGGGCGTGTCGGGCCTCTACACGGCGGGACCGGACGCGATTATCGTGATCGCGGCGGGGAGCACGGCGAACGCCGCGGATACGGCGACGATCGACGCGGTGAACGACGACGTTCACCAAGGGAGCGGCGGGCGTTCGACGACGGTGACGGCGACGGCCGCCAACGGCCAGGGGACCGGGCGCGTGACCGGGGCGGTGCTGGCGCTGACCGACGACGAGGCGTTGCCGACGGTGGCGCTGGTCCTGTCGCAGTCGTCGATTTCGGAGACGGGCGGGGTGTCGTCGGTGACGGCGACGCTTTCGGGCGCCTCCAGCGAAGCGGTGACGTTGACGGTGGATGCGGCGGCCGGGACGGGGGCGATCGCTGCCGACTTCGATCTGAGCGCGGCGAAGACGCTGACCATCGCGGCGGGATCGACGGCGAGCGCCGGGGCGGTGACGGTGACGGCCAACGGCAACGACGTCCATTCGGGGAACAAGTCGGTGACGGTCTCCGCCACCGCGGCGGGCGGCAACGGGGTGGCGCTGCCGTCCGCCGCGACGCTGACGCTGGCGGACGACGATGCGCTGCCGACGGTGGCGCTGGCGTTGTCGTCCTCGTCGATTTCGGAGACGGGCGGGGTAGCGTCGGTGACGGCGACGCTTTCGGGCAAGTCGAGCGGCGCGGTGACGTTGACGGTGGGCGCGGCGGCCGGGACGGGGGCGACTGGAGCGGACTTCGACCTTTCCACCGAGAAGACGCTGACCATTGCGGCCGGAGACACCACCAGTAGCGGCGCGGTGACGATTACGGCGAACGGCAACGACGTCCATTCGGGGAACAAGTCGGTGACGATCTCCGCCACCGCGTCGGGCGGCAACGGGGTGGCGTCGCCGTCCGCCGTGACGCTGGCGCTGACCGACGACGAGGCGTTGCCGACGGTGGCGCTGGTTCTGTCGCAGTCCTCGATTTCGGAGAGCGGCGGGGTGGCCTCGGTGACGGCAACCCTTTCGGCCGTCTCCAGCGAGGCGGTGACGTTGATGGTGGATGCGGCGGCCGGGGCGGGGGCGACTGGAGCGGACTTCGATCTTTCCACCGAGAAGACGCTGACCATCGCGGCCGGAGACACCACCAGCAGCGGCGCGGTGACGGTGACGGCGAACGGCAACGACATGGACTCGCCGGACAAGCAGGTGACGGTCTCGGGGACGGTGGCGGGCGGCAACGGCGCGGCGGCGCCGTCGAACGTCACCCTGACGCTGACCGACGACGAGAGCCTGCCGACGGTGATCCTGGCGCTGTCATCTTCGTCAATTTCGGAGACGGGCGGGGCGGCGTCGGTGACGGCGACGCTTTCGGGCAAGTCGAGCGAAGCGGTGACGTTGACGGTGGAGGCGGCGGCCGGGACGGGGACGGTTGGAGCGGACTTCACCCTCAGCGCGGCGAAGACGCTGACGATTGCGGCCGGAGACACCACCAGCGTCGGCGCGGTGACGGTGACGGCGAACGGGAACGACGTGGACTCGCCGGACAAGTCGGTGACGGTTTCGGGAACGGCGTCGGGCGGCAACGGTGTGGCGGCGCCGGCGAACGTGACGTTGACCATCGAGGATGACGAGGCGACGCCGACGGCGACGCTGGTTCTGTCGTCGGCGTCGATCTCGGAGAGTGGCGGGGTGGCGTCGGTAACGGCGACGCTGTCGGCCGTCTCCAGCGAAGCGGTGACGGTGACGGTGGATGCGGCGGTGGGCGCCGGCGCGGTCGGGGCGGACTTCGCTCTGAGCGCGGCGAAGACTCTGACGATTGCGGCCGGAGACACCACCAGTTCCGGGGTGGTGACGGTGACGGCGAACGGGAACGACGTGGACTCGCCGGACAAGTCGGTGACGGTCTCCGGCGTGGTGACGGGCGGCAACGGTGTGGCGGCGCCGTCGAACGTCACCCTGACGCTGACCGACGACGAGGCGTTGCCGACGGTGACGCTGGCGCTGTCGTCGGCGTCGATTTCGGAGACGGGCGGGGTAGCGTCGGTGACCGCGACGCTTTCGGCCGTCTCCAGCGAGGCGGTGACGGTGACGGTAGAGGCGGCGGCCGGGACGGGGGCGGTTGGAGCGGACTTCGCCCTCAGCGCGGCGACGACGCTGACGATTGAGGCAGGAGACACCACCAGCAACGGCGTGGTGACGGTGACGGCGAACGGCAACGACGTGGACTCGCCGGACAAGCAGGTGACGGTTTCGGGAAGGGTGGCGGGCGGCAACGGTGTGGCGGCACCGTCGAACGTCACCCTGACGCTGACCGACGACGAGGCGTTGCCGACGGTGACGCTGCTCCTGTCGCAGTCGTCGATTTCGGAGAGCGGTGGCGTATCGACGGTGAGTGCGACGCTTTCCGGCAAGTCGAGCGAAGCGGTGACGTTGACGGTGGAGGCGGCGGCGGGCGCCGGCGCGGTCGGGGCGGACTTCGCTCTGAGTGCGGCGAAGACGCTGACCATCGCGGCCGGAGACACCACCAGCAGCGGCGCGGTGACGGTGACGGCGAACGGCAACGACGTGGACTCGCCGGACAAGCAGGTGACGGTTTCGGGAAGGGTGACGGGCGGCAACGGGGTGGCGGCGCCGGCGAATGTGGCGCTGACGCTGGCCGACGACGAGGCATTGCCGACGGCGACGCTGGTCCTGTCGCAGTCCTCGATCTCGGAGAGCGGCGGGGTGGCGACGGTGGCGGCGACGCTTTCCGGCAAGTCGAGCGAAGCGGTGACGTTGACGGTGGCGGCCAACGGCGGCGGGTTCACGCTGTCGAGCGCGAAGACGTTGACGATAGCGGCGGGATCGACGGCGAGCGCGGGCGTGGTGACGGTGACGGCGAACGGGAACGACGTGGACTCGCCGGACAAGCAGGTGACGGTTTCGGCCACGGCGTCGGGCGGTAACGGGGTGGCGAACCCGGCGAGCAAGACGTTGACCATCGCGGACGACGACGCTGCGCCGGGGGTGACGCTGGCGCTGGCGGTCTCGTCGATCCCGGAGGACGGCGGCGCGACGTCGGTGAGCGCGACGCTGAGCCGTCCATCGAGCGCGGCGACGACGGTGACGGTGACGGGCGTGTCGGGCTTCTACACGGCGGGTTCGGACGCGACGATCGTGATCGCGGCGGGGGAGACGGCGAACGCTACGGACACGGCGACGATCAACGCCGTGAACGACGACGTGGACAACGTGGGTAACCGCACGGTGACGGTGACGGGAACGGCGTCCAACGGCCAGGCCGCCGCCGAGTCGGAGACCGTGGCCGTGACCGGCGCGAGCCTGACGCTCACCGACGACGAGGCGACGCCGACGGCGACGCTGGCGCTTTCGGAACCCGATCCCTTGAAGCCGGACACCATCGACGAGAGCGGGGCGGGCAACGCCAGCGCGGTGACGGCGACGCTGAACCGGGCATCCAGCGAAGCGGTGACGTTGACGGTGTCGGCGGTGGGTGCCGGGTTCACGCTGTCGAGCGCGAGGACGCTGACCATCGCGGTGGGATCGACGACAAGTACCGACTCGGTGACGGTGACGGCGGTCGACGACGCGACGGACGGGCCGGACAGGTCAGTGACGGTTTCGGCCACGGCGTCGGGCGGCGGGGTGGCGAACCCGTCCGCCGTGACGCTGACCATCGAGGACGACGACGGTCCGCCGGCGCTGTCGATCTCGTCGCCGGGCGTGACGGAGGGGGCGGCGGGATCGACGGCGACGTTGACCTTCGAGGTGACGTTGAGCGCGAAGAGCGGCAAGCAGGTGACGGTCGCCTACGCGGAAGGGACGGGCGGCGCGGCGACGGCGGGGACGGACTACACGGCGCTTGCCGCCGGCGCGCTGACGTTCGCGGCGGAGGAGACGAGCAAGACGGTCTCGGTGACGGTGACGGGCGACGCGACGGACGAGCCGGACGAGACGGTGAAGGTCGTGCTGAGCGGCCCGGTGAACGCGACGTTGGGCGCGGCGACCGGGACGGGGACGATCAGGGACGACGACGCGGCGCCCTCGGTGACGCTGGTTCTGTCATCGTCGTCGATCTCGGAGGACGGGGGCGTGTCGACGGTGACGGCGCGGCTCTCGCATCGGTCGAGCCAGCCGACGACGGTGACGGTGACGGCGGCGGCGGGTTCGCACACGGCGTCGTCGGACTTCAGCCTGAGCGCGAACAGGACGCTGACGGTGGCGGCGGGGGCGACGGCCAGCGCGGGCGTCGTGACGGTCGCGGCGGTGAACGACGCGGAGGACGCGGCCAACGACAAGACGGTGACGGTGTCGGCGACGGCGGGCAATGGTCAGGGGATTGCGGGGAACCCGTCGTCGGTGACGCTGACCATTGAGGACGACGACGTGGACCTGAAGCCGACGTTCGGGGATGCGGAGGTGGCGAACCGGAGCTGGCCGGTATCCACGGAGATTGCCCGTCTCACGCTGCCGCGGGCGACGGGCGGCGACGGGACGCTGATCTACGCGCTGTCGCCGGCCTTGCCGTCGGGGTTGTCGCGGAGCGATTTCTTCGTGACGGGGACGACGCCGTCTGCGTCGGTGGCGTCGGCGGACTACACGTGGACGGCGCGGGACGAGGACGGTGACGAGGCGTCGCTGACCTTCGCCATCGAGGTGGTGGAAAGCGGGGTCATGAGCCCGGGCGCGGCGCCCTCGCTGTCGGTGTCGTCGCCGCGGGTGGCGGAGGGCGCGTCGGGTTCGACGGCGACGCTGGGCTACACGGTGACGCTGAGCGCGGCGAGCACGGAGGAGGTGACGGTAGGTTACGCGGACGCGGGGACGGGGACGGCGACGTCGGGTGCGGACTACGCGGCTCTCGCGACGGGAACGCTGACGTTTGCGGCGGGAGAGACGAGCAAGACGGTGGACGTGACGGTGACGGGCGATGGTGTGGACGAGCCGGACGAGACGGTGGCGTTGGCGTTGAGCGGTCCGGTGAACGCGCAGGTTCCGGTGAGTGATCGGACGGGGACGGGGACGATCGAGGACGACGATGATGCGCCGGATGTGACGCTGGCGGTGGCGTCCTCTTCGATCCCGGAGAACGGGGGCGCGACGACGGTGAGCGCCGCCCTTTCGCACCCGTCGAGCGCGGCGACGACGGTGACGGTGAGGGGCGTGTCGGGCTTCTACACGGCGGGATCGGACGCGACGATCGTGATTGCGGCGGGGAGTACGTCGAACGCTACGGACACGGCGACGATCAACGCCATGAACGACGCCATCGACAACGTGGGCGACCGGAGCGTCACGGTGACGGCGACCGCTTCCAACGGCCAGGCCGCCGCCGATTCGCAGACCATGGCCGTGACCGGCGCGAGCCTCACGCTGACCGACGACGAGGCGACCCCGACCGTCGCGCTGTCGCTGTCGTCTTCTTCGGTTTCGGAGAGCGGCGGTGTGGCGACGGTGACGGCGACGCTGTCGCATCCGTCGAGCGAGGCGGTGACGCTGACGGTGGGGGCGGCGGCGGGAACGAACGCGGCGGCCACGGACTTCACGCTTTCGAGCGCGAAGACGCTGACGATAGCGGCGGGGGATACGGCGAGCGCGGGCGCGGTGACGGTGACGGCGAACGACGATTCGACCGATGCGCCGGACAAATCGGTGACGGTCACGGCCACGGCGTCGGGCGCCAGTGGGGTGTCGAACCCGTCCGCCGTGACGCTGACCATCGCGGACGACGACGATACGCCGACGGTGACGTTGGCGTTGTCGCCTTCGACGATCGACGAGAGCGGGACGACGACGCGGGCGACGGTGACGGCGACGCTGTCGCATCCGTCGAGCGAGGCGGTGACGCTGAGGGTGTCGGCCTCGCCGGTGTCTTCGACCGGCGCGGTTGCGGAGGACTACGCGCTGTCGGACGACAGGACGTTGACGATAGCGGCGGGGGATACGACGAGCGTGGGGACGGTGGCGGTCGCTGCGGTGGACAACGACGGCGACGAGCCGGACATCGAGGTGACGGTTTCGGGTTCCGCGTCGGGCGGTCGCGGGGCGACAGACCCGGAGAGCGTGAAGCTGACGATCCGCGACGACGATGGTTCGCCGCTGGTGACGCTGGCGTTGTCGGGCACGACGATCGACGAGAGCGGGGCGTCGAACGTGACGACGGTGACGGCGCGCCTGAACCGGGCGTCGAGCGCGGCGACGACGGTGACGGTGTCGGCTTCGCCGGTGTCTTCGACCGGCGCGGTGGCGGGTAACTACACGCTGTCGAGCGCGAAGACGCTGACGATAGCGGCGGGGGACACGGCGAGCACGGGCGCAGTGACGGTGACCGCGGTGGACGACGACGTGGATGCGCCGGACAAGCGGGTGACGGTCTCGGGTCTGGCGTCCAACTCCCAAGGGGTCGCGGAGGCCCCCTCCGACGTGACGCTGACCATTGCCGACGACGACGCGGCGCCGGATGTGGCGCTGGCGTTGTCACCGTCGTCGATTTCGGAGAACGGCGACGCGGCGACGGTGAGCGCCACCCTTTCGCATCGGTCGAGTGCGGCGACGACGGTGACGGTGACGGGGGTGTCGGGCTTCTACACGGCGGGTTCGGACGCGACGATCGTGATCGCGGCGGGGGAGACGGCGAACGCCGCGGACACGGCGACGGTGGCGGCGGTGGACAACGCGAAGGACGAGCCGGACCGCGCGGTGACGGTGACGGGGACGGTCGGCAACGGCCAGGGCGCGGGGAACGTTGCCGGGGCGACGCTGACGTTGGAAGACGACGACGAAGCGCCTTCGGTGAAGCTGGCGGTGGCGGACTCGTCGATCCCGGAGAACGGCGGCGCGACGACGGTGAGCGCCACCCTTTCGCATCGGTCGAGTGCGGCGACGACGGTGACGGTGACGGCGGTCGCGGGCGCCTACACGCTGGGTTCGGACGCGACGATCGTGATCGCGGCGGGGGAGACGGCGAACGCTGCGGACACGGCGACGATCAACGCGGCGGACGACGCCATCGACAACGTGGGTAACCGCACGGTGACGGTGACGGGCGCTGCGTCCAACGGCCAGGCCGCCGCCGATTCACGGACCATGGCCGTGACCGGCGCGGTCCTGACGCTGACCGACGATGAAGCGACCCCGACCGTCATGCTGTCGCTGTCGTCTTCGTCGATTTCGGAGAGCGGCGGTGTGGCGACGGTGACGGCGGCGTTGGACCGGGCATCCAGCGAGGCGGTGACGCTGACGGTGTCGGCCGGCGGCGCCGGGTTCGCGCTGTCGGACGCGAAGACGTTGACGATAGCGGCGGGATCGACGGCGAGTACCGGCGCGGTGACGGTGACGGCGGTCGCCGACGCGACGGACTCGCCGGACAAGTCGGTGACGGTCTCGGCCACGGTGAGCGGCGACAGCGGGGCGGCGACGCCGGACACCGTGACGCTGACCATCGCGGACGACGAGGCGTTGCCGACGGCGACGCTGGCGTTGTCGTCCTCGTCGATTTCGGAGACGGGCGGGGTGGCGTCAGTGACGGCAATCCTTTCGGGCGCCTCCAGCGAAGCGGTGACGTTGACGGTGGCGGCTACCGGCCCCGGCTTCACGCTGTCGAGCGCGAGGACGCTGACCATCGCGGCGGGATCGACGGCAAGTACCGGCGCGGTGACGGTGACGGCCAATGGCGACGGCGTGGACTCGCCGGACAAGCAGGTGACGGTTTCGGCCACGGCGTCGGGCGGTAACGGGGTGGAGGATCCGTCCTCCGTGACCCTGACCATCACCGATGATGACGCTGCGCCAAGTGTGGCTCTGGCGTTGGCGTCGTCGTCGATCCTGGAGGACGGCGGCGCGACGACGGTGAGCGCGACGCTGAGCCGTCCATCGAGCGCGGCGACGACGGTGACGGTGGCGGGCGTGTCGGGCTTCTACGCGGTGGGCTCGGACGCGACGATCGTGATTGCGGCGGGGGAGACGGCGAACGCTGCGGACACGGCGACGATCAACGCCGTGAACGACGACGTGGACAACGTGGGTAACCGCACGGTGACGGTGACGGGAACGGCGTCCAACGGCCAGGCCGCCGCCGAGTTGGAGACCGTGGCCGTGACCGGCGTGAGCCTCACGCTGACGGACGACGAGGGCGCGCCGACGGTGACGCTGAAGCTGTCGTCTTCGTCGATTTCGGAGAGCGGCGGGGTGGCGACGGTGACGGCGACGCTTTCCGGCAAGTCGAGCGAAGCGGCGACGCTGATGGTGACGGCGGCGGGCGCCGGGTTCACGCTGTCGAGCGCGAGGACATTGACGATAGCGGCGGGATCGACGGCGAGTACCGGCGCGGTAACGGTGACGGCGGTCGACGACGCGACGGACGGGCCGGACAAGTCGGTGACGGTCTCGGCCACGGTGAGCGGCGACAGCGGGGTGGCGAACCCGGCCGCCGTGAGGCTGACCATCGAGGACGACGACGGTCCGCCGGCGCTGTCGATCTCGTCGCCGGGCGTGGCGGAAGGGGCGGCGGGATCGACGGCGACGTTGACCTTCGAGGTGACGTTGAGCGCGAAGAGCGGCAAGGAGGTCACGGTCGCCTACGCGGAGGGGACGGGCGGCGCGGCGACGGCGGGGACGGACTACACGGCGTTTGCCGCCGGCGCGCTGACCTTTGCGGCGGGGGAGACGAGCAAGACGGTCTCGGTGACGGTGACGGGCGACGCGACGGACGAGCCGGACGAGACGGTGAAGGTCGTGCTGCGCGGTCCGGTGAACGCGACGTTGGGCGCCGCGGCCGGGACGGGGACGATCAGGGACGACGACGCGGCGCCTTCGGTGACGCTGGCGTTGTCATCTTCGTCGATCTCGGAGGATGGGGGCGTGTCGACGGTGAGCGCCACCCTCTCGCATCGGTCGAGCCAGCCGACGACGGTGACGGTGACGGCGTCGGCGGGTTCGTACACGGCGGCGTCGGACTTCACGCAGACGGGCGCGACGCTGACGGTGGCGGCGGGCGCGACGGCGAGCGCGGGCGTCGTGACGGTGTCGGCGGTGAACGACGCGGAGGACGCGGCCAACGACAAGACGGTGACGGTATCGGCGACGGCGGGCAACGGTCAGGGGATTGCGGGGAACCCGTCGCCGGTGGCGCTGACCATCGAGGACGACGACGTGGACCTGAAGCCGACGTTCGGCGATCAGCAGATTGCGAGCCGTCTGTGGCCGGTCTCGACCGTGATCCCGCGCCTCACGCTGCCGCGGGCGACGGGCGGCGACGGGACGCTGACCTACACGCTGTCGCCGGCCTTGCCGTCGTGGTTGTCGCGGAACGGCTTCTTCGTGACGGGGACGACGCCGGACGCTCCGACGAATCAGAAGGAATACGTCTGGACGGCCACGGACGAAGACGGCGACGCGGCGACGCTCCCGTTCCTCGTCGCGGTGATCGCCTCGGGCGACCCGCCGCGGCTGGTGAACCCGCCGGGGATCGTGGTGAACACGGGCAACCTGCCGTCGCTGTCGGTGTCGTCGCCGCGGGTGGCGGAGGGTGCATCGGGTTCGACGGCGACGCTGAGCTACACGGTGACGCTGAGCGCGGCGAGCACGGCGGAGGTGACGGTAGGTTACGCGGACGCGGGGACGGGGACGGCGACATCGGGCGCGGACTACACGGCTCTCGCGACGGGAACGCTGACGTTTGCGGCGGGGGAGACGAGCAAGACGGTGGACGTGACGGTGGCGGGCGATGGTGTGGACGAGCCGGACGAGACGGTGGCGTTGGCGTTGAGCGGTCCGGTGAACGCGCAGGTTCCGGTGAGCGGTCGGACGGGGACGGGGACGATCGCGGACGACGACGCGGTGCCGGGCGTGACGCTGGCGCTGGCGTCGTCGTCGATCTCGGAGGACGGCGGTGCGACGTCGGTGAGCGCGACGCTCTCGCACCCGTCGAGCGCGGCGACGACGGTAACGGTGACGGGGGCGACGGGTTTCTACGTGGCGGGTTCGGACGCGACGATCGTGATTGCGGCGGGGAGTACGTCCAACGCCACGGACACGGCGGCGATAAACGCCGTGAACGACGACGTGGACAACGTGGGTAACCGCACGGTGACGGTGACGGCGACCGCATCCAACGACCAGGCCGCCGCCGATTCGCAGACCATGGCTGTGGCCGGGGCGAGCCTCACGCTGACGGACGATGAAGCGACCCCGACCGTCGCGCTGTCGCTGTCGTCTTCTTCGGTTTCGGAGAGCGGCGGTGTGGCGACGGTGACGGCGACGCTTTCCGGCAAGTCGAGCGAAGCGGTGACGCTGACGGTGGGGGCGGCGGCGGGAGCGAACGCGGCGGCCACGGACTTCACGCTGTCGGGCGCGAAGACGCTGACCATCGGGGCGGGATCGACGGTGAGCGCGGGCGTGGTGACCGTGACGGCGAACGACGACGCGACGGACGGGCCGGACAAGTCGGTGACGGTCTCGGCCACGGTGAGCGGCGACAGCGGCGTGTCGGACCCGAGCACCGTGACGCTCGCCATCACGGACGACGACGTGGCGCCGGGTGTGACGCTGGCGTTGGCGGCTTCGTCGATCCCGGAGAACGGCGGTACGACCACGGTGAGCGCCGCCCTGTCGCATCCGTCGAGCGCCGCTACCACGATCACCGTGACGGCGCTTGAAGGCGCCTACACCGTGGATTCGGCGGACGCGACGATCGTGATTGCGGCGGGGAGTACGTCGAACGCCACGGACACGGCGACGATTACGGCGGTGGACGACGCCATCGACAACGTGGGCAATCGCACGGTGACGGTGACGGGAACGGCGTCCAACGGCCAGGCCGCCGCCGAGTCGGAGACCGTGGCCGTGACCGGCGCGAGCCTCACGCTGACGGACGACGAGGGCGCGCCCTCGTCGACGCTGAAGCTGTCGTCTTCTTCGATTTCGGAGAGCGGCGGGGTGGCGACGGTGACGGCGACGCTTTCCGGCACGTCGAGTGCGGCGGTGACGCTGACGGTATCGGCGGCGGGCGCCGGGTTCACGCTGTCGAGCGCGAGGACGCTGACCATCGCGGCGGGATCGACGGCGAGTACCGGCGCAGTAACGGTGACGGCGGTCGACGACGCGATGGACGGGCCGGACAGGTCGGTGACGGTTTCGGCCACGGCGAGCGGCGCTGGCGGGGTGGCGGATCCGTCCGCCGTGACGCTGACCATCGCGGACGACGACGGTCCGCCGGCGTTGTCGATCTCGTCGCCGGGCGTGACGGAAGGGGCGGCGGGATCGACGGCGACGTTGACCTTCGAAGTGACGTTGAGCGCGAAGAGCGGCAAGCAGGTGACGGTCGCCTACGCGGAGGGGACGGGCGGCGCGGCGACGGCGGGGACGGACTACACGGCGCTTGCCGCCGGCGCGCTGACCTTCGCGGCGGAGGAGACGAGCAAGACGATCGCGGTGACGGTGACGGGCGACGCGACGGACGAGCCGAACGAGACGGTGAAGGTCGTGCTGAGCGGCCCGGTGAACGCGACGTTGGGCGCGGCGACCGGGACGGGGACGATCAGGGACGACGACGCGGCGCCTTCGGTGACGCTGGTTCTGTCATCGTCGTCGATCTCGGAGGATGGGGGCGTGTCGACGGTGACGGCGCGGCTTTCCGGCAAGTCGAGCCAGCCGACGACGGTGACGGTGACGGCGTCGGCGGGTTCGTACACGGCGGCGTCGGACTTCACGCAGACGGGCGCGACGCTGACGGTGGCGGCGGGGGCGACGGCCAGCGCGGGCGTCGTGACGGTGTCGGCGGTGAACGACTCGGAGGACGCGGCCAACGACAAGACGGTGACGGTGTCGGCGACGGCGGGCAACGGTCATGGGATTGCGGGGAACCCGTCGCCGGTGGCGCTGACCATCGAGGACGACGACGTGGACCTGAAGCCGACGTTCGGCGATCAGCAGATTGCGAGCCGTCTGTGGCCGGTCTCGACCGTGATCCCGCGCCTCACGCTGCCGCGGGCGACGGGTGGCGATGGGACGCTGACCTACACGCTGTCGCCGGCCTTGCCGTCGTGGTTGTCGCGGAACGGCTTCTTCGTGACGGGGACGACGCCGGACGCTCCGACGAATCAGAAGGAATACGTCTGGACGGCCACGGACGAAGACGGCGACGCGGCGACGCTCCCGTTCCTCGTCGCGGTGATCGCCTCGGGCGACCCGCCGCGGCTGGTGAACCCGCCGGGGATCGTGGTGAACACGGGCAACCTGCCGTCGCTGTCGGTGTCGTCGCCGCGGGTGGCGGAGGGTGCATCGGGTTCGACGGCGACGCTGAGCTACACGGTGACGCTGAGCGCGGCGAGCACGGCGGAGGTGACGGTAGGTTACGCGGACGCGGGGACGGGAACGGCGACGTCGGGCGCGGACTACACGGCTCTCGCGACGGGAACGCTGACCTTCGCGGCGGGGGAGACGAGCAAGACGGTGGACGTGACGGTAACGGGCGATGGTGTGGACGAGCCGGACGAGACGGTGGCGTTGGCGTTGAGCGGTCCGGTGAACGCGCAGGTTCCGGTGAGCGGTCGGACGGGGACGGGAACGATCGAGGACGACGACGCGGTGCCGGGCGTGACGCTGGCGCTGGCGTCGTCGTCGATCTCGGAGGACGGCGGCGCGACGTCGGTGAGCGCGACGCTCTCGCACCCGTCGAGCGCGGCGACGACGGTGACGGTGACGGGGGCGACGGGTTTCTACGTGGCGGGGTCGGACGCGACGATCGTGATTGCGGCGGGGAGTACGTCCAACGCTACGGACACGGCGGCGATAAACGCCGTGAACGACGACGTGGACAACGTGGGTAACCGCACGGTGACGGTGACGGCGACCGCATCCAACGACCAGGCCGCCGCCGATTCGCAGACCATGGCTGTGGCCGGGGCGAGCCTCACGCTGACGGACGATGAAGCGACCCCGACCGTCGCGCTGTCGCTGTCGTCTTCTTCGGTTTCGGAGAATGGCGGTGCGGCGACGGTGACGGCGACGCTTTCCGGCAAGTCGAGCGAGGCGGTGACGCTGACGGTATCGGCGAGCGGGGACGGGTTCACGCTGTCGGGCGCGAAGACGCTGACCATCGCGGCGGGGTCGACGGCGAGCGCGGGCGTGGTGACGGTGACGGCGAACGACGATTCGACCGATGCGCCGGACAAGTCGGTGACGGTCACGGCCACGGCGTCGGGCGGCGGCGTGTCGGACCCGTCCGCCGTGACGCTCGCCATCGCGGACGACGATGCGGCTCCGGATGTGACGCTGGCGGTGGCGTCGTCGTCAATCTCGGAGAATGGCGGTGCGACATTGGTGAGCGCGACGCTCTCGCACCCGTCGAGCGCGGCGACGACGGTGACGGTGACGGGTGTGTCGGGCTTCTACACGGCGGGTTCGGACGCGACGATCGTGATTGCGGCGGGGAGCACGTCGAACGCCATGGACACGGCGACGATTACGGCGGTGGACGACGCCATCGACAACGTGGGCGACCGGAGCGTCACGGTGACGGGAACGGCGTCCAACGACCAAGCTGCCGCCGAGTCGGAGACCGTGGCCGTGGCCGGCGTGAGCCTCACGCTGACGGACGACGAGGGCGCGCCTTCGGCGACGTTGGCGCTGTCGTCTTCGTCGATTTCGGAGAACGGTGGGGTGGCGACGGTGACGGCGACGCTTTCCGGCAAGTCGAGCGAAGCGGTGACGCTGACGGTATCGGCGAGCGGCGCCGGGTTCACGCTGTCGAGCGTGAAGACGCTGACCATCGGGGCGGGATCGACGGCGAGCGCGGGCGTGGTGACGGTGACGGCGGTCGCCGATGCGACGGACGAGCCGGACAAGTCGGTGACGGTGTCGGCCACGGCGTCCGGCGGCGAGGTGGCGAACCCGGCGAGTAAGACGTTGACCATCGCGGACGACGACGCGGCGCCGGGTGTGACGCTGGCGTTGGCGGCTTCGTCGATCCCGGAGGATGGCGGCGCGACGTCGGTGAGCGCCGCCCTGTCGCACCCGTCGAGCGCGGCGACGACGGTGACGGTGAGGGGCGTGACGGGCTTCTACACGGCGGGTTCGGACGCGACGATCGTGATTGCGGCGGGTGAGACGGCGAACGCTACGGACACGGCGACGATTACCGCGGTGGACGACGCCATCGACAACGTGGGTAACCGCACGGTGACGGTGACGGGCGCGGCGTCCAACGACCAGGCCGCCGCCGAGTCGGAGGCCGTGGCCGTGACCGGCGTGAGCCTCACGCTGACGGACGACGAGGGCGCGCCTTCGGCGACGCTGAAGCTGTCGTCTTCGTCGATTTCGGAGAGCGGCGGTGTGGCGACGGTGACGGCGGCGCTTTCCGGCAAGTCGAGCGCGGCGGTGACGCTGACGGTGGCGGCGGCGGCGGGAACGGGCGCGGTTTCGGGCGACTTCACGTTGTCGGGCGCGACGCTGACCATCGCGGCGGGGTCGACGGTGAGCGCAGGCGTGGTGACGGTGACGGCGAACGGCAACGACGTGGACTCGCCGGACAAGTCGGTGGCGGTCTCGGCCACGGCGTCGGGCGGCGGCGTGGCGAACCCGTCCGCCGTGACGCTGGCCATCACGGACGACGACGCGGCGCCGGGTGTGACGCTGGCGTTGGCGTCCTCTTCGATCTCGGAGAATGGCGGTGCGACGTCGGTGAGCGCCGCCCTGTCGCACCCGTCGAGCGCGGCTACCACGATCACCGTGACGGCGCTTGAAGGCGCCTACACCGTGGATTCGGCGGACGCGACGATCGTGATTGCGGCGGGGAGCACGGCGAACGCCACGGACACGGCGACGATTACCGCGGTGGACGACGACGTGGACAACGTGGTCGACCGCACGGTGATGGTGGCGGGTACGGCGTCCAACGGCCAGGCCGCCGCCGAGTCGGAGACCGTGGCCGTGACCGGCGTGAGCCTCACGCTGACGGACGACGAGGGTGCGCCGACGGCGACGCTGAAGTTGTCGTCTTCTTCGATTTCGGAGACCGGTGGTGTGGCGACGGTGACGGCGACGCTTTCCGGCAAGTCGGGCGCGGCGGTGACGCTGACGGTATCGGCAAGCGGCGCCGGCTTCACGCTTTCGAGCGCGAAGACGCTGACCATCGGGGCGGGATCGACGGCGAGCGCGGGTGTGGTGACGGTGACGGCGAACGACGACGCGACGGACTCGCCGGACAAGTCGGTGACGGTGTCGGCCACGGCATCCGGCGGCGGCGTGTCGAACCCGTCCGCTGTGACGCTCGCCATCACGGACGACGACGCGGCGCCGGATGTGACGTTGGCGTTGGCGGCTTCGTCGATCCCGGAGAACGGGGGCGCGACATCGGTGAGCGCCGCCCTGTCGCACCCGTCGAGCGCGGCGACGACGGTGACGGTGACGGGGGTGACGGGCCTCTACACGGTGGGTTCGGACGCGACGATCGTGATTGCGGCGGGGAGCACGGCGAACGCCACGGACACGGCGACGATTACGGCGGTGGACGACGCCATCGACAACGTGGGCGACCGGAGCGTCACGGTGACGGCGACCGCTTCCAACGGCCAAGCCGCCGCCGATTCACAGACCATGGCCGTGACCGGGGCGAGCCTCACGCTGACGGACGACGAGGGCGCGCCTTCGGCGACGCTGAAGCTGTCGTCTTCGTCGATCCTGGAGAACGGCGGGGTGGCGACGGTGACGGCGACGCTTTCCGGCAAGTCGAGCGCGGCGGTGACGCTGACGGTGTCGGCGGCGGCGGCGGGAACGGGCGCGGTTTCGGGCGACTTCACGCTTTCGAGCGCGAAGACGCTGACCATCGGGGCGGGATCGACGGCGAGCGCGGGCGTGGTGACGGTGACGGCGAACGACGACTCGACGGACTCGCCGGACAAATCGGTGACGGTCACGGCCACGGCGTCGGGCGGCGGCGTGGCGAACCCGTCCGCCGTGACGCTCGCCATCACGGACGACGAGACGCCCCCGACGGTTTCGCTGGCGCTGTCGTCTTCGTCGATTTCGGAGAACGGCGGCGTTGCGACGGTGACGGCGCGGCTTTCCGGCAAGTCGAGCGAGGCGGTGACGCTGACGGTGGGGGCGTCGCCGGGGTCGGGGACGGACTTCACGCAGACGGGGACGACGCTGACCATCGCGGCGGAGTCCACGACCAGCACGGGCGCGGTGACGGTGAGGGGCGCCGACGACGGCGTGGCGGAGGGGAGCGAGCAGATCACGGTTTCGGGAACGGCTGCGGGCGGCAACGGCGTGGCCGATCCGTCATCGCTGACGCTGACGCTGACCGACGACGATACGCCGCAGACGACGCTGGTTCTGTCTTCCACGTCGATTGCGGAGGCGGGCGGTGTGGCGACGGTGACGGCGCGGCTTTCCGGCAAGTCGAGCGTGGCCGTGACGGTGACGGTGTCGGCGTCGCCGGGATCGGGGACGGATTTCACGCTGAGCGCAGCGAACACGTTGACCTTCGCGGCGAACGCCACGACGAGCATGGGCGTGGTGACGGTGACGGGAGTGGACGACGACACCGACGCGCCGAACAAGTCGGTGACCGTTTCGGGCGCGGCGTCGGACGGTCTGGGTCTTGTGAACGACCCGCCCGCCGAGACCCTGACCATTGCGGACGACGACGCGGCGCCGCGTGTGACGCTGGCGTTGTCGTCGTCGTCGATTTCGGAGAACGGCGGCGTGTCGACGGTGACGGCGACGTTGGACCGTCCGTCGAGCCAGCCGACGACGGTCACGGTGTCGGCGTCGCCGGGATCGGGGACGGACTTCACGCTGTCGGGAACGACGCTGACCGTCGCGGCGGGCGCGACGGCGAGCGCCGGCGCGGTGACGATCACGGCGGCGGACAACGCGCAGGACGAGCCGGACAAGGACGTGACGGTTTCGGGGACGTCGGCGAACGGCCACGGCAAGACGGACCCGTCGTCGGTGACGCTGACGATCACGGATGACGACGGAAGCGTATCGCCGCCGTCGGCGCTGGCGGCCGACGCGGGAGAAGACGAAGTCGTGGACGAAGGGGCTGCGGTGACGCTGAACGGCAGCGCGCGCGGTTGGGACCCGGCGGGCGGGGCGCCGGCCTGGGCCTGGGAGCAGACGGGCGGGGCGCCGGCGGTGGCGCTGGCGGACGCGGCGACGGCCGGGCCGTCGTTCACGGCGCCGCAGGTATCGGGAGTGACGGTCCTGACGTTCCGGCTGACGGTGACGGCGGGCGGCGTGAGCGCGAGCGACACGGTGGATATCACGGTGATGGACCGCTCCGGCGCGGCGGTCTCGGACGCGACGCCGGATTCGGTCCCGGCGCCGGATTCGACCCCGACCTTCGGCGATGCTGCGGTTCCGGACCAGTCCTGGGTCCAGAACGCGGCGATCGCTCCCTTCGTTCTGCCGACGGCCACGGGCGGCGACGGCCCGCTGACCTACACGCTGTCGCCGGCGCCGCCGGACGGCGTGGCGCGCGATGCGGCGACGCGCGAGGTCTCCGGCGCGCCGACCGAGCCCATGGAGCGGACCGAATACACCTGGACGGCCACCGACGGCGACGGCGACGCGGCGACGCTCACCTTCAACGCCACCGTGATCGAGGACACGGTTCCGAGTTTCGGCGACGAGACGATAACGGACAAGCATTGGGTGGCGGGCCTTCGGATCGAGGCGTTCGCGTTGCCTGCGGCCACGGGCGGCAACGGTCCGCTGACCTACACGCTGTCGCCGGCGCTGCCGGACGGCGTGGCGCGCGACGCGGCGACGCGGACGGTCTCCGGCGCGCCGACCGTTGCGATGGACGAGACCGCCTATACCTGGACGGCCACCGACGTCGATGGCGACGCGGCGTCGGTGACCTTCGCCATCGAGGTCTGGCCGCGGATCGAGTTCTCGCTGGCGGACGCGGACGCGGAGGAAGGCGACGAGGTCGTGTTCGTTCTGAAGCTGTCGCCGCCGCCGCCGCGGGACATGACGGTGCGGTTCTCTGCGGAGCCGGGTACGGCGATGGTCGGCAAGGACTACACGACGACGCCGACGGCGCGCGGACAGGATCTGTCGTCCACGAGCGGAGGCGGCGCCGTCGCGTACGCGACCGGTCACGACTTCAGGATCGTCACCGGCCAGACCTCGGTCAGGGTCTCGGTGCGGACGATCAACGACGAGATGGACGAGCCGCACGAGACGTTCACCCTGGGCGTCGTATCGGTGCGTCCGGGAGGCGCCCGCGCGTCGGCGACGGGAACGATCCTGGACAACGACCACCAGGGGCGGACACGGGCATTCGAGGCGGTTCTCGCGGCGTTCGGGCGGACGGTGGCGTCGGAGGCGGTGAGCGCGCTCGGGGAGCGGTTCACGGAGACGGCGTCCGGGAACCGGGTGACGCTGGGCGGGCACGCGATGCCTCTGGGCGCGACGGCGGGGGCGCCGGCGGATGAGGACGGGCTTTCGGCGGCCGGGGCCGCGCCCTGGCGTTCGGACGATGGCGCGGAGAGCGCCGGGAGCGGCATGTCGATGCGCGAACTGGCGGCCCGGAGCTCGTTCGCACTGTCCCTGGGACGGGACGGCGCTGCGTCCGACGCGGGCGGGGGACCGGCGCTATGGGGTCGCGCGGGGGCGTCCCGGTTCTCCGGCCGGCCCGATGACGATCTGAGGACGGAGGGCGAGGTGTTCACCGGTTTCGTGGGCGCCGACGCCCGTCCGCGCCCCGATTTCCTGCTTGGGGTCGCGGTCGCGCACAGTCGGGGCGAAATGGACTACGCCTTGGCGGAGGGGCGGGGCGACGTGGACGCGACGCTGACGAGCGTGTTTCCTTACGGCCACTGGACGGTGGCGCCCGGGGTGAGCCTGTGGGCGATGATGGGAACCGGACAGGGCGCTGCGAAGGTGGTGGACGAGGAGGGTGCGGCGCAGGCGGATATCGAGATGCGGATGGCGGCGTTGGGCGGGCGCAAGGAACTGGGCGCCGCCGGCGACGTGGACTGGGCGCTGAAGGGAGACGGCATCGCCGTGCGGATGAAGTCGGACGCCGCGCGAGGGATGTCGGCGACCGATGCGGGAACCCAGCGTCTGCGCCTTCTGGTGGAAGGTTCCGCCGATTGGGGTCTGACGGAGCACGCGCGGTTGCGTCCGCAGTTGGAGTTCGGGGGCCGATGGGACGGCGGCCGCCTGGACAAGGGGTTCGGCCAGGAACTGGGCGGCGGCGCGACCTACGCGGATACGCGGCTGGGGCTGGAGGCCGAGGCGCGGGGGCGGTACCTGTTGGCGCATCGCTCGTCGGGGTTCGAGGAGTGGGGCGCCGGGGTCGCGGTCCTCTTCGATCCGGGGGGCGACGGCCTGGGAGCGTGGGTCGGGGCGTCGCCGCAGTGGGGCGCGGCGGACGGCGGGGCGCAGTCTTTGTGGGAGGGCGCGCCGCCGGACGATGGCGGCGCGGGTTCGCTCGGAGCCCGGCTGGATCTGGAAGCCGGCTACCGCTTCGACGAGTCGCGCGCGATGAGCCTGACCTTCGGCCGGGACGGCCGAGGGGGCGGCCGCAGCTACGGCCTGGGCGGCCGCTTCGCGCCGGCCGCGCCGCGCAACCTGTTCATCGAAGCGGAAGCGGGCCGCCGCGAAAGCGAGACGAGCGCGCCCGAATACGGCATCGGCCTCAAGCTCCGCATGCGCTGGTAGAGAAGAGGCGCCGCGGCCCGACCCGGCCCAGGCCGACGGGAAGGCCGCGGCGCTAACAGGTGCGGCAGTTCTCGCGCGCTTCCTCGACGAGCGCCGCCAGCCGCGCGCCGTCGATATATCCGGGAACGATCTCGTCGCCGATCACGAACGCGGGGGTGCCCTGGATGCCGAGGGCCTCGGCCTGCGCGCGGTTGCGGGAGATGGCGGCCTCGATCTCCGGGGCGGCCATGTCGCGCGCGAGCCGGTTCGGGTCGAGTCCGACCTCCTTCGCGACGTCGAGGATCCGGCGTTCCGAGAAGGCCCCTCGCGCCTCCATCAACGCGGTGTGGAACGGCATGTAGAGGTCCCCATCCTGCATCCGCGCGGCGAGCGCCGCGCGTGACGCGGTGACGGAATCGGGGCCGAGGATGGGGTATTCCTTGAACACGACGCGGACGTTCGGGTCCCCGCGCAGGAGCTCGGCGAGATGAGGGAAGAACCGCTTGCAGTACGCGCACCGGTAGTCGAAGAACTCCACCACGGCGACGTCGCCGTCCGGGTTGCCGCCGACGTGGGAGCCCGGGTCGCGCTCGAGGTCCGGGCGGAGGCCGGCCAGGATTTCGCGCCGCTTTTCCTCGTCCGCCGCCTGCTCGCGCGCCCTCATGCGCTGGACGCTCTCCAGAATGACTTCCGGATTGTTCATGACGTAGTCGTGGATCATCCGCTCGATGGCGCGCTGTTCCGAGTCCGTGAACGAAGCCTGGGCGAGGGTGGGGGCGGGAGCGGCCCAATGGCCCAAACCGACGATCACCGAAAGGACCGCGGCGCGCCGGAGAACGGGGCGCGGCTTCATCGTCCGACGAGCTCCGCCGCGTTCCGGTCGCGGGCGCGCCTTCCGCGCCTGGCGTCACGAGGGCCGATCACGTTCATCTCGAGCGCATGAGAGCACAAGCGCGGGCGCGCGGGTAGTGGAAACCAGGCCCTTCACCGAGGATCGAAACCGCTTCCGCTCGCGGGCGCCCACTATCTCCCGCCCGTGGCGGCCGCTTTCGCGGCCTCCATGAGGTCCCGGGATCTCAGGTGGCCGGGTGACCCCTCGGGAAGCAGTCGTTCCGCCTTGGCGGCGAACCGCGCGGCGTCCCGGGGACGTCCGATCGACAGGTTGTACTCGGCGCTGGCGAGAGAGGAGAGCCCGATATCGCCGTTTCGTCCCAATGCGATGGCGAGCTGCCGCCATGCCAGAGGGGCGTGTCGGTCACGCCGGACGGCGGCCTCCAGGTGTTCGATGGCCGCCGGCAGGAGACTCTCGTCGTTCGCCTCGATCTGGGCCTGTGCGAGGCCGATTCTGAGAAGCGGCGATGCCGGCAACAGGTCCACGGCGGTCCGATAGAGGGTGACCGCCTCGCGCACCTTGCCGCTCTCGAACAGGATCTGCCCCTTCAGTTCGTTGAAGAACGGGTCGTTCGGATCCCGGGCGATCAGAGCGTCCGCCTCCGCGAGCGCCTGTTTCAGTCGGCCGAGCCGGTGGTAAGCGGCGGCGCGCGCGTAATGCGCCGGGACGGACCGGTCGGACTCGGGATATCGTCTGAGCGTTTTGTTCGGCGGTCCGAGAAATCCGTGGATCTTCGCCTGTATGCGTCGGAGCGTCGGCG
The DNA here is from genome assembly GCA_965242505.1 of Alphaproteobacteria bacterium. Lineage (GTDB taxonomy): Bacteria > Pseudomonadota > Alphaproteobacteria > UBA2966 > UBA2966 > UBA2966. The sequence continues at coordinate 385,451 of OZ251449.1, forward strand.
CGGACGCGGAGTCGGGGGAAGTGGACGGGACGTCGGAACGGGCGATCCGGTCTTGCAGAAAGCGAAGGCGGTCACGCGTCAGCGGATGGGTTCGCAGGTAAGGATCCTGCGGCGACCCGGCGAGAGCTTCCCGGCGCCCGATGCGGTCGAGGAACGTATAGAGGCCCTTCGCGGTCTTTCCGGCCGCGGACAGAATCTCGACCGCGGCCTGATCCGCCGCCGATTCCTGGGCGCGGCTGTAGCTGAGGAACGAGCCCGCCGCCGCCTGCTGGCCGCCCAGGATGATGGCGGTCCCCGCCTCGCCCTGCCCGCCCAGGACCGTCGCCGCTCCGAGCACCATGGCCAGGATGCTGGTCGCCGACGCGTTGCGCATCGCGTCGTGGGTCCTGGCGAGATGTCCGCTGGATATATGCCCCGTCTCGTGCGCGATGACTCCCACTATTTCCTCGATGTCCTCGACTTCCAGGAGCAGGCCGGTGTTGATGAATATCCTCTGTCCTCCCGTGACGAAGGCGTTGAGGGTGAGGTCGTTGACGATGTGCACTCGCACCGCGTTCGCGTCGAGCGCGGCCGCCTCGAAGAGTGGCGCCGAGATTCGGTGAATGATATGTTCGATTTCCGCGTCGCGGATGAGCGATTGTCCTCCGGCGCCAGCGGTATTGGCGGCGCTGGACGCGAGCGCGCAAGCGACCGTCCCGCACAAGGCCCTCAAACACGCCTTGGTGATGAAGTTGGGCAAATCTGTGGTTCCCTTCGTCGAATCGAAAGGTAGGCGGGGGTCCGCGCGTCGTCAATCGGCGTGGAGGCTGGCGGCGTCGCGCGGACGCTTCGGCTTGGCGCCGACCGGCGAGTTTCGGGGGAGTTTCGGAGCCAGGGCATGAAGATCGCGAACCGGGGCGCGGAGATCGCTCCCTTCCACGCCATGGAGGTGCTGAAAGCGGCCAATGACCGCGAGGCGGCCGGCGGCGACGTGTTGCACATGGAGGTCGGGGAGCCGGGCGGAGGTTCTCCGCGCTCGGTGATCGAGGCGGCGGAGAAGGCCCTGCGGTCCTCGCGGATCGGGTACACGGAAGCGCTCGGAATCCCCCCTCTGCGCCAGCGTATCGCCCGATACTACGCGGAGGTGCACGATACCGTCGTGGACCCCTCGCGGATCGCCATAACCACGGGGTCGTCGGGCGCGTTCGTGTTGGCGTTCCTGGCGGCGTTCGATCCCGGAGACCGGGTGCTGCTGACGACGCCGGGGTATCCCGCCTATCCGAACATCCTGAAATCGGTCGGCGTCGCGCCGCAGATCCTGGCGACGGGACCGGAGACCCGGTTTCAGCCGACCCCTCGACTGATCTCTGCCGCCGGTCCTCCGCCCGAGGGGTTGCTCGTGGCGAGTCCCGCCAATCCAACCGGTGCGATGCTCGATCGAGAGGCCCTGTCGGAACTTGTCGATTATTGCGCCGAGAACGGTATCCGCATGATCTCCGACGAGGTCTACCACCGTATTACCTATGGCGAGCCGGCGGTGAGCGCTCTGGAGCTCGGCGAGGCCGTGATCGTCGTCAACAGCTTTTCCAAGTACTACGCCATGACGGGCTGGCGCGTGGGCTGGATGGTCGTACCGGAGGAACTGGCGCGCTCGGTCGAGAGGCTGGGCCAGAGCGTCGCCATTTCGGCGCCCGCCCTGTCGCAATACGCGGCGTTGGCGGCGTTCGACGCCAGCGCCGAACTCGACGCCAGGGTCGCGGGTTACGCCCGCAATCGCGCGCTCCTGCTCGAGGAGCTGCCGCGCGCCGGATTCGGCGAATTGACGGCGCCCGACGGCGCTTTCTACGTCTTCGCCGACGTGGGCGGGCTGACCGACGACAGCAGCGAGTTCTGCCGCCGGATGCTGGAGGAGACCGGCGTGGCGACGACCCCCGGAGTCGACTTCGACCCGAGCCGCGGCCACGCGTTCGTCCGCTTTTCCTTCGCCGGCGATTACGACGACGTGGCGGAGGCCGCCCGCCGTATCAGGACGTGGCTGGGCTGAGGGCGGGCCGCCGGATCACGACGCCACGCGCTGCCACCAACCGCGCCGCTTGGGTTTGGGCCGCGCCCTCTCGCCGTCTTCGTCTTCGTCCCGAGAGACCGTCGTCGGAGGAGGGACCTCATCCGGAGCTTCGGCGACGGGTTCGCCAGCGCCCGTGTCGCCTGTCGCGTCGAGCGGATCGACGGTGGCCTCCTCGTTGCCGGACGGATCGGTCCGCGGCTCGGCGCCGGCGTTCCCTTCGTCCTCGCGAGGTTTCCCCGCCGTCTCGTCTCCGACGTCGGGTTCCTCGAGAGCGGCGGCCTCCACCGCGGCGGCTTCCTCGTCTTGGGTCGTTTCCCGCGTGCGCCCGTCGGCGTCCTCCCGAGGCTGTTCCTCGTCGGCATCGAAGCTCTCCGCCGCCGCTTCGACTCCGGTCTCCGCTTTGGTCCGCCGCCGCCGGCCGCCGCGCTTTCCGCGGCGGCGGCGCTTCCTGGGGGCGTCCTCGGCGGCCTCTTCGCCCACTGCGGATCCACTCTCGACCTTGTCTTCCTCCGTCTCTTCGACCTTGGGGACCGATCGGGCCGCGACTCGTTCGAGGCGATATTCCGGCGGGTTCAACGCCTCGTCACCCTCCACGTTGACCCGGAGATCGAGGCGTTCCTCCAACGCGGTGAGCGACGAGCGTTTCCGATTGAGGATGTAAGGCGCCACGGCCGCGGCGACGTATACGGTCACCTCCGAGGAACGACCCTGCACGCCCTCCTCTTCGATGGCGTGCAGGATGTGCAGCGCCGAAGATTCCGTTGACCGGACGACGCCCGCGCCCCGGCAGCGGAGACAGGTTTCCGTGTTCGCATCGACGATACTGGGCCGCAGGCGTTGCCGCGACATCTCCAGGAGCCCGAACGAGCTGATCCGTCCCACCTGGATGCGCGCCCGGTCGGGTTTGAGGCACTCCTTGAGGCAGTGTTCCACCTTGCGCGCGTTGCGCTTCTCGTCCATGTCGATGAAATCGATGACGATCAGACCGGCGAGGTCCCGGAGGCGAAGTTGCCGCGCGATCTCCTCGGCGGCTTCCAGGTTGGTCTTGAAGGCCGTTTCCTCGATGTTGCGCTCGCGTGTCGACCGACCGGAGTTCACGTCTATGGCGACCAGGGCCTCGGTCGTATCGATGACGATGTACCCCCCCGACTTGAGCCGCACCTCCGTGCCATGCAACGACGAGAACTGTTCCTCGATCCGGTAGCGCTGGAACAGCGGAATACGGTCCTGATACGGGCGAACGCGTCTGGCGTGACTCGGTATCAGCATTCGCATGAAGGTCTTCACCGATTTGTGGCCTTCTTCGCCGTCGACCAGGATCTCCGAGATGTCCTTCGTGTAGAGGTCGCGGATCGACCGCTTGATGATGTTGGCGTCCTCGTAAATGAGGCTGGGAGCCGTGCTGTTGAGGGTAAGGTCCCGGATGCTGTCCCAGAGGCGCAGCAGATATTCGAAGTCGCGCCTGATCTCCGCCTTGTTCCTGCTCTGACCGGCCGTGCGCACGATCAACCGTATGCCCTCGGGCACGTCCAGTCCCTCGATGATGCCGCGCAGCTTCTTTCGGTCCGTCGCGTTCGTGATCTTGCGGCTGATTCCGCCGCCGCGGGTCGAATTCGGCATCAGCACGCAATAGCGCCCGGGCAGCGAAAGGTAAGTCGTGAGGGCGGCGCCCTTGGTGCCGCGCTCTTCCTTCACGACCTGCACCAACAGGATCTGCCGACGCTTGATGACCTCCTGTATCCTGTAGCGTCGCGTCAGTCGCCGCCGCCACTCGTCGAGGTCCGCGACGCCTTCGTACCTCGTCTGCCCGGAGTCGTCGTCACCGTCATCGTCATCATCGTCTTCGTCCGCGGGGGCCGCGCGGACCGCTTCCTCTCCCGCGGGTTCGGCGTCGTCCTGGTCGTCCTCGGCGGCGGGTTCCGCGTCGTCCTCGTCGTCCTCGACGTCGGCGTCCTGATGCGCTTCGGATACGCCGTCCTCCGACCCGTCGCCGTCGTCGGCCGCTTCGTCGACGCGGTCCTGCGCGGCCTGGATGGCCGCCTGTTGTTCGAGGAGCGCTTCGCGGTCGGCGACCGGGATCTGGTAGTAGTCGGGATGGATGTCGCCGAACGCCAGGAAGCCTTGGCGGTTGCCGCCGTAGTCGACGAACGCGGCCTGCAACGAGGGTTCGACCCGCATCACCCTGGCCAGGTAGATGTTGCCTCTGAGTTGTTGGCGAGTCGCCGACTCCATGTCGAATTCCTCGAGTCGGGACCCCTTCACGACGGCAACCCGCGTCTCTTCGGGATGCGCCGCGTCGATAAGCATGCGCGTGGTCATGGACCAACTCCGGGGCGGGGCGCCGTCGGCGCGAACGACAGGCATCTGCCCGCCACTGTTTCGGGCGCTATCGGTCCGTCTCTTTCTGCTCGCCTCGTAGTTCGGCAAGGGAAATCTGCGGCTGCCGTCAATCGCGGCTGGCCGGGGCCGATGGCGCGGTTTTCACTCGCCACCGCTTCGTCGCGGGCGTGGTCCGCCAGAACCGGATCGGACATCGCCGACTCCGAACCCGACCGACCGCGCCGTCCACGCCCTGGGTTGGGCGGGACCTCGACCACGGTGTATCGCGCCCGGCCATAATAGGCGCAGGCTCGTGGCGACGGAAGGAAAATTCGCCCCTGTTTCGTCCGCTCGACGATTTTGTTCTTCATTGATGCGGCCATAACGTGCAATGTATAGATGTAGTCATCGTCTATCGGGATGCAACTAAATGTCGGGCAGGAAAGCCCTCACATCGATCCTGGCCGGTGTCTTGCTCGGGGGATGCGTCGCCGCGGCGGCGGCCCGGCCCGCGCCCGTGGTGACGGCCGTAAGGACGGGGGAGCACGTCGGCCTTACCCGGTTGGTTCTCGACGTGACGGAAAAGGTCGAGTTCCACACGTTCGCGTTGGCCGATCCCTACCGGGTGGTCGTCGATCTGTCGCGGGTCGATTGGCGGGTCGCGCCCGGCAAGGGCGGCCACAAGGGGGTGATCTCGGGGCTCCGGTTCGCGCAATTCGACCGGGGTACGTCCCGCATGGTGGTCGACGTTCGCGAGCCGGTGAAGGTCGAGAAGGCGTTTCTGCTTCCGCCGCAGGGGAAGTGGGCCTATCGCTTCGTTATCGACATCGCGCCCGTCGACGAGGCGTCGTTCGCCGACTCGATGGGCGCGCCGCGGAAACGGGTCGGGCGAGCGGCCGGATCGTCCCCGTCGAAACCACCGCGGAAATCGGCCGTCAAGCGCGTCGTCGTTCTCGATCCGGGTCATGGCGGAGTCGATCCAGGAGCCATCGGCGTGTCCGGAGTTCAGGAAAAGTCCGTGACGCTTCCGGCCGCCTGGGAACTGAAGAAAATTCTCGAAGAAACGAAAAGGTACAGGGTCATCCTGACTCGAGGCGACGATCGGTTTCTGCGCCTTCGCGACCGCGTGGCCATGGCCCGCAAGGCTGGAGCCCATCTCTTCATGTCGTTGCACGCGGACTCGATCGGGAGGCGAGGAGTCCGCGGCGCGAGCGTCTATACGCTGTCGGAGAAGGCGTCGGACGCCGAGGCGGCCGCGTTGGCTGCGAAGGAGAACAAGGCCGACCTCCTGGGTGGCGTGCCGCTGGAGGAGATCGGGGACGAGATCGTGGAGGCCATCCTGATCGATGTCGCTCAGAGGGATACCATGAACCGGTCGGCCGGCTTCGCGAACATCGCGCTGCCGGAGTTGGGCAAGCGCGTGCGGACGTTGCGCAACGGTCACCGGTTCGCGGGCTTTGCGGTCCTCAAGGCGCCGGAGGTGCCCTCGGTGCTGGTGGAGATGGGCTATCTGTCCAATCGCCGGGACGAACGCATGCTGGCGACCGCAAAGGGTCGGCGTCCCGTCCTGGAGGCGCTGGCCAAGGCGATCGATCGGTATTTCGCCGAGATCGACATCGCCGGAGTCGGCGGTTGACGCGGAGCGGCAGCGTCCCGGTTTGAAGTACGGCGCGCCGAGTGAGCTCGCGTCCGTCATGCGGGCATGGCGCTTCGCGTCGCGGCGAACCTCGAAAATTCCGGGCCGGGACGCTCCCGACGCGGCCATAGACGCGCCACAATTGCCGGCTATCTTCGGCGTGACGCTTTCCGGTCGCCGCCGCGCCGAAGGCGGTCGAACGGTCTGACGCAAGGGGGTCCGGGGTCGTGGCAAGGGCGTTCGCCGCCGTGTTCATGGGGTTGGTCCTGCTGGCCGTCGCCGGCGCGGGCGGGGCCTTGCTGCTCCTGTATCATTTCGGCCGAGGCCTCCCCGACTATCAGCAGTTGGCGCACTACGAACCGCCGACCGTCACCAGGGTTCATGCTGGCGACGGCTCGCTGCTCGCCGAGTACGCCCGCGAGAAACGGGTGTTCGTGCCGGTCGCGGCCATTCCGAAACGGGTCGTTCACGCGTTCCTGGCGGCGGAGGACAAGACGTTCTACCGGCATCCGGGCGTGGACCTGCCCGGGATTCTGCGGGCCGCCGTCACGAACCTCGTGAATTACGCCGCGAACCGACGCCCTGTCGGCGCGTCGACGATCACGCAGCAGGTGACGAAGAATTTTCTGCTGTCGAACGAAGCCTCCATCGAGCGCAAGATCAAGGAGGTGATTCTCGCCTTCCGGATCGAGCGGGCCTTCACCAAGGACCAGATCCTGGAGCTCTACCTCAACGAGATATACCTGGGTCTCGGCTCCTACGGCGTGGCGGCCGCGGCGCTGAACTATTTCGACAAGCCGCTCGACGAGCTGACGCTGGCGGAAACGGCGTTCCTGGCCGCGCTGCCCAAGGGTCCCAACAACTACCATCCGGTCCGCAACCGCGAAGCCGCCGTCGACCGGCGGAACTGGGTCCTCCGGCGCATGGCGGCCGACGGCTTCATAAGCGCGACCGACGCCGAATTCGCCTCGTCCGAGCCGCTGACCGTCCGCGCGCGCAGCGAAACGCGCTTCGTGAACGCCGAGTATTTCACCGAGGAAGTGCGGCGGGCGCTCATCTCGCGTTACGGGGAAGCCGGACTGTACGAGGGAGGGCTCTCCGTTCGCACGACCCTGGATCCCGGACTTCAGGACATCGCGCGGCGGGCGCTCCGCGAGGGCATCGAGGACTACGATCGCCGGCATGGATGGCGGGGGCCGGTCGGCCGCCTCGAGCCGCGTCCCGATTGGGCCGCGCGGCTCGCCGCGCTCGAACGGTCCTTCCGCCCCGGAGGCCGCGGTCTGGCGCTGGTTCTGGCTTACGACGAGCGAGGCGCGGAGGTCGGTCTCTCCTCCGGCGAGCGCGGGTACGTCCCGATGGACGAAATGGCGTGGGCGCGCCCCTGGAAGGAGGGGCAGCGCGTCGGCAAGAAGCCGACCGAGCCCGGTCAGGTCGTCCAGGTCGGCGACGTCGTTCCCGTAGCGCCGGTCGGCGACGGGTCTTCCGGCATCTATTCCCTGTCGCAGGCGCCCGACGTGAACGGCGCCGTCGTCGCCCTCGATCCGCACACCGGTCGGATTCTCGCTCTGGTCGGCGGCTACAGCTTCGGGGAGAGCGAATTCAATCGCGCGACCCAGGCGATGCGCCAACCGGGTTCCGCATTCAAGCCGTTCGTCTACGCGGCGGCGCTGGGAAACGGTTTCACGCCGTCGAGTCTGGTGCTCGACGCGCCGTTCGTCATCGACCAGGGGCCCGGTCTGGCCAAGTGGAAGCCGGCCAACTACACTAGGAAGTTCTATGGACCCAGCACCCTGCGTCTGGGCATGGAGAAGTCCAGGAACCTGATGACGGTTCGCCTGGCGCAGTTCATCGGCATGGACGGCGTCGCCGACTACGCCAAACGGTTCGGGATCGCCGACGAGATGCCGCGGTTGTTGTCGATGGCGCTGGGCGCCGGCGAGACCACGCTTCTCCGGCTTACGACAGCGTACGCCATGTTCGTGAATGGCGGCAAGCGAATCGTGCCGACGGTCCTCGACCGGATCCAGGACCGATACGGCAAGACCGTCTTTCGGCATGACGCCCGGCCTTGCCCTGCCTGCCGCGGCGTCGACTGGCCTTCCCGCGCGGAGCCGGAAATCCCGGACACGCGATCCCGGGTGATCGAGGCGTCCACGGCGTACCAGGTGGTTTCGATGCTTCAGGGCGTCGTGCAGCGCGGCACCGGACGCCGGGTCCGGAACGTGGATCGGCCGCTGGCGGGCAAGACGGGCACCACCGACGACGCCTTCGACACGTGGTTCATCGGTTTCTCCCCCGACCTGGCCGTCGGGGTCTATGTGGGATTCGACAGGCCCAGGTCGCTCGGTCCGCATGAGCAGGGGGCGAGCGTCGCCGCGCCCGTCTTCGAGCGGTTCATGTCCGAGGCGCTCGCCGGCGAACCCGTCGTTCCCTTCCGCGTGCCGCCGGGGATCCGTCTGGTGCGCGTCAACGCGCAAAGCGGCCTTCCCGCCCGTCCGGGCGAGCGGAACGTCATTCTGGAGGCGTTCAGGCCAGGTTCCGAACCCGTCGGCCAAGGGGCCGTTCTGGGCGATCCCGACGGCCTCGTCGTGGACGAGACCACGTTGCGGACCGGCACCGGAGGCCTGTATTGAGGCGCGTGCGCCGTCGGGGGGTCCCCCGCGCCATCGGCCGCTCGTTCCGGGATGAATATCGGGGATAGGCGGGTAATCACTATGTCCGCCGCGGAATTCGACGTAAGCTACGTCGTATCGGTCTACAACAAGTCCTCCATGCTGCCGCGCGTCCTCGATTCCCTTGCGGCCCAGCGAGGCGATTTCAGCATCGAGCACATTTTCGTCGACGACGCCTCGACGGACGACTCCTTGAAGGTCCTGTCCGCCGGAACCGCCGGTTGGCCGAACGTCACCATTCTTGAAAACGCCGACAATGCCGGACCGTCCATCCGGATCAACCAGGGCGCGCGGCGCGCCCGGGGGCGTTATCTGTGCCTGTTCGATGCCGACGACGTTCTGGCGCCCGACGCGATAACGACGATGATGGGGCTTCTCGAACGTCACGACGCCGATTTCGTCCATGGCAAGAAGCGCAAGGCCGCGGCCTTGCCCGAAGGCGCCGTCGGCATGATCGGCCCGGAGCCGCGCCACCGGGTCAGTGACGTCCCGCTCGACACCGTGCTCCGCCGGGGTTTCGTTCGCATGACCTGGCTGGTTCGCAGAACGTTGTTCGAGCGCGCGTCAGGGTGCGACGAGCGCATTTTCGTACAGGACGAAGCGCTCCGCCTGCGGCTCGGTCTGCATGCGCGGCGCTTCGTCGACTTGCGCGAGATCGTCAACCATGCCTCCACCGCCGGCGAGCACCTGTCGAACAACCTGGCCCAGCAACGGCATGACGGCTTTCTGGCTCACCATCTGTTCGCTCGGGACGAGCCGCCGATCACTGAAAAACAACGCCGGGCGATTTATCAGAGATGCCTTTCGATGGCCTGGAAGTCGTTGCGCGGAGACCGCATGTCGGCGTTCAAGCTTCGCGTGTTCGCGCGTTACGCCCTGAACCGTCTCCGGCGCGGACCGCCCGATGATCGGGTGGTGCGCGAACTCGTCGACTATTTTCGCGAAATGCCGGGCGTTCGTCGCTGCGCGCAGAGCGGCGATCGAGCTGAAAACCATCCCGATTCGATTCGCATCTTCGGGCGCCGCGCCGGGATTCTGTGATGGACCTCTCGAACGTATCGCCCCACCCCCCTGGCGCGATCCCCACCCCGACCCTCCCCCTGCAAGGGGGAGGGAGAACGAGGGGGACGGGGGTTTCCGTTCATGCTCCTCCTCCCTGGCAGGGGGGAGGCCGGGAGGGGGGTCCGCCGAGGGCGCCGCCTACGCTACGGAAGCAGCTTGAGCAGGCCGACGATGAGCGCGGCCTGCCCGGCGGCGACGGCGAAGATCAGGCGGACCAGCCGGGTTTCGAGGTTGGCCACGTCGGTCTTGAGTTCGGCCTTGGCGGCGGAGACGTCGGCCTTGAATTCGGTCCTGACCGCGGTGAGTCCATTGTCCAGGTCGGTCCTGACCGCGGCGATGTCGGCCTTGAGTTCGGTCCTGACCGCGGCGACGTCAGCCTTGAGTTCGGCCCTGACCGCGGCGACGTCAGCCTTGACGGCGGCGAGTCCGGTATCGAGGTCGGCCTTGGTGGCGACGCCTTCCATCACGGCGTCGCGGACGGCTTCGGCGTGCGCTTCGGCCTGGGCCTCGTCCACGCCGGCCGCCCTGAGGCGGCGCGCGTAGGTCAGCGTGTCGAAGCCGGTGGCGGGCATGATGATGGTCATGGGCCGACGCTACACCGACGCGCTCCCGTCCGCAAGCGCGATATTGGAGGATCGAGACCGCAACGCCGCGACCCCTATCCGCGCCCCTCTCCCCCCTGCCCATCCATACTCCTCCCCCCTGACAGGGGGGAGGTCGGGAGGGGGGTCTGCCGCGATCCCGCAACGCCGCGACCCCCTATCCGCGCCCCTCTCCCCCCTGCCCATCCATACTCCTCCCCCCTGACAGGGGGGAGGTCGGGAGGGGGGTCTGCCGCGGTCCCGCAACGCCGCGACCCCCTATCCGCGCCCCTCTCCCCCCTGCCCATCCATACTCCTCCCCCCCTGACAGGGGGGAGGTCGGGAGGGGGGTCTGCCGCGGTCCCGCAACGCCGCGACCCCTATCCGCGCTCTTCCCCCCTGCCCATCCACACTCCTCCCCCCTGACAGGGGGGAGGTCGGGAGGGGGGTCTGCCGCGGTCCCGCAACGCCGCGACCTCTATCCGCGCTCTTCCCCCCTGCCCATCCATACTCCTCCCCCCTGGCAGGGGGGAGGTCGGGAGGGGGGTCTGCCGCGGTCCCGCAACGCCGCGACCCCCACCCCGACCCTCCCCCTGCAAGGGAGAGGGAGAAGAAGAGACGGGAGGGAGGTATCAAGGAGGAGGCTCCCGCCCCTAGAACCGCACCTGGAGTTCCAGTCCGCCGTCGTAGCCGCTCGTCGCGCTGTTGCCGCTCGTCCGGTAGCCCGCCGTGGCCTTCAGGCGGACGTTCTCGTCCACGGCGAACACCCCGCCGAGGCCCAGGCGCGCGGCCGTCGGGCGGGATTCCGTCCTCAACACCGCCCTGCCGACCGTCGTCTGCGTGTCGTCCGTGAACTCCCGCTCCACGTCGAGCGAGCCGAACAGGCGGCCCGTCCCCGCCGCCGCCTCCAGCGTCATCCCCACCCGGCCCTTCACGCTGTTCGCGTCCGCCACCGACACCCGCGCCCGCATGTCGCCGTCGCCGGCCGTCTCCAGGTCCCTGAACTCCGCCAGGTCGACCCGCGACCACGCCACGCCCGCGCGCGGCGTCAAGAACGCCTCTCCCACCGGCGCCCGGACGCCCACGTCCACGCCCACCGCGTATCCCGCGCCGTGGACGCTCTTCGTCGACATCCTGCCGTGCGTGTAGGACTTCACGTCGACGTCGTAGGCCGTCGCCGCCGCCTGCGCGTCGACGTAGAAGCCGCTCCCGTCGAGCCAGGTGGCGGATATCCCCGCCCCCCAGCCCTTCAGGTCGACCTCGCCCACGCCGGGCATCGACGCCTTGCCGCCGATCGCGTGCGCCGACACTCCGCCCCGGCCGTTCTCGCCGGCGGCGAACTCGAAGCCCGCCTGCCCCACGCCCCGGTTGTGGTCGTAGGAGAGCTCCCCGGTCGTCGTCGCCTGCTTCGCCCGCCATTCGCCCTGCGCCGCTTCCACGCGCGCCCAGACGCCGTTGCCGTCGCGCGCCGCCGCCATCCGGTCCGCCCAGGACGGCAGGGCGTTCATCGCCAGCAGCATCGAGGGCAGCGCCTCGTACAGGCGGCAGCGGCGGTCTCCGATCCTCTCCACCTCCTCGCAGGAGAGCGCCATCACGCCGTCGCCCTCCTCGGGCCGCTCGAGCTCGCTGGTGTCCAGCGCGCCGTCGGGCGTGACCGGCAGCGTCCCGGAGTAACCAGTGGAGACGGGCGCGCCGTCCCGGTACTCGCGGAGATGGACGACGTCGTCCTCGACGCCCTCCAGGGAGCCCTCCACCCGGGCGTTCACGTCCTCCGGGGACGGGGTCGCGCCGGTGGCCAGGGTCACGTTCACCTCGGTCGCCGCGGTATCCCCGCCCCGGATGACGTTGCGGGCGCCGTTGGCCTGCACGCGCCCGTTCGGGCCGACGACGACGCTGCCGCCGGCCGGCAGGTCCACCGCCGCAGCGCCGCCCACGCCGCCCCGCACCTCGCCGTCGATGAACAGGTGCGCCGGTCCCGGGTCGTTCACCCGGATCGCGACGCCCGAGGAACCGGCAATCACCCGGCCCCTCTCCATGACGATGACGGCGCCGCCGCCGTTCAGGTGGATCGCCGCGTCCGTCCCCCCGGTCACCGTACCCCCACTCTCAACGGTGACGAGCTGGTCGAGCCAGGGCGTCGCGATGGCGTCCCCGGCCGCGTTCAGGCTCCCCATGGCGACCAGGTCGTCCTCGCCCGCGTCCTCGTTGACCGCCAGGTCCCGGATGGCCTCGGGCGCGTATCTCTTGCGGATGCGCAGGCCCCGCCCCGCGTTCTCGACGTAGACGCCGGCCTCGCTGCCGGTCACGTTCACGCCTGCGGGCACGGTGACGCTGATGCCGCCGTTGCCGTCGCCGGGCTCCGCGTACCAGGCGCGGATGCCGTCGTCGTGCGATTCCATGCCGCCGTCTCCGGTGAAGGCGACGCGGCCGCTGTCCGCCGGCCGGTCCGCGCACATGCCGTCGGCGCCGCGGAACTGGTCCTCGCCGCACGGCCGCGGATCGAACCCGCTCAGGTCCGGCGTACCGTCGCGGAGGCGCCTCACCGGTCCCGTGTAACCCGACGGCGCGTCGTTCCGGTATTCGCGGTAGGTCTCGGCGAGCACGCCCTCATAGGAGCCCTCCACCCGCGCGTGCGCCTCCTCGGCGTCCTCCAGGTACGGGCCGGCGACGGCCAGGACCACGGCCACCCCGGTCGCCGCGCCGCCGCCGCCCCGGATGGCGTTGTCGGCGCCGTTGGCCTCCACCTTCCCGTTCAGGCCGACGATGACGCCGCCGCCGCCGGGCAGGTCCACCGCCGCGGCCCCGCCCGCGCCGCCCTTCACCTCGCCGTCGATGAACAGGTGCGCCGGGCCGTCCGCCAGAATGCCCACGCCCGAGGCGCCAGCAGCGTGCACCCTGCCTCCCGCCATGACGATGACGGCGCCGCCGCCCGAGAGGCGCACCGCCGCGTCCGTCCCCCCGGTCACCGTACCGGCGACGGTGACGAGCTGGTTGCGGTAGGGCGTCGCGATGGCGTCCCCGGCCGCGTTGAGGCTCCCGATGACGATCGGGTCGTCCTCGCCCGCGTCCGCGTTGCCCGCCAGGCCCCGGACGGCAACGGGCGCGTATCTCTTGCGGATGCGCAGGCCCGGTCCCGCGTTGGCGACGTGGACGCCGGCCTTGGCGCCGGTCACTTCGGCGCCCGCGCCCACGGTGACGCGGATGCCGCCGTTGTTGGCGTTGGGCGTCGCGTAATACGCGCGGATGCCGTCGCCCCGCGAGTCGATGGCGCCGCCGGTCATGGCGACGCGGATGTCGCCCACGTTGTAGCGGTCCAGCAGCGCCTTCACCCGGCTCCAGTAGTCGGTGTCGTCCGCCTCGTCGTCCGTGAAGCCCGCGGCCGTGAGCGCGGCGTCGAGGCCGGCGTCGTCGCCCGCCGCCACCGCCGCCAGGATCGCCTTCTCCCCGTCCGAGAGGCCCTGCGCCAGCACGTCGCGCAGCAGGGTTCTGGCATCGTCGTCGTCCGCGCTCAGCCAGGCTGCGATCTCGGCGTCGCTCAACCCTTCCGTTCCATCGGTCTCAATGGCGGCGATGGCCGTGGCGAGCGCGCTCCCGGCCTCGACCATGATCTCGTCGTTCTCTAGCACCGCCCTGGCCTGCCGCACGAGGGCGTCCGACCGCGCCTTGAGCTCCGCGTCGGTCGAGGCGACGTCGAACAGCAGGAGCCGCGCCGCGTTGTCCGCGATCTCGCCCGGATCGTCGCCCGCCGCCACGACGGTCGTCACGTTGCTCCAGGACATGACCTGCGCCTCGACGCCGGCCGGCGCGCCCCAGCGGATCGACCCGTCCCCGCCGACGGCCTCCATGGCCGCCGACTCCCGGTCGAAGGCGAGCGCGTTCCCGGCGGTCGCCGCCTGGAAACGGCCCTCGTCGTTGGGGGCGACGTCGGCCGTCGTCCCGTGCGAGAACGTCCCCGTCCACGCAACGGAGATCAGCGGCTGGGCCTCGGCCGCCCGCGGCGTCACCGTCTCGGCCGTGCTCCCGCGCGCCACCAGGGCATGGACGCCCGTGCGGCCCCGGATCGTCCCGCCCTGGGTAATCTCGAGCTGGTTGCCGTCCGCGTCGTCGAGGGTGGCGTAGACGCCGGCGGCGCCCCTCGAGACGGCCGTGGCGCCCGCGGCGATGGCGACGGAGAGGTCGCCCGTCCCCCGGTTCCACGCACGGATGGCGGGCTTGTTCGGGCCCTCGGACCGGACCGCGCCGCCCGTCACGTCGACCGTCACGGCGCTGGCGTCGTCCAACTTGTTCGCGGCGAAGATGCCGGGCTGGGTCATGCCGAGCACGGTCCCGCCGGTGTTGGTGACGGAGACGGCGCCCGAACCGGCCCGGTTGGCGTAGATGCCCCAGGTCTGCGCCGTGACGTCGCCGCCGTTGGAGACCGCGACCGCGCCCGTATGGCCCGCGTTGTCCTGCGGATAGATGCCGATGCCGGCGTCGGCGGTCACGGCGATGGAGCCGCCGGTGGTGGTGATGGCGACGTCGCCCGAGGCCCCCGTGACGACGTGGATGCCGTAGGCGTCGGCCTCGATGGTCCCGCTGCTGGAGACCATGACGTCGCCGTCCGCGTCCGCGACGTAGATGCCGTAGGCGTCGGCCTCGATGGTCCCGCTGCTGGAGACCGTGACGGCGCCGCCCGCGTCCGCGACGTAGATGCCGTAGGCGTCGGAGCCGTCCGCCGTGACGGTCCCGCCGTTGGCGACCGTCACCGCGCCGCCCGCGTCCGCGACGTAGATGCCGTGGGCGTCGGAGCCGTCCGCCGTGACGGTCCCGCTGTCGGCGACCGTGACCGCGACGGCGCCGCCCGCGTTCGCGACGTAGACGCCGTGGGCGTCGGCCGTGATGGTCCCGCGGTTGGTGACCGTGACGGCGCCGCCCGCGTCCGCGACCCGGATGCCGTGGGCGTCGGCCGTGATGGTCCCGTCGTTGGCGACCATGACCGCCCCGCCCGCGTTGGCGACGTAGACGCCCGCCAGGTCGGCGGTCACGCGCGCGCCCGCGGCGATGGCGACGTCGATGCCGCCGTTGCCGGCGTTCGGCGTCGCGTAGTAGGCGCGGATGCCGTCGCCCTGCGAGTCGATGGAGCCGGACGCCATGCGGACGCGGACGTCGCCCGCGTTGCTGCGATCGAGCAACGCCCGCACCGCGTTCTTGTAGGCGGTGGAGAAGGCCGCGCCCGCGTCGTTGAGCGCAGTGGTGAGGGCGTCGGCGTCACTTGCCGCCACCGCCCGCAGCACCGCCTTCTCCCCGTCCGAGAGGCCCTGCGCCAGGATGTTCCGCAGCAGGGTTCTGGTGGGCGCGTCGTCCGTGCTCAGGTACGTCACGATCTCCGCGTCGGTCAGGTCGGACACGCTCGTGGCGCTGCTGTCGATGGCGGTCAGGACCGCCGCCGCGACCGCGAGGTCCGCGTTGCCGAGCGCCGCCCGGAACTGCGCCAGGATGGCCGTCCTGCGCGAACCGGCGCCGCTCGTCGCCAGCAGCGCCGTCTGCGCCGCGGCGTTCGCGATCGCGCCCGGATCGTCGCCCTTCGCCACCTCCGCCGCCGCGTCGCGCCACGACAGGGCGTGCGCCTCGATGCCCGCCGGCTCGCCCCAGCGGATGGTATCCGCCGCCGCCTTCACCGCCTCCGACTCCCGGTCGAAGACGAGCGCCTCCCCGACGGTCGCCGCCGAGAAGCGGCCCGCGTCGCCGGCCGTTCCTTGCGAGAACGCCGCCCTCCAGTTCACGTCGATCAGTCGCTGGTTCGCCGTCGCGCTCTCGCTCGGGACCGCGGCGTAGAGGCCCGTGCGGAGGTTCTCAATCGTCCCCGCCCCGGTGCGGATGCAGCGTCCGTTCGTCGTCGCGCAGTCGTACGATATGGGCCGCGGGGGAAGCTTGCCGGTGTCCAGCCTGCCGTCGCTGTTGATCGTCAGCGTCAGGGAGTAACCGGTGGGAACGCCGTTCATGTGCTCGATCAGACGGGCGCTGTCGATGCCCGAGAGGATGCCGTCCACCTGGTCGTTCACGTCGTCCCGGTACGGGACCATGGTGTCGGTGATCAGGGTAAGCCTGGTCGTCCCCGCGGTCCCGTCTCTCTGGATGGCGTGGGTGGCGCCGTTGGCCCGCACGCGCCCGTTCAGCCCCACCGTCACGGTGCCGCCGCCCTTGAGATGCACCGCCGCGGCGCCGCCCGCGCCGCCCCGCACCTCGCCGTCCACGTACACCAGCGCCGCGCCGTCCGCCAGGATCCCCACCCCCGAGGAGCCCGCGCGCACGCTGCCCCCCGCCATGACGATGACCGCGCCGCCGCTCAGGCGCACCCCCGCGTCCGTCCCCCCGGTCACCGTACCGGCGACGGTGACGACCTGGTCGAGCAGGGCGACCGAGTTGTACGTCACCGCCGTGGCGTCGTCGGCGGTACTGCTGTCGCCCGAGGCGAAGCCGTAGGTGTACTTCTTGGGCACCTCCAGGCCCGTCCCCGCGTTGGCGACGTAGATCCCCGCCTTGGCGCCGGCCACGCTCGCGCCCGCGCCCACGGTGACGGAGATGGCGCCGTTGTTGTCGTTCTGCGTCGCGTAGTAGGCGCGGATGCCGTCGCCGCGCGAGGCGGTGAGGGAACCGCTGTGCGCGTTGACGCGGATGTTCCCCACGTTGTAGCGGTTGAGCAGCGCGTTCACCGCGTTCTTGTAGGCGGTGGAGAAGGCCGCGTCCGCGTCGGCGAGCGCGGTGGCGAGGCCGTCGTTCGTCGCAACCGCCCGCAGCACCGCCTTCTCCTTGTCCGAGAGGCCCTGCGCCAGGACGTTCCGCAGCAGGGTTCTGCGGCCGGCGTTGTCCATGCGCAGGAAGGCCACGAGCTGGGCGTCGGTCAGGTCGGTGGCCGCGGTGGTGGCGGTGGTCCCGATGGCCATGAGGAGCGCCGGCGCCACCGCGATCTCGGCGTTCTCCAGCGCCGCCCGGAACTGGGCGACGTAGGCGTTGTCGGCGACGGTGGCGCCGGTGGGCACGGCCGTATTCTGCGCCGTGTTGTCCGCAATCGCGCCCGGATCATCGCCCTTCGCCACCTGCGCCACCACGTCGCGCCACGATATGGCGTAGGCCTCGATGCCCGCCGGGCCGCCATAGACGCCGCCGCTGCCCTTGCCGCCCTCCGCCTCCTGGTCGAAGGTCAGCACCTGCCTGGCGCCCGCATTCCCCGTGCCCACCGTCGCGAAGCGGCCGTCGTCGTTGGCCGCGGTCCCGGTCGTTCCGCGGGCGGTCGCCCCGGTCGAGGCCGTGCCGCCCCAGGCGACGTCGATCAGCGGCTGAGGGGCCGACGACGAGCGCGGCGTCGCCGTCGCGGCGGTGTTGCTGGACGCCACCTGGACGACGATGCCCGATCGCCCCGCCGAAAGCGCGCCGGCGGAATGGGTGACGGAGACCGTGCCGGTGGCCGCGGGCGGCAGGACCTCGTCGATCCAGATGGCGTTCACTCCTGCCGTGATGGCGCCGCTGTTGTCGATGGTGACGTCGCCCGTCCCGTCGGGCCGCTGGATGCGGATGCCGTCCCCTTCCTCCGAGACGATGGCGCCGCTGTTGGTGAGCTCGAAGTCGTCCGCCACGTTCCCCGTCGTCGTGGTGGGCTTGTAGACGTAGAGGGCGTGGTTCTTCGAGTTGAGGGCGCCTTCGTTGACGACCGTGACGTCGCCGCTGTTGGTGGCGTAGGTTCTTCCGTCGCCGAAGGTGACGCCCTCCGCCAGATAGATGGCGTGCCCCTGGTGTTGCGCCGCGTCGCCCGTCACCGTGACGGCGCCGCGGTTGGTGAGCTCGACGTCGCCGCCGGAGAGCTTCTTGAGCCGGATGCCGAAGTCGGACGCGGTGATGGCGCCGGAGTTCGTGAGGGTGACGGCGGCGGCGCTCTGGTTGTCCCAGTATTCGTAGTTGAACTGGATGCCCTGCCTGGCCGTCTGCCCCGCCGCCGCGCCGATGTCGCCGCTGTTGTCGAGGCTCATGGCGCCGACGCCCCAGTTGCGTAGCACGATGCCGGTGTAGGCGCCCCCCACCGTGATGTCGCCACTGTTGGTGACGGTCAGCGTGCCGGTCATCTGGGTTCCGCCATACAGCACGTGGATGCCGTGCGGCCGGTCGAAGTAAGCGCCGGTGGCGGAGGGGTTGTTCACGCCCGAAAAGATGGCGCCGCTGTTGGTGAGGGTGGTCTCGTCGTTGGTGCCCCCGTTCTCCCGGACAAAATGGATGCCCTGCCTGGCGGCGTAGACGGTCGCCGCGCTGGTGAATCTGGCGCTGCCGGCGCCCCGGCCCTGGCTGATCTGATTGGAGCGCCAGTGCAGGAAGATGCCGCGCTGCTTCATCGGCGCGCTCGAGCTGCCGATGGTCACCCCGGCTTTCACGTTGACCGTTGCCCACGACCCGAGGCGATTCTGCATAAAATGGATGCCGTGGTTGTAGGCGTCGCTGGTTCTCGTGTTCGTTCCCTGGACGATGTTGACGACGTGGGCGGTCCCGCCCGTCGCGCCGCCGACGTTGAGCGTGGCGCCTTGCTGTGTGGTGACTTTCAGCTTGATGCCGGTCGACTGCGAGGCGCCCGACGTGATGGTGGTGGGCCCGGAGCTGCGGCCCGGGACGTTGACCGTGCTGCCGTTGCCGAAACCTATGGTGTTGGTATCGAAGTACTTGATGCCGTCGGGATAGTCCGCGTTCCCGCAGGTGATGACGGCCTGGTTCGCGATCCCGCATTCCGTCTCCGCCCGCGCCGCCCCCGGCGCCAGCAGCAGCGCCGCCGCCGCGAACAGCGCCGCAACGCCCAGCGCCTTCATGCCGAACCTCCCGTCATCCACGACGCGGGGGGGGGGGTGAACTGCTCCCGGACATGGCTCCTGAAACCTCCATACACGCACACGCCGCTTCCATCGTCGCACACCCCGCCCCCCGTTTCAACGAATTTATCCGCAGCCCCTTCCCTTGGCGCCGCCATCGTCCTAGACTCCGCGCATGGACGGCCCCACCATCACCATCCTCGCCACCGTCGGCGCCGTCGGCGTCGCCCTGGCCGGCCTCATCCTCCGGCAAGGCGCGCGCCTCGACGCCCGCATCGACCGCATCGACGACCGCATCGACCAGACCAGCGCCCAGATCAACGACCGCATCGACCAGGGCAACGCCCAGATCAACGAACGCATCGACCGGGTCAACGAACGCATCGACCAGGGCAACACCCAGGTCAACGAGCGCATCGATCAGGTCAACGAGCGTATCGACCAGGGCAACGCCCAGGTCAACGAGCGCATCGACCAGGTCAACGGGCGCATCGACCAGATCAACGACCGCATCGACCAGGGCAACGCCCAGATCAACGGGCGCATCGACCAGATCAGCGACCAGATCAACGACCGCATCGACCGCGTCGAACGGGGACAGAACGACCTGCGGGAGCGCATGGCGAAGCTGGAGGGGTTGCTCGAAGGGCTGCGGGAAGCGATCACCGGCCGGCGCGCCGCGTAGGGCGCGTTCGCGCCCCTCTCTCCCTCCTGCCCACTAAATCCTCCCCCCTGACCACTCGTTCTCCTCCCCCCTGACAGGGGGGAGGTCGGGAGGGGGGTCCGGATGGCGCAGACCGGATACTGTACTGACGAACGCGCGCTTGCCGACGGCCCCGCGCCGGGATTCGGTGATGGACCTCTCGAACCCATCGCCCCACCCCCCTGGCGCGACCCCCACCCCGACCCTCCCCCTGCAAGGGGGAGGGAGAACGGGGGGACGGGGGTTTCCGTTCATGCTCCTCCTTCCTGGCAGGGGGGAGGTCGGGAGGGGAGTCCACCGCGGTCCCGCAACCCCCTCGACCACCCCTGCCCCACATACGCTCCCCCCTGACCACTCGTTCTCCTCCCCCCTGACAGGGGGGAGGTCGGGAGGGGGGTCCGGATGCAAGGAGGAGGCCCCCACGAACGCGCGCTTGCGGACGGCGCCGCGCCGGGATTCGGTGATGGACCTCTCGAACGTATCGCCCCACCCCCCTGGCGCGACCCCCACCCCGACCCTCCCCCTGCAAGGGGGAGGGAGAACGAGGGGGACGGGGGTTTCCGTTCATGCTCCAGGGGGGAGGTCGGGAGGGGGGTCCGCCGCGGTCCTGCAACCCCGCTCCCGGCGGCCCACGCGGCGTCTCATGTGTATTGAACGAGGACACCGTATTGACCAGCCGACCGATCCGGCGTAGCCTCGGGTTCGCGTCCTCCCGGCGCGAACGCGTCCCGCCTTCACGAGGATTCCGTGCGCGCTGAAGTCCAGATACGGGTCGGTGAGATCAAGCAGTCCATGGAACTGCTGAGGAGGCGTCTTTGACTGGGACGCTTCGTTGAGGCGCATGGAGGAGCTGAACGCGCTCGCCGAGGACCCGACGCTGTGGAACGATCCGGAGCGCGCCCGGGCCGCCATGCGCGAGCGGACCCGCCTTGACGGCGCCATATCCGGTTACCGGGCCATCGAGGCCGAACTCGCGGACGGTATCGCGTTGATCGAACTGGGCGAGGCGGAAGGCGATGCCGACGTCGTCGTCGACGCCGAGTCGTCGATCGTGGAGCTGGCGAGGAAGGCCGACCGGTTGCGCCTCGAAAGTCTGCTGTCGGGGGAGGCGGACGCCAACGACGCGTTCCTCGAGGTTCATGCCGGCGCCGGAGGGACGGAGTCGCAGGACTGGGCCGACATGCTCATGCGTATGTACACGCGCTGGGCGGAGGCGCGCCGCTACGACGTCGAGTGGATCGAGGAGAGCCCGGGGGAGGAGGCGGGGATCAAGTCGGCCACCATCCGGGTCGCCGGCGGCAACGCGTTCGGATGGCTCAAGACGGAAAGCGGCGTGCACCGTCTTGTCCGGATATCGCCGTTCGACGCGAGTCGCCGCCGCCACACCAGTTTCGCGAGCGTCGGCGCCTATCCCGTCATCGATCGGGAGATCAGCATCGAGGTCGAGGACAAGGATCTGCGGGTCGACACCTACCGGGCCTCGGGAGCCGGCGGTCAGCACGTGAATCGCACGGACAGCGCCGTGCGGATCACGCACCTGCCGACCGGAATCGTGGTGCAGTGCCAGAACGACCGTTCGCAACACAAGAACCGCGCCGCCGCCATGGGGATGCTCAAGGCCCGGCTCTACGAGCTCGAACTGCGTCGGCGCGAGGCGGAGCGCCAGGCCGTCCACGACGCCAAGTCGGAGATCGGGTGGGGCCGCCAGATACGTTCCTACGTCTTGCAGCCCTATCAGATGGTCAAGGACATGAGGACGGGCGTCGAGACCAGCAACACGAACGCGGTCCTCGACGGCGACCTCGACGAGTTCATGGCCGCGGCGCTGGCGGCGAGGCTTGGCGAATCGACGTCCGCGGGAGAAGACCGGAGGTAACCGGCGGCGGCGGGCGCCGGAAGCGGCGAGGTTCGCCTACAGGCGCGAGCGCCGGCCGTTTCGACGAGGGGAGGGCCGTTCCGATGGCGAAAGGCATCGTCGACATGCGGTTGCGCCCACCCATTCCCGAATGGGTCGACGGTCCCGCGTTTCGGACCGCCATGTGGTATCCGCGCAACACGACGACCATGCCGGGAGCGGAGTCGGCCTGGGAAGAGTCGATGGATCTGCTGTTCGGCGAAATGGACGAGGCCGGCGTCACGTGGGGCGTCGTCATGGGCCGGGCGGCTTCCGGCGGTCTGGGCGGGGTCGGCAACGACGCCATCGTTCGCGCGGTCGAAACCTGGTCCGACAGGTTCGTGGGTTTCCTGGGGGTCGATCTCGAGAACGTCGAGCCGTCGCTCGCGGAAGCCCGGGAGTTGGCGAGCCATCCGGGAATCAGGGGCCTGTCCATCGAGCCCGGCTCGAGCGAGACTCCGCGCCACGCGGACGACCCGGCGCTCGATCCCGTCTACGAGGCCTGTCTGGACCTGGAATTGCCGGTGTCGATCTCGTTGAGCGGCCTGTTGAGCGCGCTCGCGGGGCACGATGTCACCTGGTGCAGTCCGGCGCCCGTGCAGCGACTGGCGATGCGCTACCCCGATCTGAAAATCGTCGTGTCGCATGCGTCGTGGCCCTACGCGCACGAGATGGTGGCGGTCGCCCTGTTCTGCAAGAACGTCCACGTATCGCCCGACCTGTACGTCGCGACCGCCGACATGCCGTGCCGCCAGATCTACGTCGACGCGGCGAACCTCTTTCTCGCCGACCGGACCCTGTTCGGGACGGCCTATCCGACCCGGCCGCACCGCGAGGCCCTGCGGGATTTCCGCGGAATGGGGTGGCGTCCGGAGATCGTCGATCGCATCCTCTACGACAACGCGGCCAGACTGCTGGGGCTCCGGGACCCGGACGTTCGGTGAGCCGGGATGGAGCCGGCGTTCAACGAGATGCTCAACCCGGACGGGTCGGTCCGCGCCGTCTACTCGGATCTCGAGGCGTGGCTGAAGTCGACGCCCCCTGAGGTTCTCGACGTGCGGCGCCGCGAGGCGGACCTGATGTTCCGGCGCCTGGGCATTACCTTCGCGGTGTACGGGGAGGGCGGCGATACCGAGCGCCTGATCCCTTTCGACGTCGTGCCGCGGGTGCTCGCCATGGCGGAGTGGCGACGCCTGTCCGACGGCCTGATTCAGCGCGTGCGCGCGTTGAACGCCTTTCTGTTCGACGTCTATCACGCCCAGGAGATCGTTCGCGCCGGCCGCGTGCCCGAGTCGTCGATCCTGCTGAACGAACAGTTCCGGCTCGAGATGCACGGTTTCGACCCGCCGGGAGGGCTCTACAACCACGTCTCGGGCATCGACGTCGTGCGCGTGGGCGAGGACGAATTCTACGTGCTGGAAGACAACATTCGGGTTCCGTCCGGCGTGTCCTACATGCTCGAGGATCGGGAGATCATGATGCGCCTGTTTCCCGAGCTGTTCGCCGCGCACCGGGTGGCGCCGATCGACCGTTATCCCGAAGAGCTGCTGCGCACGCTGCAATCCATCGCGCCCGCCGTGGACGTTCCGACGGTCGTCGTGTTGACGCCGGGCGTTTTCAACAGCGCCTATTTCGAGCATTCGTTCCTGGCCGAGCACATGGGGGTGGAGCTGGTCGAGGGTCGCGATCTGTTCGTCTCCGAGGGCCACGTCTACATGCGGACGCCGGAAGGTCCGAAACGCGTCGACGTCATATATCGCCGCGTCGACGACGATTTCCTCGACCCGCTCGCCTTCAACCCCGATTCGGTGTTGGGCGTTCCGGGGCTGTTCTCGGTCTACAGGATGGGCAACGTGTCGCTGGCGAACGCGGTCGGAACGGGCGTCGCCGACGACAAGTCGATCTACCCCTACGTCCCGGAGATGATTCGCTTCTATCTCGGGGAAGAGCCGCTGCTGAAGAACGTGCCGACGTACACGTGCCGGAACGAGGAAGATCGCAGGTACGTGCTCGATCATCTCGACGAACTGGTGGTCAAGGAGGTTCACGGCTCCGGCGGCTACGGGATGCTGGTCGGGCCGACCTCGACCGCGGACCAGATCGAGGCGTTTCGCGATCGCCTGACCGCGAGCCCCGAGCTGTTCATCGCCCAGCCCACCCTGGCGCTGTCGACCAGTCCCACTTTCGTGGAGCAGGGTATCGCGCCGCGTCACGTCGATTTGCGGCCGTTCGTGCTGAGCGGCGCGGACGGCGTCAGGCTCGTTCCGGGGGCGTTTACGCGGGTCGCCTTGCGCGAGGGCTCCCTGGTCGTCAATTCCAGCCAGGGGGGCGGCACCAAGGACACCTGGGTGCTCGAGGACGCCCGACCGTGCTGAGCCGCACCGCCGACAGCCTGTTCTGGCTGGCCCGTTACCTCGAGCGCGCGGAAAACGTGGCGCGTATGCTCGACGTGACCTATCGCATGTCCCTGATGCCGCAAACGAACGGACTCCACTCGTCCGACTGGAGTTCGGCGTTGTTGGCCGCCGGCCAGAAGGAGCTGTTCGACCTGCGGTACGGCGAGGCGAACGTCCGCAACGTGATCCAGTTCCTCGGACTGGACGCGGAGAATCCTTCCAGCATCCATGCCTGCATCAGGAAGGCGCGCGAAAACGCGCGGGAACTGCCGGGCGCCGTCACCACGGAAATGTGGGAAAGCGTCAACGACACGTGGTTCGCGATCGGGGACCTCGAGTACATGGACGTGTCGCGGAACGGTTTCCACAAGTTCTTCGACCTCGTGCAGGGTCGCGCGCACCTGTTTCGCGGCGTGACCTACGGCACCATGTTGCAGGACGACGCCTATCAGTTCCTCCGCCTGGGCTGGTTCCTGGAACGGGCGGACAACACGGCGCGGATCCTGGACGTCAATTATCACGCGCTGCTGCCGACGGGCGGGCCGGTCGCCGACACGGTCGACTACCACCGGTGGGCCGCGTTGCTGCGCTCGGTGTCGGCGTTCAAGGCGTATCGGCGACTGTATCGCCAGGCCATCGCGCCGCGCGGGGTGGCGGAGTTTCTGATGTTGTGCGAAGACATGCCGCGGTCGCTCCACGCCTGTTATCGCGAGATCGATTCGGGGTTCGCCTGTCTCCGTTCCGCCTACCGTTCGGACCTCGAATGTTATCGGCTGGGCGGCGAGATCTACGCGCGCCTGAAATACGGACGCATCGACGACATCTTTCGCCGGGGCTTGCGCGACTTTCTGGTCCAGCTCGTCCGGGACAACGAAACGTTGGGCGCCGAGATCGCCCACGATTTCCTGATGGAGGCGTAGCCGTGCATTTCCGCGTCGAACACGATACGACCTACGGTTACGGCGAGACGGCCCTCTACAGCGCGCAGTATCTGCGCCTGACGCCCCGGCATCATGACCATCAGGACGTCTGGGGCTGGTCGGTGAGGGCCAACGCCCCCCTGGTGTCGTTCGCCGACGCCTTCGGGAACGTCGTGCACGTCCTGACGCTCGCCGCCCGCCACCGCGAGATCCGGATCAACGTGCGCGGAAACGCGACGACCCGCGACACCCACGGCATCCTGCCCGCGGAGCCCGAGCCGTTTCCTCCCGCCGCGTATTTGCGGGCGACCGGGTACACGGAAGTCGACGAGGCGCTGAAGGACTTCGTCGAGGGCCACCGCGCGGCCGTCGTTCGGAACGTCATCGGCGGGCTGCACGGACTGATGGCCGCGATCAGGGAACGGGTTTCCTATGAGGTCGGCGTGACGGACGCGCGCACGACGGCGTCCCGGGCGTTCGCCGAGGGCTCGGGCGTTTGCCAGGACCACGCCCACGTCTTCATCGCCTGCTGCCGGCATCTCGGAATCCCGGCCCGCTACGTGAGCGGCTACCTCTGGGTGAACCCGGACGACGACTACGACGCCAATCACGCCTGGGCGGAAGCGTTCGCGCCCGATCTCGGTTGGATCAGCTTCGACGTCGCGAACCGGATGTCGGCGACGGACGCCTATCTGCGGGTCGCGATGGGCCTGGACTACAACGGAGCGGCTCCGCTGCTGGGGGTCCGGCGCGGCGGCGGCGACGAGAAACTGGACGTGCGCGTGCGCGTGAGCCAGTTCGACACGCGCCAGGAGGCGCGGGTCCACGCCCGGGATCAGCAGTGAGCGGCGGCGCGTTTCGTCGTCTCTTCCTCCCGTCGGGGGGATGAACGGAGCGGCGTCACCGCCACGTTGAACGAAGGGATCCCCGGGGAGGACGGGGAGGTTCCGTCGCGCGTCATGGCCGCGGCGCCGTCGGGAACCGCGCCTGAACTTTCCATACCCCGTCGGCGATGCGGAGCGGACGGCCCCATTTCGTTCACGCCGGGCTTCCGGAGGTCGCCGCGGCGCTGCGCCGCGCGCGCCGCGCCTGGCGCCCGCGCGACGCCTTCATCGCGGAGCGGGAGCGATGGTCCCTCTGGATGCCGGTCTTTCTGGGCATCGGCATCGCCGGATACTTCTCGTTGCCGGGCGAACCGCCCGGCTGGCTCGGCCCGGCGGGCGTCCCGTGCGCGGCGGTCCTCGCGTGGGCCTTGCGGAGGGAGCCGCGCGGCCTGCTGATTTCGGCCGGAATCGCGCTGCTGGTTGCGGGTTTCGCGCTGGCGCAACTTCGCGCCCACCGGGTCGGCGCTTCCGTTCTGGCGGAGCCGATACGCTCGGCGCGGATCGCCGGCCGCGTCGTTTCGATGGAGACGCGCGCCCGCGGGGTCCGGGTCGTCCTGGACGACCTCGCGATCGACGGGCGGCCCGGTCGCGCCGCGCCGGAGCGGGCGCGCGTGACCGTCCAGGGGTCCGGCGGCTTCCGGCCCGGCGATCGCGTGTCGATGCGCGCGGCGCTCAACCCTCCGCCGGGGCCCGCCCTCCCGGGGGCGTTCGATTTCGGGCGGCAGGCTTTTTTCCAGGGATTCGGAGCCGTCGGGTTTTCCATGAGCCGGGTCCGGGTCCTTGCGCCGGCGCCCGCCGGTTTCCTTCGCGACGTCGGACACCGGATATCGGCCCTTCGGATGGGGTTGGGGCGGGCCGTGCTCGGGGAGGCCCCGGACGCGAGCCGCGCCGTCGCGGTCGCCCTGTTGACGGGAGACCGCGGTTCGATTCCCGAAAGGAGCCTCGCCGACATGCGGGATTCGGGGCTCGCCCACCTGCTGGCCATTTCGGGATTGCACGTGGGGCTGTTCGCCGGGCTGCTGTTCGCGGTCGCGCGGGGCGCGCTCGCGCTGGCCGCGCCGGTGGCGCTCCGGTTTCCGATCAAGAAATGGGCCGCGGTGTTCAGTCTCGCCGGCGCGTTCGTCTATCTCCTGATGACGGGAGGGACGGTCCCGACCCAGCGCGCGTTCCTGATGATCGCGATCGGCCTGCTGGCCGTCGTGTTCGAACGGGTCGCGTTGTCGATGTTCGTCGTCGCCTGGGCCGCCGCCTGCATTCTGGTCGTCGCTCCGGAGAGCCTGCTTGCCGCCGGCTTCCAGATGTCGTTCGCCGCCGTGGTCGCGTTGATCTCCGCCTACGAGACCATGGCGCGACGCATCCGGGGCTTCCGCTCCCGCGGACGCGTCTGGCGGCGAGTGGGCCTCTACATGGGCGGCGTCGTGCTGACCACCTTGATCGCCGGGCTCGCGACGGCGCCGTTCGCGGCATTCCATTTCAACCGGGTCGCGACCTTCGGTCTCGCGTCCAATTTTCTGGCGGTTCCCGTCATGGCGCTCTGGATCATGCCGTGGGCCGTCGTCACCTATCTCCTCGTTCCGCTCGGATGGCAGGAGCTGTCCCTGGCTCCCATGCTCTGGGGTATCGGACTGGTTCTGGACATCGCCCGCTCGGTGGCGTCCTGGCCGGGGGCCGTTCACCTCGTTCCCGCCTTGCCTCCGGCGTTTCTCGCGTTGACGGCCCTGGGCGGTCTCTGGCTCTGCGTCTGGACGACGAGATTGCGGTTGTTCGGGGTTCTGGGTCTGGCGGCGGCCCTGTCGACCGGTTGGCTGGTCGACGTTCCCGACGTCCTTGTGGACGAACGGGGGCGCCGGTTCGCCGTGCGACTGGACGACGACCGGGTCGCCGTATCGTCCACGAGGACCGGTTTCGTCCGCGAGTCGTGGCTTCGGCGGCTCGCGGTCGCGGAAGCGGCGCCCTGGCCGAAACCCGGCGCCCGCGCGGCTTCGGATGGCCGCTGCGACGCGCTGGGTTGCCTGTTCAGGCTGAAGGGCCGGGTCGTCGCGTTCTCCACCGATCCTCGCGCGCACCCGGAGGACTGCGAGACCGCCGACGTGCTGGTGAGCTCGTGGCCGGTCCGGGTTCCCTGCCGGGCGCCGCGGGTGGTCATCGATCGCTTCGACCTGTGGCGCCGCGGCGCCCATGCCGTCTACCTCGACGGTGGCGCGGTGCGGGTCGATGCCGTCGGCCGGCGCCAGGGGCGTCGTCCGTGGTCTCCTTGACCGCCGGAGATGCGGTGAGGGAACGGTCGCGGCCGGGGGCGCCGCAGGGTCCGTTCGCGCTCCTCCCCCCTGTCAGGGGGGAGGAGTGTGAAAAGGGGATTCGCATACTTCGCGCCCCCTCCCGCCCCCTCTTCTCCCTCCCCCTTGCAGGGGGAGGGTCGGGGTGGGGGTCGCGCCGGGGGGGAAGGAGCGCGAACGGACCCTGCGGTCTAATACCGCCTGAGGAGGCCGGTCAGGCGGCCCTGGACCCGGACCCGGTCGGGGCCGAATATCCGCGTCTCATGGGCCTCGTTGGCGGCCTCCAGGGCGACCGAGTTCCCTTTCCGGCGCAGCCGTTTGAGCGTGACTTCCTCGTTGTCGATCAGCGCCACCACGATGGCGCCGTTCTCCGCGGCATCGCCGCGCTCGATGACGATGGTGTCGCCGTCGAGGATGCCGGCGTCCGCCATCGAGTCCCCGGCCACTTCCAGCGCGTAGTACTCGCCGTTCCCCAACAGCGAAGCGGGCACGTCGACCGAGTTCGACTGGTCCCGCAGGGCCTCGATCGGCGTGCCGGCGGCGATCCTGCCGTAGAGCGGCAGGCCGATGCTTTCCATGCTCTGCGCGGCGACGGACTCCGCGGTCTTCGCGGCGAAGTTCCCCCGGATGACGCTGGCGGAAAAGCCGGGTTCCGGCGTCCTCGCCGGGCTGGGGACGGTGTCCCTTGGAGACTTGAGCACCTCGAGCGCCCGCGCGCGGTGCTTCAGCCTGCGGATGAAGCCGCGTTCCTCGAGGGCGGTGATCAGGCGATGGACGCCCGATTTCGACTTGAGGTCCATGGCGTCCTTCATCTCGTCGAACGATGGGCAGATGCCGTCCTCCGCGAGGCGGTCGTTGATGTACTGAAGGAGTTCGTGCTGTTTTCTCGTCAACATTGGTTCAGACCCCGATTTCGGCCCTAGGGGCGCAAGATGTGGAACAAAAATCAAACCTCGATACAGGTTCTAGTTTGGTTCCTGTGGAAAATCAAGCGCCGCGTCGAAAAAAAACGCCGCGTCGAAAAATGCGCGAGGGAAAGGAGCCATGACGCTCCTCCGTCCCCCTCGTTCTCCCTGGGGGAGGGCCGCGGTCCACCCCCCCTCCCGACCTCCCCCCTGTTATGGGGGAGGAGTGATAATGGCGTCCTCCCGTCTCTTGTTCTCCCTCTCCCTTGCAGGGGGAGGGTCGGGGTGGGGGTCGCGCTGGGGGAGAGGGGCGCGAACGGGGCCGCGGTCCACCCCCCCACCCCCTCCCGACCTCCCCCCCTGTTATGGGGGAGGAGTGATAATGGCGTCCTCCCGTCTCTTGTTCTCCCTCTCCCTTGCAGGGGGAGGGTCGGGGTGGGGGTCGCGCTGGGGGAGAGGGGCGCGAACGGGGCCGCGGTCCACCCCCCTCCCGACCTCCCCCCTGTTATGGGGGAGGAGTGATAATGGCGTCCTCCCGTCTCTTGTTCTCCCTCTCCCTTGCAGGGGGAGGGTCGGGGTGGGGGTCGCGCCTGGGGAGAGGCGCGCGAACGGAGCCGGTGGCGCCTCCGTCGCCGGATGGAGCCTGCGGACAGGCGGAACGGGAAATGCGGGCTACGGCGAATCCGGTCCCGGCGGGTTCAGGGGAATGACGTCCACCGGCGTTCCCTTCGGCGCGGCGGGCGCGTGCGGGGCGCGGACGATCAGACAGTCGGCGCGGGCCAGGCGGGACAACATGCTCGAGTCCTGGACGTCGAAGGGCGTGGCGATCAGGGCGCCCGACTCGTCCCTCGCGAGGGTGGCGCGCAGGTAGTCTTCCCGGCGGTCGTTCGCGGCGACGTCGCGGCCGAGTTCCGCCTTGCCGCGGCGCGCCGACGTCTCGCCCAGCCCGAGCATCTTTGCGATCGCGGGACGCAGGAAGATCAGGCCGCACACGAGGGCGGACACGGGATTTCCCGGCAGGCCGAGCATCGCCGTTTCGCCCAGGCGCCCGAACATGAGCGGCTTGCCGGGCCTCATGGCGATGCGCCAGAAGTCCACGTCGAGTCCCGCGTCGCCGAGAACGGTCCGCACGAGGTCGTGATCGCCGACGGACGCGCCTCCGATGGTCACGAGCATGTCCGCGCCCTTCGCCCCGGCTGCGAGGGTCCTGAGCGACTCCTCGGTGTCGAGGGCGATGCCGAGGTCGATGGCTTCGGCGCCGGACTCCGCCACGAAGGCGCGAAGGCCGAGGTTGTTGGAGCTCACGATCTGGTTGGGTCCGATGGGCTCGCCCGGCATGACGAGTTCGTCGCCCGTCGCCAGGACGGCGATGCGGGGCTTGCGGCGCACGCGCAGCCACGGACGGTTCATCGACGCGGCCAGCGCGATGTCCCTGGCGCCCAGGATTCGGCCCGGCGCCAGGCCGATGTCGCCTTCGCCGAAGTCGAGGCCCGCAGGTCGGATATGGGTCCCCGGCGGCGCGCCGGTCTTGACGACGATCCGCTCGCCGTTCGCATCGGCGTTTTCCTGGATGACGATCGTGTCGGCGCCGCTCGGCACCGGACCGCCGGTGAAGATCCTGACCGCCTCGCCCGGACCGACGACGCCTTCGTGTGCGCCGCCCGCCGGCGCCTCCCCGACCTGGCGCAGCGTGGCCGGCGTCCGGGCGACGTCGTCCGCGCGCACCGCGTAGCCGTCCATCGCCGAGACGGCGACCGGCGGCTGGGTGACGCGCGCGCGCGCCTCCGCCGCCAGAACCCGGCCCAGGGCGTCCGCCAGCCCCACGGTCTCGATGCCCGTGGGCGCAAGCGGATCGAGTATCCTTCGCCGCGCCTCGGCGACGGAAATCATCGCCCGCTCACTCCGCCTCGAAGACGCCGGACTTGCCGCCGCTCTTGAACGTCAGACGCGTCGACTCCACCGTCATGGCGCGGTCCACCGACTTGCACATGTCGTAGACCGTGAGCGCGGCCAGCGACGCCGCCGTCAGGGCTTCCATTTCGACGCCGGTTCGGGAGGTGGTGCGGCAGGTCGAGACGATCGTCACCGCGCTTCGCTCGGGGTCGCAGTTCAGGTCGATGTCGACGGCGGTCAACGGCAGCGGGTGGCAGAGCGGGATCAGGTCGGGCGCGCGCTTGGCCGCCATGATTCCGGCGAGTCGCGCGACGCCCAGCACGTCGCCCTTTCCCACCCGCCCGTCCATGATCATGGCGAGGGTCTCGGGCTTCATGCGCACCCGCGCCTCCGCCGTCGCGACGCGCTCGGTCTCGTCCTTGGAGGTCACGTCGACCATCCGCGCGTTTCCCCGGTCGTCGAAATGCGTCGATCCGGCCATCGTTCCGGGCGCTCAGGCGGCGGCGGTCGCGTCGGACGCGACGGGCGCCAGCAACTCCGACGTGGCCCGGGCGACGTCGTCCGCCCGCATCAGCGATTCCCCCACGAGGAAGCAGTTCACGCCGGCGGCGCTCAGGCGGCGGAGGTCCTGCGGCGTGAACAGGCCGCTCTCGCTGACGACGATGGCGTCCTTCGGCGCGTGCCGGGCGAGGGTCTCGGTCGTCGCCAGATCGACGTCGAAGGTCCGGAGATTTCTGTTGTTGATCCCCACCAGTTCGGGATTCAGGGCTTTCGCGCGTTCCATCTCTTCCCTGTCGTGGACTTCGAACAGCACGTCCATTCCCAGCTCGCGCGCCGCCGCGGCGAGCGCGTCGGCCAGTTCGTCGTCGAGCGCCGCCATGATCAACAGGACGCAATCGGCGCCGAGCACTCTGGATTCCGCGATCTGGTAAGGCGCGATCATGAAGTCCTTGCGCAGGACGGGAAGGCGTCCGGCGTCGCGCGCCTGTTCGAGAAACCCGTCCGCGCCCTGGAAGTAAGGCCCGTCCGTGAGGACGGAGAGGCAGGTCGCCCCGCCGGCGGCGTAGGCGCGCGCCAGCGTCGCGGGGTCGAAGTCTTCCCGGATCAGGCCCTTCGACGGAGAGGCCTTCTTTATCTCGGCGATCAGGCCGTGGCCGCCATCCCGCGCGGCCCGCCGGAGCGCCTCGGCGAATCCGCGCGCCGCGGGCGCCGCCCTGGCGGCCGCCAGCATCCGGTCGTCCGGGACCAGGGCGCGCCGGCGCTCGACGTGAATGCGCTTGTCGGCGATGATCCTGTCGAGAACGTCACCCATCCGTCGTCGGCTCGTTGGTGATGGCGATCAGGCCGTCGAGCGCGGACCGCGCCTTGCCGCCGTCGATGGAGTCCGCGGCCATGGCCGCGCCGTCCTCGAGGTCGTCCGCTTCTCCCGCGACGACGAGCGCGCCGGCGGCGTTCATCAGCACGATGTCGCGGAAGGCGTTTCGACGGCCGTCGAGGAGGGCGTCGATCGCCAGCGCGTTGGCGGCCGCATCGCCGCCCTTCAGCGACTCGCCGTCCGAACGCGGCAGGCCGGCGTCCTCCGGCGCGACTTCGAACGTCCGGATCTCGCCGTCCTTCAGTTCGGCGACGGAGGTGGGGCCGGTGGTGGTGATCTCGTCCAGTCCGTCGCCGCCGTGGACCACCCAGGCGCGCCGGGAGCCGAGATTCCCGAGCACCCGCGCGAGCGGTTCCACCCATTCCTTCGAGAAGACGCCGACGAGGTGTTTGTCGACGCCCGCCGGATTCGAGAGCGGTCCCAGCATGTTGAAGATCGTGCGGGCGCCTATTTCGACGCGGGCGCCGGCCACGTGGCGCATCGCGCCGTGGTGGCGCTGGGCGAACATGAAGCACATGCCCGCCTCCCACAGGGCCTTTCTCGTCAGCGAGAAGTCGCACTCGACGTCGACCCCGAGCTCCGCCAGCACGTCCGCGGCGCCCGACCTCGAGGACGCCGCGCGGTTTCCGTGCTTGGCGACGGGAACGCCGCAGCCCGCGACCACGATGGCCGCGGCGGTCGATACGTTGTACGTGCCCGAGCGGTCGCCTCCGGTGCCGACCACGTCGATCGCCGCCGCGGGAGATTCGATGCGCGTCATCTTCTCGCGCATGGTCATGACGGCGCCGGTCAGTTCCTCGACGGTTTCCCCGCGCAGGCGCAGCGCCATGAGGAGCGCGCCCGTCTGCGACGGCGTGGCGTCGCCGGACATCATGACGTCGAACGCGCGACGGGTCTGGTCGACGCTCAGACGCTCGCCTTCCGCCACCAGGGCCAGGATCTCCTTCATGTCGAGTCGGGCGTCGCTCATGGGCGCGTCATCCAGGGGGCGGCGCGGTCTCCGGAGAGGCGACGGGCGGGATCCCGTCCATTCCGGTCAGCCGGAGGAAATTCGCCAGCACGGCGTGACCGTGCTCCGACGCGATGCTCTCGGGGTGGAACTGGACGCCGTGGATCGGAAACTCCTTGTGCTCGACGCCCATCACCGTCCCGTCGTCGGTTTCCGCCGTCACGCGCAGGGAGTCGGGCACGGAGTCGCGGTCGATGGCCAGGGAGTGATAGCGCGTGGCCCGGAACTCCGGGGGCAGGCCGGAGAACACGCCGGCGCCGACGTTCCGTATGACGCTGAGCTTTCCGTGCATGATCTCGGGCGCCCGGACGATGCGCGCGCCGAACGCCTGGCCGATGGACTGGTGCCCCAGGCACACGCCGAGAACGGGGACCGATCCCGCGGCCTTCTCGACGAGCTCCAGACAGATCCCCGCGCGGTCGGGGTCGCGCGGCCCCGGAGAGAGGACGATCCCGTCCGGCCGGAGGGCGAGGACGTCGCGCGGCGTCACCGCATCGTTGCGGAAGACGCGCGAGTCCGCGCCCAGCTCCCCCAGGAAGTGGACGAGGTTGTAGGTGAAACTGTCGTAGTTGTCGATGATGGCCAGCATTCGGCAGTGTATCGGCTTGATCTCCATCAGTAGTGGTATCGGCACTGCGCGATCAGCAGGGCATCCCCTTCGACCGTGTAGACGAGCCGATGCTCGCCGTCGATTCGCCTTGACCAGTAGCCTTTCAGGTCGCCTTTCAACGGTTCGGGATGACCAATGCCCGCGTAGGGAGAACGGCGGGCATCTTCTATCACCTGGTTGAGGCGCTTGAGGCGCTTTCGGTCGATTTCCTGCCAGTCGAGATAATCCGCCCATGCACCAGGGGAGAAGATCAATCGCATTCGATAAGTTCTCGTTCCACCCTTTCACCCGCCGCCAGGCCGTCAATCGCCTTCCGAAGCCGCCGCGCATTCTCCGGGCTGCTCAGCAGGAATTCGGTTTCGTCCATCTGACGGGTTCCACCCTCGCTCGCCGAGACGGTCATCGCCGGAGCCGTCCGGACGGCGGCTGGCCGGGCGTCGCTTGCTGTCTTGCTCATGGTGGTGATCTCCTTGCAGATTCGGGTTGGACACGAGCGGGCTGCATTCCCAGCTTTTTCAGGCGCCGTCTACAATGTCACCCGTTCGGCGGAGAAAATCAAACCGAGACGCTGCCCAGCATTCCGATCGTCTGCGGAAAACGCCGTTTCACCGTGTTTCGCATACGCGTCCGCTCCGCGACCCGAGAGCCGCAACAAACAGAGCGCCGCCCGCGCCGTCAAGTCCGGTCCCGTCCGGCCCCGTCCCCCGATCTGTCGCCGGCCGCGGGTTGCGCGGCGAAACGCACGGCTTCCTCGGCGGCGCGAATCAGGGCCTTGGCCTTGTTGCAGCTCTCCTCGAATTCGGCGTCCGGGTCGCTGTCGGCGACGATGCCGCCGCCGGCCTGGACGTACATCGTCCCGTCCATCACCACGGCGGTCCTGAGCGCGATGCAGGTGTCCATGCCGCCGTTCGCCGAGAAGTAACCGATCGCTCCCGCGTACACGCCGCGCTTCTCGGACTCGAGTTCGTCGATGATTTCCATGGCGCGAACCTTCGGGGCGCCGCTCACCGTGCCCGCCGGAAACGCGCCGCACAGGGCGTCCATGGCGTCGAACCGGTCGTCGATCGCGCCCTCGACGTTGGAAACGATGTGCATCACGTGGGAGTAGTTTTCGATGACCATCCGTTCGGTCACGCCGACCG
Source organism: Alphaproteobacteria bacterium (assembly GCA_965242505.1). Lineage (GTDB taxonomy): Bacteria > Pseudomonadota > Alphaproteobacteria > UBA2966 > UBA2966 > UBA2966. Next base: position 420,597 of record OZ251449.1, read on the forward strand.
TGCCGATTTTCGCCACGCGCCCCACGTCGTTGCGCCCGAGGTCCAGCAACATCAGGTGTTCCGCGAGTTCCTTGGGGTCCGACAGCAGGTCCGCCGCGAGCGCTTCGTCTTCCTCGCGGTTGGCGCCCCGCGGGCGCGTCCCCGCGATCGGCCGGACCGTCACGGCGCCGTCCCGCAACCTCACCAGGATTTCCGGGCTCGAGCCGACGATCGAGAACCCGTCCAGCTGCAGGAAATACATGAAGGGGGAAGGGTTGGTGCGGCGCAGCGCCCGGTAGAGCGCGAACGGCGGCAGCGCGAAGGGCAGGCTGAAGCGCTGGGACAACACGGTCTGGAAGACGTCTCCTGCGGCGATGTACGCCTTGGCCCTCTCGACCATCTCGCGATAGTCCCGACGGCTCATGTTCGAGACCGGCTCCGGCAGCTCGATGGCCGGCTCGCGCGGACCGCGGGCGTGTGGGAGGCTTTTCTCCAGGCCCGACGTCGCCTCGGACAGCGTGTCGACGGCGGACCGCCAGGCGCGGGCGGCGTCCACGCCCGGGGTCGGGCGGGCCGGCGTGACGAACGTGACGACGTCCTTGACCGAATCGAAGATCGCCATGACCGTCGGGCGGACGAAGACGCCGTCGGGAATCCCGAGGACGTCGGGGTTCGGCTCCGGCAGCCGTTCCATCAGGCGGACCGTGTCGTAGGCCATGTAGCCGACGAGGCCGGCGGCCATCGGCGGGAGTTCCTCCGGCAGGTCGATGCGCGATTCGTCGATCAGCCGCCGCAGGGCGTCGAGGGATCCCGCCTCGCACGTCTCGAACGCGTCCGGGTCGATCAGGGCGTTCCGATTGATCTCCGCCCGGTCGCCGTGGCAGCGCCAGACGAGATCCGGGTTCATGCCGATGATCGAGTACCTGCCCCTCACGTCGCCGCCCTCCACCGACTCGAGCAGGAAACTGTTGGGGGCGCCGTCGGCGAGCTTCAGCATGGCCGATACGGGAGTTTCGAGGTCGGCGACCAGGTCGGTCCAGACGACCTGGCTTCCGCCCGCGTCGTAGACGGCCTGGAACGCGTCGAGTGTCGGGGAGATCGTCATGCTTGGCGCTTCGTCCCTGATATATTGACGACCCGATCTCATGCGAGGAGCCTTGACCATGCCCCGTAGTCGTCCAGTGTTTCCATCGTTATGGAGCTCATTTTCTATCAATCAAAAAAAGGAACTCTCGATTGGGAATCTCTATATCGTGAATCCATTCGTTGGTCCACTTCATCTCCGCCATGACGTTGCGCTTGTAATCCAATTCGATAACGTCGACAACATTACCATTTACGGAAAGAATATCATTCATTTCCGTCGCAGTGGCTCGACCGCCCGAACTGTATGATAGAATCACCCATCGGGCCGTAGTGGACTGGATCAGCCGTTCGATCGCTTCGACTGCCAGAAAGCGCCCTGAGTGAGGATTTTTCTTGAATTCCTCGAACTCGGATCCGGCTATGGCGTCAGATGTGTCTTTTCTGCGCATGGCCTTGCCGAACAACTCCGGTGAATCGTTCAGGCAAATGGTAGTCCACAAGTGGTAGTATGCGGCATAACGAACTCGTGAGGGAGGCATTTTCTGATTGTTCGAACCGTATGGCGGGTCAAAGTATGCGAGGTCGACGTTACGATCAGTGACATTGAATATGTTTTCACGAAGAACTTCGTTGTGAAATTCAGAGATGAACAGTTCAGGAATTTCAAGGTGCAATTCATTGAATGATCGTGGGGACCAGTTTTTAAGGTATGAGGTAAAATGACCAAGGGTGTTGTCTACGCGATCCAATCCCAGAATCAGACTCGTCAGAGCAACGGATTTTTCGACCGGAGACAGACAGAGATTGTCAATCTCCTCGCGAATCCCATCCAATTTTCGGGTATTGTGAATTTGCCAAGGCTTCTTGAGACCGTCACGCTGGACGGCCGTTCCGTCATTCTCTTCCCCTCCATAGTGTTCGGTAAACCAGCCATCCCTCGGCGAAACGTTGTTCAAACCTTGAATTAGTCTGGAATAGTCGTCTTTCGGTTTCCGATTCAGCAGGTAACAGATGCCAAAAATCTCTGACCAAACAGAAACGTCATTACAGACGACTCGATATCCTGACTTGGAAAAGGCTTGAGACACTCGGGTTGATCCGGAGAAACCATCAAGAATACTCTCGGCCCCCGTTCGTCGCGCCAGATTGAGAATATATGGTAGTATTTTGAGCTTGGAGCCAATATACTTGATCCCTTCCGTGGTTGGTGTATCGACAACGATATCGTCGAAGATTGACAGATTGACCATTACGAGAGTCTCGCGCGTTGTTTCAGTAGAGCGATGTCTTCCTTGATTTTCTCAAGTGCTGTGACATGGCCCCGCTCGGATGAAACGAGAGCGTGAGAAAAGAGTTGAACCAAGGTGAGATTATGGGAGTAATCGATCCAACCGTCAGTAATGCTATCAAAGAATTTGAGGCCATTCCTGGTATGTGTCCATAGTCCCCGTTGAAGCGCATCGGCGGCAGCGTCGCCATAACGCACTTCACAAATATAGTCATCTTCAGAGCTGTAGAATCTATAAACTGGATGTTTTCTTCCTCTTCCTGATCTCTCCAGGACAATCCGCGCAGTTGCGTTGCGCGCATATGCGTAGTCAAACACCATGATATTGCAGCGCCGGGATTCCTCATCGTAAATCAATGGCAGCACGTTGATGTTCCCGAAATCGGAAAAGGCGGGATCATCAAGAACCGCCCTGACGCGACTGTTTCCAACAATGGCCTTGCCTTCTTCCTGAAGGCGAGGAAACATGGAATAATTTCTATCTATAGATAGCTGTAGAGGTCCGTCACCGTATGCCTTCAGGCTAATTGGAAATTCTTCCTTGGTGATTTCATTAACAACCGTGATGTCCTCTTCCTGAGATTTGGATCGATACAAATCCTTTCCCACATGAATGGAGTAAAAATCATACATATACTGATTGATGAATTCGGAGATCGCTATTTCCGCAAGATCGCCATGTGTTTTGTTGCCAACGAGTCGCATCGTGAAGATATTGCCGAGTGTCGTCACAATGACTTCGGGTTGTTTCCTGATCAAAAGTTTGAGGCGTGTCATAAAATCCTTGTATGCTCCGACGGTGTTCATCGTGGATCCGTCTCCCTGATGTCTCGTCCTGTACGAATCTTGCATGACGAACGGATCGCCGCAGTCACCGATACCGTCCTGCCATCGAACGCTTCCTTACGGGAGTACGCGCGTCATGATCGCACGGATCGGCATCTCCGGGGGCGCTGTGCGGCATCCACTCCAGGCTCTTCAATGACTCTTCTTCTCCAGAGCGCCTAGAACAGGCTGTCGATGGCCCGTTGGTTCACCTCGACGTCGTACTCCCGGTTCAGCGCCACCCTGTATTGCGCCAGAACGTCGTCGGCGAGCGCCTCGTCGAGAGCGCGCCGCAGCTCGTCGCGTTCGGACCGGTCGTCCGCGTCGCCGCCCGTCCGGTCGATGCGCCGCAGCACCGCGACCGCGTGGCCGGAGCCTTCCGCGGCCGGTCCCTCGGCGACGCCGCCGACGTCGGTCAGGGCGAAGAGCTTCGCCAGCAGTTCCCCCGACACGCCGGAGCCGGGCCCCGCGCCATGGCGGGTCAGCGCCTCCGTCGGGCGAACCTCCAGGCCCTCGGCCGCGGCCAGCGACTCCAGGCTTTCGCCCTGGCGTATGCGCCCGGCGATGCCGCCCGCCCGCTCGCGGGCGAGTCGGGCGCGTTCGGTTTCCTTCCAGTCGGCGGCCACCCGGTCGCGGATGGAGGTGAACGGCCTCGGCGCCGCCGGTTCGACGTCGTCCACGCGAACGATGAAGTAGCCGCCGTCGGCGCTTTCCGTCAGCGCCGACTCGTCGCCGTTCGGAGTGGCGAACGCGGTCGGCAGAAACTCGGGATAGGCCGGCGCGGTTTCGACGTTCGCGCCGTCCGGCGCCCGCCCGTCGGCGTCGATCCGCGGGACGTTTCCGGCGTTCAGGTCGAGGCGGCCCGCGCTTTCCTCCAGGGTTGCGCCGCCGGCCAGCTCGTCCTCCAGCCTGTTGGCGAGCTCGAACAGGCTGTCGGCGGCTCGCCGCAAGGCGAGCTCCCGCCGCAGCTCTTCCCCGGCTTCCTCCAGCGTCGTCGTCTTGCTCGGGATGACCTCGTTGACCCGATAGACGTGCCATCCGAAGTCGCTTCGCTGGGGGTCCGGATACTGTCCCTCGGCGGCCGCGAACACCGTCTCCGCGGTTTCCGGCGGCAGCGGGAGATCCTCGATCGTCAGCGCGCCGAGCGCCGTGTCTTCCGGTTCCAGTCCCGCCGCGTCCCGGGCGACGTCCGCGAGAGCCTCGCCCTGCTTGAGCCGTTCCAGCGCGTCCCTCGCCGCGGTCTCGTCGTCGAGGACGATCTGGGACAGGTCCCGCCGTTCGGGTTCGACGAACTCGTCGAGGCGCGCCTCGTACTCGTCCGCGATCTCGGTTTCCGTCACCGTCACTTCGTCGAGCAGTTGCTCGGGGCTCAGCGCGACGTACGTGAGCGCCCGGTATTCCGGCGCCGTGTAGCGTTGCCGGAAGTCCTCGTAGTACCGCTCCAGCGCGGCGCCGTCGGGCGCCGGCGGTTCCGGGACGGACGAGGCGGGAACGACGGCCACGTCGGCGACGCGCCGTTCGGTTCTGTAACGGAAGATCGCGTCGACGACGGGTTCGGGCGTCTCCGCTCCCAGGGAGATGCTGTTCATCAGCTGGCTGCGCCGCATGTCCGCGCGGCGCACGTCCTCGAAGTATTCGCGCGTGTACCCCAACTGGCGGAGCACGTCGCGGTAATACAGCGGATCGAACCGCCCCAGGCCGCTCTGGAACGCCGGGTCGGAACGGATGTCCGCCGCGAGGTCCCCGTCCGATACCGTCAGTCCGTAGCCCGCCGCCACCTGATCGAACAGCGCCCTGTTGATCATGCGCTGAAGCGTGAGGTTCCCGACGCCCAGCTGACGGGCCTGGTCGGCGTCGAGTTGCCGCCCCATGCGCCGGTTCAGCCGATCCAGCTCCCGGCGGTAGGCATCGCCGAATTGGGACTGCGTTATCTCGACGTCGCCCACCGTGGCCACCGTCACGTCGGACGGTCCGCGAAAGATGTCGCCGATTCCCCATACGGCGAAACTCAGGATGAGCACTCCGAGGAACGCCTTGACGATCCAGGAACCCGTCTGTTTGCGAAGTGAGTCCAGCATTGTTCGCTATCTCGTATCCCGCGGACGCGCGCGATCCCCGCTCCTCCTCCTGCAAGGGGGAGGGAGAGCGAGGGACGGGAGGAAGACATTATCACTTCTCCCCCACCGCGACCCCCACCCCGACCCTCCCACTTGACCACCCATACTCCTCCCCCCTTCCCCTTCTTCTCCCTCCCCCTGGCAGGGGGAGAGTCGGGGTGGGGGTCGCGCCGGCGGCGCATGTTCATGCAGACCCCCCTCCCGACCTCCCCCCTGTCAGGGGGGAGGAGTGTGAATGGGCAGGGGGAGGGAGAAGAAGAGGGGGGACGGGAAAGAGAGAAGAGGGGGGCGGGCGCGGCCCTAGAACCGCATCTGCAACTCCAGCCCGCCGTATCCACTCGCGCCGCCGCTGCCGCTCGTCCGGTAGCCCGCCGTCGCCTTCAACCGGACGTTCTCGTCCACGTCGAACACCCCGCCGAGACCCAGATGCGCCGTCATCGGACGGACCTTCGCCTTCAGCGTCTCCCCGCCGACCCGCGTCTCCGTCTCGTCCGAAATCTCTCCCTCCACGTCGAACGAGCCGAACAGGCGGCCCGGACCCGCCTCCGCTTCCAGCATCATCCCCAGGCGGCCCTTCACGCTGTCCGCGTCCGCCACCGACACCCGCGCCCGCAGATCGGGGCGATCGGTTCCTGTCTCCATGTCCGTGAAGTCCGCCAGGTCGACCCTCGACCACGCCAGGCCCGCGCGCGGCGTCACGAACGCCTCTCCCACCGGCATCCGGGCGCCCACGTCCACGCCCAGCGCATACCCTACGCCGTGGACGCTCTTCGTCGACATCCTGCCGTGCGTGTGCGACTTCACGTCGACGTCGTACACCGTCGCCGCCGCCTGCGCGTCGACGTAGACGCCTCCGTCCAGCCAGGTGGCGGAAACCCCCGCCCCCCATCCCTTCAGGTCGACCTCGCCCACGCCGGACATCTCTGCGGAACCCCCGATCGCGTGCGCCGACGCGCCTCCCCGGCCGCTCTCGCCCATGACGAAGTCGACGCCCGCCTGTCCCGCGCCCCGGCTGTGGTCGTAGGCGAGCCTCCCGGTCGTCGTCGCCTTCCTCGCCCGCCACTTGCCCCGCGCGGCCTCCACGCGCGCCCAGGCGCCGTTGCCGTCGCGCGCCGCCGACGCCCGCTCCGCCCAGGACGGGAGGCCGTTCATCGCCAGCAGCATCGAAGGCAACGCCTCGTACAACCGGCAGCGGCGGTCTCCTTCCTCCTCCACCATCCGGCAGGAGAATCCCATCCCCTGATTGCCGTTTCTCGGGGGCGGAGTCGGTTCCATCTCTGGCTTCGGCCGCGGCTCAAACTCCTCGCGGAGGGCGTCCTCGCCCGGCAGGTTGCCGTCGACGATCGGCAGCTCCTCGGCGTAACCGGTGGGCACGCCGTTCGGAGCGTCCTCGCGGTAACGGACGTTTTCGATGCCCGCGATGGAGCCTTCCACCCGCGTGTTCGCCGCAACGGCGTCCTCCAGGTACATGCTGGCGGTGACCAGGGTCAGCGTGGCCGCCGCATCGTCGTCGCTCCGGATGACGCGGGCGGCGCCGTTGGCCTGCGCCTTCCCCTTCGGGCCCACGATGACGTCGCCGCCGCCGGTGAGATGCACCGCCGCGGGGCCGCCCACGCCGCCCCGCACCTCGCCGTCGATGTATATGAGCGCCGGACCCGGATCGTTCACCTTGATCGCGACGCCGGAGGAACCGGCATACACCTTGCCCCCCGTCTCGACGACGACGGCGCCGCCGCCCGAGAGGTGAACCGCCGCGTCCGTCCCCCCGGTCACCATGCCGTGAACGGTGACGAGCTGGTCGAGCAGGGGAACCTCATCCGCGCCCTCGCCGCGCGTCACCGCCACGAGCTCGTCGGGATCATCGTCTTCGGCGAAGCCGGGCGTGTACTTCCTTTCCAGCCTCAGGCCCGGCCCCGCGTTGGCGACGTAGACGCCGGCCATGGCGCCGGTCACGCTCGCGCCTTCGGCCACGGTGACGCTGATGCCGCCGTTGTCGGCGTGGGGCGTCGCGTAGTAGGCGCGGATGCCGTCGCCGCGCGAGTCGATGGAGCCGGCCGTCATGTTCACGCGGACGTCGCCCACGTTGCGGCGCTCCAGCAGCGCCCGCACCGCTGTCTTGTAGTCGTCGGAGAAGCCCGCGTCCGCGTCGTCGAGCGCGGTGGTGAGGCCGGCGTCGTCGCCCGTCGCCACCGCCGCCAATACCGCCTTCTCCTCGTCCGAGAGGCTCTGCGCCAGCACGTCGCGCAGCAGGACTCTCGTGACCGCGTCGTCCGTCCGGAGGTACGCCACGACGTCCGCGTCCATCACGCCGTCCGGGCTGGTCGCGCCCGTCTTGATGGCCTCCAGGACCGCCGCCGCGACCGCGATCTCGTCGTTCTCGAGCGCCGCCCTGAACGCCGCGACGTAGGGGTTGGCGTCGTCGCCGGTGGCCACGGCGCCCGTCGGCACGAGCGCCGTCTGCGCTGCGGCGTCCGCGATCTCGCCCGGATCGTCGCCCTTCGCCACCTGCGCCGCCACGTCGCGCCAGGACAGGGCGTGCGCCTCGATCCCCGCCGGCGCGTCCCAGCGGATGGACTCCGCGACGGCCTTCCCGGCCGACGCCTCCCGGTCGAAGGCGAGCGCTTGCGCGGCGCTCTCCGCCGCGAAGCGGCCCCGGTCGTTGGACCCCTCCCCGTGCGAGAAGGTCCCCGTCCAGGTGACGTCGATCAGCGGCTGGTCCGCCGCCACGCGCGTCTCGCCCTCCGCGCTGGCGCGCGGGACCGCGGCGTAGACGCCCGTGCGGCGGTCCGAAATCGTCTCCCCTTCGTCGATGACGCAGCGTCCGTCCGCCGCGCAGTCGTCGAGCGGCGCCGGCCGCGAGGGGAGCTTGGTGGTGTCCATCATGCCGTCGGCGGTGACCCCCAGCGTATAGGAGTAACCGGTGGGTACGCCGTCCCGGTCCTCGCGGAGAAGGACTTCGGCGACGCCCTCGATGGAGCCGTCCACCTGAGCGTTCACGTCGTCCCGGTACGGGACCAGACGGTCGATGACCAGGGTCAGCATGATCGCCGCATCGTTGTCGCTCCGGATGGCGCGTTCGGCGCCGTTGGCCTGCACGCGCCCGTTCGGACCCACCGTGACGCTGCCGCCGCCGCTCAGATGCACCGCCGCGGCGCCGCCCGCGCCGCCCTTCACCTCGCCGTCGACGTACACGAGCGCCGGGCCGTCCGACAGAATGCCCACGCCCGAGGAACCGGCATGAACGCCGCCCCCCTCCATGACGATGACCGCGCCGCCGCCCGAGAAGCGAACCGCCGCGTCCGTCCCCCCGGTCACCGCGCCGGCGACGGTGACGAGCTGGTTGCGCAGCGCAACCGCATCCGCGCCCTCGCCGTGCATCGCCGCCACGAGCTCGTCGGCGGTATCGCCCATGGCGTAGCCGTGGGTGTGCTTCCTGGCCACCATCAGGCCCGTCCCCGCGTTGGCGACGTGGACGCCCGCCGCGCTGCCGGTGACGGTCACGCCCGCGGCGATGGTGACGCTGATGCCGCCGTTGCTGTCGTGGGGCGTCGCGTAGTAGGCGCGGATGCCGTCCCCGCGCGAGTCGATGGAGCCGGCCGTCATGGCGATGCGGACGTCGTCCAGGTTGTGGCGGCCCAGCAGAGCCTGCACCGCCGCCTTGTAGTCGTTGGGGAAGCCCGCGTCCGCGTCGTCGAGCGCGATGGTGAGGGCCGTGGCGTCGCCCGTCGCCACCGCCCGCAGCACCGCCTTCTCCTTGTCCGAGAGGCCCTGCGCTAGGACGTTCCGCAGCAGGGTTCTGGTGGCCCCGTCGTTCGTTTGGAGATACGCCACGATCTGCGTGTCGGTCAGTTGGGACACGGCGGTCGTGGCGGTGGTCCCGATGGCGGTGATGACCGGCGCCGCGACCGCGAGGTCCGCGTTTCCGAGCGCCGCCCTGAACTGCGCCAGGATGGCCGCCCTCCGCGAATCGGCATGCGTCGTCGACAGCAGATTCATCTGCGCCGCGTTGTCCGCGATCGCGCCCGGGTCGTCGCCCTTGGCCACCTGCGCCGCCACGTTGCGCCAGGACAGGGCGTGCGCCTCGATGCCCGCCGGTCCGCCGTAGTGGAGCGTCCCCTCGACGGCTTTCACTGCCGCCGCCTCCTGATCGAAGGAGAGCGCTTGCGCGGCGGTCGCCGCCCGGAAACGGCCGTTGTCGTTCGCCGCCGTCCCGCGCGCGATGCTTCCTCCCGTCCAGTCGACGTCGATCGCGGGAACGTGATTCCCGTCGGCGTCCTCGCTGCGCGTATCGCCCATGGCGTTTTCGCGCGTGACCTCGGCGTAGACGCCCGTGCGGCCCGAAATCGTCCCCGCCGTCTGGTCGAAGTCGATCCGCGCCGCCTTGCCGACGTAGATGCCGTGCCACCGCCCCGAGACGTCGCCGCTGGTCGTGGACGTGCCGCCGTTCGCGAACGTGACGTCGCCCTCGGCGCCCCGCTCGAGCCGGATGCCGTCCCCGTCCTCCGACGCGACGGCGCCGGAGTTCGTGAGCGCGAGGGCGGCCGTCTTCGCCGCGCCCATGACGGCGTAGAGGGCGTGGTTCTTCGAGCTGAGATCGCCGCTGTTGGTGATCGTCACGGCGCCGCTGCCGTTCTCCGTCAGCCAGATGGCGTGCCCCGCGCCCGCCGCCGCGTCGGCCGTCACCGTCACGTCGCCGCTGTTGGTGAGGGTCGTCGCGCCGGCGCCGCTGTGCTTTTCGAGCCGGAGGCCGAGGGTGGCCGCGCTGACGGCGCCGCGGTTCGTCAGCGTGGCGGCGCCGTTGTTCGTCAGCCTGGAGTCGCCGTTGGCGTGGACGAGATGAATGCCCGACCCCAGCGGCGCGTCGATGTCGCCCTCGTTGTCGACCTCGGCGGCGCCGATGCCCCGGTAGTTCATGACGATGCCGTATTTGTCCGCGCCCGACACCGCGATGTCGCCCGTGTTGGTGATCGTCGCGCCGCCGGTGAAGGTGTTCAGGGTGGACAGGGGGGCGCTCACCCAGGGCGCGACGACCCGGCTGTACCACAGGTAGATGCCCTCCTCCCCCGAGCTGATGTCGCCGCTGTTCGTGATCGTCGTCGCCCCGGTGATGTTCGAGACGTTCCTCGCGAACAGAATGCCTCTCTTGGCGGCGAAGATCGGCGCCGCGCTGGTGATGGTGGCCGGGCCGGAGCCTCGGCCTCCGGAGCCGCCCAGCACCGCCCAGAGGCCGTTCTGCTTCATCGGGGCGGCCGCCGAGCCGATGGTCACCCCGCTCCTCAGTTCTATCGTCGTCGCCGCCGAATTGTTGACGCTCTGTACGTCCGTCCGGAAGTACACGCCGTTGTTCCGGTCGGTGTCGGTGTTCGTGCTCGTCCCCTGGACGATGTTCACGACGTGGGGGGTCCCGTCCGTCTCGCCCCCGATGATGATATGGGCCCAGTCGTTCGAGCCCGTGCCGCCGCGCGCGTAGACGCCGACCGACTGCGTGCTCGTGCCATCGGTCGTGGCCGTGATCGTGGTCGTCGCGCCGGCGCTGCCCGGGACGTTGATACGGTTGTTGCCCTGCAGCCACCGGCCCGTGTCCGCTCCCCCGTAGAAGATGCCGTCGGGATACGACGCGCCCGAGCAGGTGACGACGGCGTTAAGGCTCGCGGCCCCGCATTCCTGTATCGCCCGCGCGTCCCCCGGCGCGAGGAGCAACGCCGCCGCCAGCAGGGCGAGGCCCCCGACGAGGCCGAGGCGCGCCGTCTTTGCTGTGTTCATGGCGAAAACTCCTCCGGGTTCCTGATTTCGACGACGAGTCGAGGGATTCGGCGCGTCACGGCGGCCCGGCCGCGCCCGACCGGCCACGGAGCCGCGACTCCTTCCGCGCATGTTCATTGTATCCAGCGGGGGGGGGGGGTCAATTCCGGGTTGACCCTAATTTCGAGCCGCCGCCCATCTCCGAAGCGCGCCGTCGCGGGACCGCGACCCACCCCCCTCCCTGGCCGCGACCCCCACCCCGACCCTCCCCCTTCTTCTCCCTCCCCCCGACCATTGACACTCCTCCCCCCTGACAGGGGGGAGGTCGGGAGGGGGGTCCGGATGGACGCGCCTCTCCCCCCGCCGCCGACCCTCCCCCTGCCAGGGGGAGGGAGAAGAAGATAAGGGAGAGGGAGAAATAAACAGGGAAGGGCGGGAACCATCGACGCCCGGCAAGACCCTTGGCGCCTCGCGCCCGCCGCCGTATGGTGTCGCCGCTCGTCTCGGGGGCGGAACCATCGGCGGCGAGCGCGGAGAGGAAGCGACGGGAAGGTCATGGCGGACAGGATTTATCCGGCCTCGATGGAAGAGGCGGTCCCCGACCCCGGGCGGGTCGAGGAACTGCGCAGGGAGCTCGAATCGAAGGGCGTCAAGTATCTGCTGGTCAACTGGATCGATCTGCTCGGGCAGCCCAAGACCAAGCCGACGCCCCTGAGCGAGCTGGGGGCGTGGTGCGAGGGCCGGGGGCCGCAGTTCGCCGTCCATTCGGTCTCCATGGTTCCGGAGCGGGGTCCGGCCGACCCCGACCAGATCCCCATTCCCGATCTCGACAGCGTCGTCGTCTGCCCTTGGGACAGGTCCTGCGCCTGGATGTTCGCCGACCTCTACCTCGAGGGCGAGCCCTACGACGTCTGCCCGCGCCTCGCCCTGAAGCGCCAGGTCCAGGCGGCGGCCGACGCCGGCTATCGGTTCGTGGCCGGAGTCGAGCCGGAATTCATCGTCATGAGATACGACGAGTTCGGGCAGCCGGTGAAGGCGTTCGACAACGATCCCCATCCCTCGACGGGCGGCGTCCGCCCCGCGCGCCAGGCCTGGGGCTACGACGCCGAGGCGTCGATCGATTCGCTGCCGTACATGCGCGAGCTCATCGACATCCTCGTCGAGCTCGACTGGGATCTGCACGACACGGTCGCCGAGGGCGCCTATTCCCAGTTCGAGCTGGACTTCGGCTACGCCGACCTCGTCGCGACCGCCGACCGCCTGACGCTGTTGCGCGTCATCCTGAAGGAAGTCGCCAAGAGGCATGGCATGTTCGTCACCTTCATGGCCAAGCCGACCCAGGGCGATTGGCGCAACGCCGCGCACGTCAATTTCAGCGCCCAGAACGCCGACGCGCCGGGCGTCAACCTGTTCGGCGAGCGGGACGGACCGTGGAAGGACGTCGTCTGGAACGCCGTCGCCGGCATCATGGGGCACGGCGAGTCGCTGACGGCGATGACCTGCCCGACGGTCACGTCCTACAAGGGGTTCGTCGGAACCGCCCGGGGCTTCGAGGGCGGCGTGCTGACCTGGGCGCCGACGCATGTGTCCTACGGCGTGAACAACCGTTCGGCCATGCTGAGGATGCCGCAGAACCGCCGGGCGATCGAGAACCGGGCCTGCGACATGGCCATGAACTTCTACTTCGGCCTGGCGATGACCGCCGCGTGCGCGCTGGAGGGCATGGAGTCCGGAGCGCGGCCGCCCGGACCGCCCACCAACGAGACGCTGTACGACGTGCCGGAGGAGAGGTGGGAGGAGTACGGCATCCGGCCGCTGCCCGCGACGTTGAAGCACGCGGTCGAGGCGTTCGACCGGGACCCGCTGGCGAAGAAGATCCTGGGGCCGACCATGCACGGCTGCTACAGCCGCTACAAGCATGACGAGTGGGACCGCTTCCACCAGCACATCACCGAGTGGGAGGTCCGGGAATACCTGCGGTTTTTCTAGCGCCGGCGCGGCGGGAGGCTTTCCGATGAGCGATCACGAGGTCTTCGAGGCGGGCGACGTCGTCCTGCAAAACGGCATCACGTTGCGGAACGCCCGGCTCGCGTACAAGACCTACGGCGTCCTGAACGCCGAGGGGACCAACGCGATCGTCTATCCGACGCGGTACGGCGGCACGCACGTCGACAACGAGTTCCTGATCGGCGAGGGGATGGCGCTCGATCCGTCGAAGTACTTCATCGTCGCGCCCAACAAGTTCGGCAACGGGGCGTCCTCGTCGCCCTCGAACACGCCGGCGCCGTTCAACGGCCCCAGGTTTCCGCGCGTGACCGTCTACGACAACGTGATCCAGCAGCATCGGCTGGCGACGGAAGTCCTCGGCGTGAAGAAGGTCGCGCTCGCCGTCGGCTGGTCGATGGGCGCCCTGCAAGCCTATCAGTGGGCCTGCCTCTTCCCCGACGTGGTGGAACGGCTGGCGCCGCTCGCGGGCGCCGCCCGCTGCGCCAGGCACAACTTCGTCTTCCTCGAAGGGGTGAAGGCGGCGCTGACGGCGGACGCGGAGTTCAGGAACGGCTGGTACGAGAAGCCGCCGCTGACCGGCTTGCGCGCCATGGGCCGCGTCTGGGCGGGCTGGGCCCTCTGCCAGACGTGGTACCGCGAGGAGATGTACAGGTCGCTCGGCTACTCCTCTCTCGACGACTTCCTCATCGCCTATTGGGAGGGCCTGTTCCTGCGACGGGAGCCGAACGACCTCCTGGCCATGATCGACACCTGGCAGCAGGCGGACATCTCCGCCAACGACGCCTTCGGCGGCGACTTCGAGAAGGCGCTCGGCGCCATCGCCGCCAGGACCTGCGTGATGCCGGGCCGGACCGACATGTACTTCCCGCCGGAGGACGGCGAGTACGAGGCCGCGCACATCCCGAACGCCGAGTTCCGTCCCATCCCGTCGCTGTGGGGGCACTATGCGGGCGGCGGCAAGGACCCCACCGGCGCCGACACCAGGTTCATCGACGAGTCGCTGAAGGAACTGCTGGCCTCGTAACGCCCGCCTGCCGCCTGCTCCCCCTTCTTCTCCCTCCCCCTGGCAGGGGGAGGGTGGGGGTGGGGGTCGCGCCAAGGGGGGAGGGGCGCGAACGGACCCTATGGCGCTCCCGTCACTGGACGGATCTTGCGGACAAGCAGGCGCTCTTCATCCATCCCTGTCCGCCGGTCCCATCAGGTGGCGGACCAGGATGCTCAGCTGGCCCGAGATGTGGTCCACCTTCGTTTCCAGGCGGTCGATCTTGTCCGTATTCCTGACGACGTCCTCTTTCAGGGAATCGATTTTGGAATCGATTTTCTTGTCCAGTCTCGCTTCCGTCTGGCGTATCTGCGCGCTCAGGTCGTCCCTCACGCCGTCCAGCGCCGTGTAGAACAAGTTCGCCAATGCGATTATCAGAGTCGCCAATCCGACTATCAGACCTGGCGTGATCCAGAAGCTGGCCTGTTTCCAGTTTTCTTTCGTTTCCGCCATGTCCCTTTCCCCCCGCTCCCGTCGCTTCTTTTCCCGCTTGTCCGGATCCGCGTTCCTGACCCGCATTTCTCATACCGGCAGGGATCGAGGATTGCGCGGCGTTGCGGGACCGCGACCCGCCCCCCTCCCGACCTCCCCCCTGGCAGGGGGGAGGAGCATGAATGGAAACCTCCGTCCCCTTCGTTCTCCCTCCCCCTGGCAGGGGGAGGGTCGGGGTGGGGGTCGCGCCAGGGGGGAGGAGCGTGAACGGACCCTGTGGCGCTCCCGTCACTGGACGGATCTTGCGGACAAGCAGGCGCTCTTCATCCATCCCTGTCCGCCGGTCCCATCAGGTGGCCCAGGATGCGGTCCACCTGCGTTCTCAGGCGCTTGATCTCGTCCGTATTCCTGTCGACGTCCTCTTTCAGGGAATCGATTTTCTTGTCCAGTCTCGCTTCCGTCTGGCGTATCTGCGCGCTCAGGTCGTCCCTCACGCCGTCCAGCGCCGTGTGCAGGTCGTCCCTCACGTCATCCAGCGCCGTGTAAGCGAGGGTCGCCAATGCGATCATCAGACCTGGCGTGATCCAGAAGCTGGCCTGTTTCCAGTTTTCTTTCGTTTCCGCCATGTCCCTTTCCCCCCGCTCCCGTCGCTTCTTTTCCCGCTTGTCCGTATCCGCGTTCGAAACGGGCGCGGCATGGCCGGGCATGAAATGGGCGAAATTTCGTTTGCCGCGCATGACGCCGGCATTCTACCACGCATCCCGCGAACGCGGATAGTCCCCGAGCGGCCGCGCCCCTCAGTCGCGGAAGCCCGGATCGATGCGGTCGAGCAGGCGGAGGAGGGCGGGCCATTCCCGTTCCTCGGGCGGCACGACCTGCGTCTCGTACTGCTCGGCGACCCGCCGCCCGACCTCGTCCGGCAACGGGATCGCCCGCCCGCCCGATTGCATGACCTCCAGCTGGATACGGCAGGCTTCCTCGAGGAAGTAGGCCAGCGAGAACGCTTCGGCCACGGTCCGGCCCGCCGTCAGCAGGCCGTGATTGCGCATCAACATCACCCGTTTGTCGCCGAGATCCGCGACCAGCCGGGCGCTCTGGTCGTCGTCGAAGGCCATGCTCTCGTAGACGTGGTAGGCGACCCGGCCGTGGAACTGGAGCGCGCCCTGCGTGAGGGGCAGGAGGCCTTCCTCGAGGCACGACACGGCCGTCGCGGCGTGCGCGTGGCAGTGCAGCACGCAGGCGACGTCGGGGCGGGCCCGGTGGACGGCGCCGTGGATGACGACGAACCCCGGCCGATTGACCGGGTGGTCGGTCGGCTCGACGGGGTTGCCGTCCTCGTCGACCTTGACGAGGTTCGAGGCCGTGATCTCGGAATAGAGCAGTCCGTAGGGGTTCAGAAGGTACTGGCCGCTCGCTCCCGGCGCGCGCGCCGTGACGTGGGAATAGACGAGGTCGTCCATGCCGAAGTGGGCGATCAGGCGGTAGCAGGCGGCGAGATCGACCCGCGCGTCCCGTTCGCTGGGCTCGGCCGGCCGCTCCGGCGCCTTTCGGATCGGCGTGATCGTCGTCATGGTCGGCTCGCGCGGCGTCGTTTGCGGCTCCCGGCGTCGGGGCGGCAGTATAGCACGCTCCCGGTGCTTCCGCGGCGCGCCGCCGGTCGGGGTCGCTCGTCCGACCCATAGGGGCGCGTCCAGAGGGCGTATCGCGGCCCGGCGGCGATGCGCTCTCGCCGACGGGACCCCGCCGTCCCGTTCCTGTTTCCTGCATACGCTTCCCGACGTCCGGTGCGCCTCTCTTCCCCTCGGCGCGACCCCCACCCCGACCCTCCCCCTGCAAGGGGGAGGGAGAACGAGGGCGATGGAGGGGCCGTTGACGCTCCTCCCCCCTGACAGGGGGGAGGTCGGGAGGGGGGTGGACCGCGGTCCCGCAACGCCGCGCACTCTTCGATCCCTGCCGGTATGAGAAATACAGGATAGGCGGGTTTATGAAACTCCAAAGAGTAGTCCGGCATGGAGAGACTCGTATAATGAAGTCGATCGGGGTGGATTCCCGTTTTCGTGGAAATGACGGCATGGCGGGAATGACGGTTCACCGATAGAGGGAATGGGGAGATGTCGATACGGAGCACCGAGGCCGGGCGATCCTGCGGGCCCTACGGCGGTTATCATCTGCGCCACGCGCCCGAGGACGACTGGGAACTGGCGCATACCGGGCCGGATACGCCGCTCGGCGAATACTTCCGGCGGCACTGGAACCCGGTCGCCTTGTCGTCGCGGGTCCGGGATCTGCCCGTCGCCGTCCGTGTCATGGGCGAGGACCTCGTCGTCTTTCGCGACGGGTCCGACAACGTGGGCGTCCTCCACCGGCATTGCAGCCACCGGGGCGCGTCCCTCGAATACGGCATCCCGAGCGAGCGCGGCATCCGTTGCTGCTACCACGGCTGGCTGTTCGACGTCGACGGCCGGATTCTGGAAACGCCGGGCGAGCCCCCCGACTCCAGGCTGAAGGACGGCTTCGTCCACGGCGCCTATCCGGCGCTGGAGTACAAGGGCCTGATCTTCGCCTACATGGGGCCGCCCGACGAGAAGCCGGACTTCCCCGTCTACGACGTGTTCGAGCTGCCGGACAACAGGCTCGTTCCGTACTCCACCTACACGCCCTGCAACTGGTTGCAGGTGCACGAGAACGGCATCGACCCGGTGCACGCGGTGTTCCTGCACGGCCGCGTGGGCGAACAGCATTTCAACGAGGCGTGGCTCGAGATGCCGACCCTGGAGTTCCGCGAATCCGACAAGGGGGCGTACTACATCACGGCGCGGCGCCTCGGCGACATGATCTGGGTGCGCAGCGCGGAGATGGTGTTCCCGAACTTCGCGCAGACCGGCGCCCTGTGGGAGTACGGCCATCGCGAAAAGTATTTCGGGCGCGTCAGCCTGAGCCGCTGGACCGTGCCGGAGGACGATACCGGAACCTGGTTCTTCGGCTGGCGCCACTTCAACGACGTCGTGGACCCGGAGCGTCTCGGCGACGAGTCCCTTTGCGGGCACGACAGCGTCGACTTCGTCGGCCAGACCGGCAACCGGAGCTACGAGGAGTCCCAGCGCAACCCGGGCGACTGGGAGGCCCAGATGAGCCAGCGCCCGATCGCCAACCACAAGCTGGAGCATCTCGGCGCGTCGGACAGGGGCGTGGCCATGATCCGCCGCATGTTCGCGCGGGCGGTTCGGGGCGAGTTGCGGCATCCGAGGTTTCCGGGCGGCCGCGTCGCCGACGGCGGCCCCATTCCGACGGTGTCGCACGACACGGTGCTGTACGCGCCGCCGAGGGACGGCGTCGACGATCGGGAGCTGCTGGCGGACGTGGGCCGCCGGGTCCTCGACGCCATCCTCTCCGGACACGACGCGCCGTCGGCCGAGCGGACCGCGCGCATCGAAAGGCGCCTCCGGGAGATTTCGGAAGCGCCCCCGGCGTGACCTCGGGCGGCGGCGTGTGGCGCCGCGGTCCGCGCGGCGTATAATGCGGCGGCCGGCGGCGGCGAGCGGCCAGGAGGGCGAGGGACCGGGGGGCGCATGAGGGCCAATTGGACGCTCGCGCTGCTGCCGCCGATGCTGTTCTGCTTCCTGCTGCTCGGCGGAACGCAGTTCCTGTTCATCCGGGCGGGGTTCTTCGAGGATCTGGGGATCGGCCTGATCGGCGACGAGCCGACCCTCGGCAACTACCTGACGGCCTTCACCGATCCCTTCTATCTCGACGCCCTGATACTCAACATGAGGGTGTCGTCGGTGGTCGTGGCGTGCGGCCTCCTCTGCGCCTATCCGGTCGCCTACGTCATCGCGAGGATGCAGTCCAGGCAGTGGGCCATGGTCATGCTCGCGGCCATCGTCGTGTCGTCGTTCGTGACCATCGTCATCAAGGTGCTCGGGCTGATCATCATCTTCGGCAGCGACGGAGTCCTGAACCGCGCGTTGCTGGGCCTCGGGCTGATCGACGGGCCGTTGAAGATCGTCGGCAACGTGTACGGCGTCGTGGTGGGGCTCATGCACTACGTGCTGGGCTTCATGGTGCTCATGCTCTTCAGCGTCATCCAGACCATCCCGAGGTCGCTGGAGGAGGCGGCCCTCATCCACGGCGCGCCGCCCTGGCGCATGTTCGCGCGCGTGGTGTTCCCCCTGAGCCTGCCCGGCGTGGCGACGAGCGCGTTGATCGTCTTCAACCTGTGCATGGGGGCGTTCGTGTCGGCGGCCCTGCTCGGCGGGGGCAAGGTCCTGACCCTGCCCGTGGTCATCGAGCGGGCGATCGTGCTCGATACCGAATACGCCATGGGCGGCGCCCTGTCGGCGATCCTCCTGGTCTCGGTCATCCTCATCAACGTCCTGTCGGTCTGGCTGCTGAACCGGTTCCGCAAGGCGAGGCTGGTGATCGCGTGAGGCGCCGCAGGAAATTCCGTCCGACGAGGTTCGCGGTGGGAGCGATCGTGGGGCTGGTGTACCTCTTCCTGCTGGCGCCGGTGATCGTCGTCGCGGGAGCCTCGTTCGACGGCGGCAAGTCGGTGGCGGGCCGCGCGTTCCTGCAATTCCCGCCGAGCGAGTTGACGCTCTACTGGTACGAGAACATCCAGCCGCGGCTGTGGGAGGCGCTGGGCGTGAGCGTCTCCGTCGCCGCGGTCGCGGCCGCCGCGGGCACGATCCTCGGGGTGCCGGCGGCCCTCGGCATCGTGCGCGGCGGCCTCCCGGGCAAGACCCTGATCGCGACGCTGTTCCGGGCGCCGCTCCAGATCCCGTTCATCGTCATCGGGATCGCCTTCCTTCAGACCTACTACTTCGTCGCCAACGCCGCGGGTTTCGGGTTGCAGGGGACGTTCGCCGGCCTCGCCCTGGGCCATGTCTTCGTGGCGACGCCCTACGTCGTGGGCTCGGTCGGCGCCGCGCTGCAACGGTTCGACCTTCGTCTGGAGGAGGCGGCGTTGAGCCTCGGCGCGGGGCGCTGGACGACCTTCCGGCGCGTCACCCTGCCCATCATCATGCCGGGGATCTACGCCGGCGCGCTGTTCGCCTTCATGGTGTCCTTCGGCGACGTCCCGATCTCGCTGTTCCTGGCGGGCGCGTCGTTCACGACGCTGCCTCTGGAGATCTTTCACGGGATGGAGTTCGATTTCGACGCGGCCGTGCTGGCCATCTCCACGGTCGTCCTGCTGGGGTCTCTCGTGGTTCTGTACTTCATTCAGAGAATCGTCGGCCTCGACGTTCTCTTGCGTTCCGGGGGCAATGGGTAGAGTCTGTTCTCCGGAAACGCGCCAACGACGGCGACGACAAAGGGAGGTCCGGTCATGAGATACGGTCTGTGGGGTTCGAAGGCGATCGCGTTGTCGATCGCGACGGTTCTGGCGCTCGGCGCGAACGCCGCCGCCGGCGCCGGGAAGTTCGAGGGGGTCACGCTCAAGGTCGGCACCTTCGGGGGAAGCTGGAAGGACCGGCTGTGCAGCGTCTTCTGCCCGAAGTTCGAGGCCGAGGGCGGCAAGGTGGAATGGGTCACCGGCAACCCCAAACTCCTGTTGTCGAAGATGGTGGCGGCGCGCGGACAGGAGCCGCCCATGGACGTGATCGAGATCGTCGAGACGACGCCGGACACCATGAGGGGCGGGTTCGTCCAGAAGTACGATCCGGCGAACGTTCCGAACCTGAAGAATCTCAGTCCCGCGTTCTACGACGAGTACAAGGTCGCCAACTGGATCACGGAGGAAGGTTTCCTCTTCGACATCGAGAAGTTCGAGGAGCTCGGCCTGCCCCGCCCGACGCGGTACAAGGACCTGCTCCATCCCAAGCTTCAGGGCCGGGTGGCGTTCCCCAACATCGACGTCAACGCCGTGTACGGCGGAATCGTGGGCTTCGCCGCCGAGGCCGGAGGGGACGAACACGACATCGATCCCGGACTCGACCTGATCAAGCAGCTCAACGTCCACTCGTTCTGGTCGTCGGGCACCACGGTCACCCAGCTCCACAAGGCGGGCGACGTCTACGCCACCGTGGCCCACGCCGGATGGGCCGTGCGGCTGAACGACGGCGGGGTCAAGGTCGGCATGGTTCACCCGCCGGTGAAGGACGGAAAGGGATTCGCCGGAGTCGGATTCGCGGGGGTCACGGCGGGCAGCAAGAACAAGGAGGCGGCCGAGTTCTACATCAACGTCCTGGTCTCCGACGAGATGCAGGAGCTCCTGCACGTGAAGAACGGCATCGTGCCGCCGAACAAGAACGTTCAGAAGAAGTACTCCGATCCGGCGAAGCTGAAGCGGGACGCCACCGGCGCGCCGTTCCTGATGATGAAGCCGTCGGAGATCGACAACCTGTATCAGCCCGACTGGTCGGACCTCGACGTGAGGCAATGGACCCGGAAGTGGAACCGGACGGTCGCCAGGTGACTTGCGGGGAAGCGTAACGCGTCGCGCTCCTCCCCCCTTGCGCGACCCCCCACCCCGACCCTCCCCCCTGCAAGGGAGAGGGAGGAACGAAGGGAAGGGCGGGAGAGAGCCATCGGCGCCCCTCTCCCCCCTGACCACTGATACTCCTCCCCCCTGACAGGGGGGAGGTCGGGAGGGGGGTGCGCGATCCCGCAACGCCGCGCACTCCTCGATCCTCCACGGGTATGAGCAACGCGGGTTAAGTCCAGCGACGGTTCCCGTTCCCGCGCGCGGGTTGAGGCTTGAGGCCGGGGCGGGAAGTGCGGGCTGGCGACAGGAGAGAAGCCGTGAATTTTCGTTGACATGGGGCATGACGACGACTAAGATTCGTAGGAGCGGTCGGGAGGGCTGTGGGTACACGGTCCGCTGGGGCCAGGTGCCCCACTCGGCTGCGTTTTCTCGCGACACGCATGTCAAGGCTTCTTCGCGTGTATTTGCTCTACCTGGACGGTTCCGGTTCCGTGAGAAGCCCGAGCGAACGCCACTTCGTCCTCGCTGGCGTCGCCGTATTCGAGCGCCAGATTTATCACCTGATTTCCAAGGCCGACGAGTTCGTCGCCTCTCTCGACATCGGCGATTTCCACGATGTCGAGCTGCATGGCAGCGTAATGGCGAATGGCAAGAAGGCGCCCTGGAAAGGAATGGCGCGACAGAGGCGTCTTGACACCATTGAGCGCGGCTTGGGCTTGCTGCGCGGCGCTCACCGAAGCGTAAAGGCGTTCGCCGTAGCTGTGGACAAACACATCGAATCGCCCAATGATCCCGTCGAGTACGCTTTCGAGGAGATCTGCAATCGCTTCAATTTGTTTCTGTCGCGGCTATACGCGAAAGACGGGAACAAGCAGCGCGGGCTGGTCGTCATGGACGAGTCGCGCTACGAGGAGGCGCTGCAACGACTGGCGCGGCGCTTCCGCGAGCAGGGCGCAAGGTGGGGGCAGTTTCGGAATCTCGCCGAAGTCCCGCTTTTCGTGGACTCTTCCGCGTCGCGTCTGATTCAGGTCGCGGATCTGTTGGCGTGGTCCGTCTGGCGGCGTTACGAGCATCTCGACACGCGCTATTTCGACCGGATCGTTGGTCGCTTCGACGAGGAGGGTGGGGTGTTGCACGGCTTGGTGCATCGCAAGCACCCGGAGCAGACCTGTCATTGCCCGGCATGTCTGTCCCGCTCGCTCCGGGGAAACTGAGCGACGCGACGGAAGCCGGCGGCCGATTGGTTATCCCGACCCGGCGGCGGCGCCCGCCTTGGCCCAGACCGACGGGATCGCGCGCCATTCGTCGGGCCGGGCGGCTCTCACGATCGGCGAGGGGTGACGGGACGAGAAGAAAGCCAGGCCGGCGTCTTCCAGATGCGGGCGCGCGCGAGACGCCTTCTCGCCGACGAAGACGACTGCGCGCAGCCTCGGCAACAGCCCCGCCAGTCTTCTCGTTTCTTCCGCGCCCTCGCGGAGCTCGGCGGCCGTCACCGTCCTGGTCCCGTTCCACCACGGGATCACGTTCCAGGTGACGGTCAGCTTCCGGGGAATTCCCGCCTCCCGCATGAACAGGAAGGTGTTTTCCGCCGTGGGGTCGTCGTTGTCCCTGCTGATGAAGCCCGAGCCCCTTCGCGCGCCGTCGACGGCCGTCATCGGCCCCGGCTTTTCGAAGAGGAACAGGAGGCGGGCGTCGACGCCGCCGTCGAGGGGGTCGAAGTCCGGAACCTCGACGCCTGGCCGCTTCCGCAGCCCGGCGACGTATTCGTTCAGCGGCCGCATGTGCGGGGCGTCCTCCAGCAGTCTTTTACGCCGTTTACACGCGTCGGGGTCGCGCAACGCCCGCGGCGCAGCGGCCGGTCCGGGCTCCTCCACATCGTCCATCGTGGCTATATCGAAGGCTCGAACCGGCTGATGGCCGTTTCGCGCTGATTGAGGATCTCGCTGGCGACCTTGGTCCCCGACGAGACGTCCAGCACGTAGCCGTAGAGCTCGTCGCCGACCTCGGTGATGGTCCGGCCGTCCTCGATGATCGAGCAGACGTCGCAATCGATGTTGATCGGCATCTTCCCGACGGTCTTCGGGTTGCCGGACACCTTGATGGTGGGCGACACGTAGTTGCCGATGATGTTGCCGACGCCCGTGGAGAACGCGATCAACTGGCAACCCGACGCGGCGAAGGCGGTCATGGACTCGACGGCCGGGGCCGGCGTCGCCATGAAGTGCAGGCCCTTGCGGACGGGCGATTCGCCATAGTCGAGCACGCCGACGAGCGGCCGGGTTCCGGCCTTCGACATGGCGCCGAGCGCCTTCTCCTCGATGGTGCTGAGGCCGCCCTTGATGTTGTCGGGGACCGGATTGGCCCCCCGGATGTCGAGGCCGCGCTCCATCGACGCCTTCTCGTGTCCCAGCACGCGGTCCAGGAACGCCCGCCTGACGGAGTCGTCCACCGCCCGTTCGGCGAACAGGTCCTCGGCGCCCAGGAATTCGGACGTTTCCGAAATGACGACCGTGCCGCCGTCGTCGACGAGGCGGTCGGCGGCGCGCCCGATGGCGGGATTGGAGGCGAGGCCGGACGTGGTGTCCGAGCCGCCGCACTCCACGCCCAGGGTCAGCTCGGAGGCGGGAAACTCCTTGCGCCGGAGGCGCGAGGCCTCGGCCACCAGCCGGGCCGCCTTCTCCGTTCCTTCCGCCGTCGCCGCGATGGAACCGGCGGTCCGTTGCAGGATCACGGTCTCGATCGGCTTGCCGGTGTTGGCGATGCGGTCGGCGATCTGCCCGGTGCTGTATTCCTCGAGGCCGATGACGAGGGCGCCCGCCAGGTTGGGGTTCCGTCCCATGCCGGCCAGCGTGTCGAAGGCGATCTCGAGATCGCGGCCGAACTGCCCGCGGACGAACAGCGTCGTGACGGGGATGGTTCCGTCCACCGCGCCGCAGACGGCGCGCGTGATCGGGTTGACGTTGTCCATGACGGAGATGACGCCGATCCAGTTGCGGACCCCCGCCTGCCCGTCGGGACGTTCGTAACCGAGGAAGTTCATCGCTCCGCTCCTATGCCGGCTTGTCGCCGCGGCCGCGCCGCGACTCGATGTTGTGGACATGGGCGTGTTGCCCCGTCGGGATGGCCTCCGTCGCGAGACCGATCACCTGGCCGTATTTTATCACCTCGCCGCCGACGTCGATGTCGGCGACGGCGACCTTGTGGCCGAACGGAACGTCCCTGCCGAGCCTCACGGAACCGGCCCCCTCTCCCTGGAGCAGGCAGTCGTCCCCGGACGAGCCGTCGTCGATGAGCGTGGCGACGTTGTCGCTTTCGTTGAGCAGGATGGCGCGAGTCATGGTCGATCCCCGGTCTTTCCCTTCCGTCGGCGCGGACGCGCCGCGCGCCCGCATAATGGACGATCCGGCGGCGTCCGCGCCAGAGGGAGGAAGAACAAGGGGGCTATCCATACTCCTCCCCCCCTGACAGGGGGGCGGACCGTGGTCCCGCAACGCCGCTCCCCCGCCGGTATGAGAAATGCGTGTTAGACGCCTCGCGAAAATCGGCGTATACCACGCCACGCCACGCATCCTGCCGGTCTCCGAGAAGATGGTTTCAGAAACCGGGTCAACGGACCCCGCCGCCGTCGAGTCGATCTCCTCGCGCCTCGACCTGAGACTCGGCGCGAATCTCTACTATTTCTGGGAGAAGAAGTGGTTCTTCATCGCGTTGCTCGTGGGCTTCGCGCTGTTGAGCTTCGATCCTCCCGAAGGGCTGACGCGCGCCGGCCAGATCGTCCTCGCCATGTCGATCGTGGCGACGATCCTGTTCATCACGGAACCCATTCCCCTGCCGGGTGTCGCGCTGCTCATCATCATCGGCGAGGTCCTTCTCATGGGCCTCGAATCGACCGAGGTCGCCAAGAGCCTGATGAACGATTCCGTACTGTTCATCATGGGGTCCCTGATGCTGGCCGTCGCCGTGGTGCGGCAGCGTCTGGACAAGCGCATCGCCTGGCTCATCGTGCGCATGACCGGCACGAAGACGACGCGCGTGTGTTTCGGGATCTCGATCGTCTCGGGCCTGCTCGCCTCGTTCATCGGCGAACACACCGTCGCGGCCATGATGCTGCCCGTGGGGATCCTGCTCGTGACGCTGACGTCGGACGACCCCAGGAAGGTCCGCTCGCTCGCCGCGGTGATCCTGTTCTCCATCTCCTACGGATGTTCCGTCGCCGGCATCGGAACGCCGTCGGGCGGGGCCCGGAACGCCATCATGATCGGATACTGGAAGGAGTTCTTTTACGACCCGACCAACCCGGAGACGTTCATCTACCTGATGGACTACGCGAAATGGATGCTCTACGCGTACCCCATGTTCCTCATCCAGGTCCCGATCGTCACCTTCATCCTCTTCGTCACCTTCCGGCCCGAGCATCGCGACCTTTCGCGCGCCATCGTCCGGCTGCGCGCCCAGGTGGCGGCGGAAGGTCCGATGAAGGCGGGCGAATGGGTGAGCATCGCCCTGTTCTTCCTGGTCTTGCTGGGCTGGATCTTCTTCTCCCAGGACCTGGGCATGGGCACGGTCGCCGTGTCCGGCGCCGTGGCGTTCCTGATCGCCGGGCTGGTGCGCTGGGAGGACATCAACAACGGCGTGAACTGGGGCGTGGTGCTTCTCTACGCCGCGGCGATCTCGCTCGGCGTCCAGATGAAGGACACGGGCGCCGCCGCCTGGGTGGCGCAATCCTTCCTCGACGCCCTGTCCCCGATCGGAGGCGGCGAGGGAATCGGGCTCTGGGCGGCGGTATCCGTGCTCACGACGGGCATCACCAACATGATGTCCAACGGCGCGGCCGTCGCCGTGCTCGGGCCGATCGTCCTCAACATGGCCGATCTCGCCGGCGAGAGCCCGATCGTCGTCGGGTTCGTCTGCGCGGTGTCGTCCGCTTTCGCCTATCTGACCGTGGTCGGAACCCCCGCCTGCACCATCGTCTACTCCTCGGGGTTCCTCAAGACGACCGATTTTCTCGTCGTCGGCTGGAAAATGGTCGTCGCATCGACGATAATCATGCTGGCGGTGGCGGCCGTGTATTGGCCTCTGGTCGGCATCTGACGACGGGAACCGGGGGACGGGATGACGCGACAGACTCCGGACGCCGGGGAGACCGCCGGGATCGACCCGGCGCCCGAGCAAAAGCGGTTCCGAATCCTCGTCTGCATAGACGGGTCCGAGGAATCCTACCGCGGCCTGCGCTACGCCGCGCGCCTCGGCGGCGGCGTCGACGCGGACATCTGCCTGCTCTACGTCCGTCCGGTCGATCAGGGGCTGCGCTCGGGCGGGCTGCAAGTGCGCGTCGCCCGCGAGAACATGTTGAACTGGGGTCTGGAACTTCCGGGCATCAAGCACCTGGAGAAGGGCCGCGACATGCTCATGCGGCTCGCCAGCATGGAAGGGGAATGGGACGAAGAGACCGTCCACCGGGACGTGCAGGGCGATCCCCTGGGCGACAACGCGACCGTCTACACCAACGCCCGGGGCAAGCGGCTGATCCTCAAGCTGAAGGTCGCGTCGGACATCGCCTCGGGCATCCTCGAGCAGTGGGACCAGTTCAAGTACGACCTGATCGTGCTGGGCGCGTCCTCGAACTGGGCGCCGGCGCCGCTCTCGCTCTGGGATCCGGCGGTCGCCGAGAAGATCGCCCTCTACGCGCCGTGCTCCGTGCTCGTCGCGAGAGAGCTCGAGGAGGGACACGGACACCTGATCTGCGTCGACGGTTCCGAGCGGTCGCTGCGAACCGCCGAGATCGACGCGAACATAGCCGCGCGGTGCAACTGCTCCATCTCGCTGATGTCCGTGGCCCTCGACCAGGAGAGCCTGCCCGAGGCCGAGCGGAACGTCGCCGAGGCGCGCCGGCTCATCGAATCCATGGGGTTCGAGGTCAAGGGCGGCTACACGCCCGTGGGCAATCCCATCGACGAGATCATCGAGCAGGGAAAGAACTACTCGCTGATCGTGCTGTCGGACACGGGCAAGTCCGCGCTCAAGCGTTTCTTCCTGGGCAGCGTGGCCGTCAAGGTGCTGGAGAAGGCGAACCATTCCGTCATGATCGTCCGGGATACGGAGTCCTGACGGGTTCCGCGCGCGGCAAGGAAGGGGCGATGGCCGAGACCGCGGCATCGGGCGGCCCGGCTCCGGGATACGAGAGGCATCCCGACCATTACGTCGAGGCCCGACCGAGTTCCAGGCGGGTGCGCGTCGCGCTCGCCGGCGAGACGGTCGCCGACAGCGTGCGGACGCTGATCGTCCGCGAACGCGGATACGCGCCCGTCCGCTATTTCCCGAGGGAGGACGTCCGGATGGATCTGGCCGAACGCACGGACAGCCGGACGTACTGCCCGTTCAAGGGGGAGGCGTCGTACTGGACGTTGAGGGTCGGCGAGCGGTCGGAGGACGACGCGATGTGGAGCTACGAGACGCCCTTCGACGAGGCGCTGGCGCTCAAGGACCGCGTGGCGTTCCACCGGGACAGGATGGATCGCTGGCGCGAGGGCGGCGAGGAGGTTCTCGCGCCCGCTCGAGGGGGGAGGCGCGCGGGGCCGCCGGTCAAGGCCGCGCGACGCCCATGAGCACGTCGCAAACCCGCTCGATCCGGTCTCGCGACAGCTCCGCGCACATCGGCAGGCTGATGACCCGGCCGGCGGCCGCTTCCGCCACGGGCAGCGAGCCGGCCCTGTATCCCAGTTCCGACAGGGACGGTTGCAGATGGAGGGGGATCGGATAGTGGATGCCGAAGCCGATCCCGTTCGACGCGAGCGCTCTCGTGGTCTCCTCCCGGTTGTCCACCTGGACCACGTAGAGATGATAGACGGGTTCCACGTTGTCCGGCGGCTCGATCACCCGGAAGCCCGCCGGTTTGAGCCGGGCGTCGTATGACGCCGCGTTCTCGCGCCGACGGGACGTCCACGCCTCGAGGTGGCGGAGCTTGACGCCGAGGATGGCCGCCTGCATGGCGTCCATGCGCCGGTTGTAACCGACGACGTCGTGGAGATACTTCGTCTCCTGGCCGTGGTCGAGGAGCTTTCCCGCGCGGGAGATGACGTCTTCGTGCTCGCTCACCACCATTCCGGCGTCGCCGCACGCCCCCAGGTTCTTGCCGGGATAGAAGCTGAAGGAACCGGCCCGTCCGAAGGCGCCGACGGCCCGGCCCTCGAACTTCGCGAGATGCGCCTGGGCGCAGTCCTCGACGATGGCGAGATCGTTCTCGTCCGCGATCTCCCGCAGCGCGTCCATGGCGCATGGGGTCCCGTACAGGTGGACCGGAACGATCGCCCTGGTCCGCGGCGTGACGGCTCGCCGGACGAGGCGCGGATCGATGTTGCACGTATCGGGCTCGATGTCCGCGAACACCGGTGTGGCGCCCAGATGGAGGATGGATTCGGCGGTGGCGATGAAGGTGTACGGGGTGGTGACGACCTCGTCGCCGGGACCGACGCCCGCGGCCTCCAGCGCCAGGGACAGGGCGGTCGTTCCGTTGCTGCAACCGACCGCGTGGGCGATGCCGTGCTCCGCGGCGAAGGCCGTCTCGAAGGCCCGGACGCGCGGGCCCTGGACGTAGGCCCGGGAATCGAAAACGTCCCGAAGCGCCTCCAGGATTTCGGAACGCAACTTCCGGTGCTGGGCCTCGATGTCGACGATCGGTATCCGCGGCGAAACGGCATTCATTCCGGCATCGGCCTTCGACTTGGCGGACGGGGTGGGGCGCCGGACGCGCCAGGGGCGGTTTTACAGCCTTTCGCGCCGGCACGACACCGGAGCGGCGCCGATTCCCCATGCGCCGCTCTTGCTTGCGGGCCGACCGCCTTCATATACTCCGCGCCGCCGGAAGGCGGACAGGCCTTCCAACCACAGGAGACGCCATGGCGACTCGCCTGCCCAAGGGTTACAAGCCATCCGAGGACGAACCGTTCATGAACGCCCGGCAGCGCGAGTATTTCCGGCGCAAGCTGTCGAGCTGGAGAGAGGAGCTGGTTCGGGAATCCACCCAGACGCTGCAACATCTACAGACCGACAGCGCGCAGGAGCCCGACATCGCGGACCGCGCCTCCGCGGAGTCGGAACGTTCGCTCGAACTGAGGACCCGCGACCGGGAACGCAAGCTGCTGGCCAAGATCGACAGCGCCCTGGAACGGCTTCAGGACGGTAGCTACGGCTACTGCGAGGAAACCGGAGAGCCGATCGGCCTGTCGCGCCTCGACGCGCGGCCGATCGCGACGCTGAGCATCGAGGCTCAGGAACGCCACGAGAAGCGCGAACGAACCTACCGCGACCACTGACGCCGTTCGCTCGCTCGGCGGGCGCGCGGGCGAAACGGCGCTCTCGACCTTCCATATTCCGAATCGGCGCGGATTCCTCCGGGCGGAAAGGAAACGGAGGCCGATTCGCGCCGCCGGGGCGACGGATGATTTTTCTCTTGCATGATGAGAACAAACTTGGTACATTCGCGTTGACGGTCGACAGGATGGCCGGATCAGGGGCTGGAGGCGGCGCGCCGCGGCAAGGCTCCGGGACGTTGCCAGCGGATACCCCGTGTGGAATAAGAGAGGAACGACAATGACTGAATCGGCACTTCGCGTCGTGGATGGGGGAATGGACAAGGAAAAGGCGCTGGAAGCGGCGCTGAGCCAGATCGAGCGGGCCTTCGGCAAGGGCTCGGTCATGAAACTCGGGCAGCGCGAGCAGGCCGTCGAGATCGACGCGATCCCGACCGGCTCGCTGGCCCTCGACATCGCCCTCGGCATCGGCGGCCTGCCGCGCGGCCGGGTGGTGGAGATCTACGGGCCCGAAAGCTCCGGCAAGACGACGCTGGCGCTTCACGTGGTGGCCGAAGCGCAGAAGCGCGGCGGCGTCTGCGCCTTCATCGACGCCGAGCACGCGCTCGACCCCGTGTATGCGCGCAAGCTGGGGGTGAACGTCGAGGACCTGCTGATCTCCCAGCCCGACACCGGCGAACAGGCGCTCGAGATCGCCGATACGCTGGTGCGTTCCGGCGCCGTGGACGCTCTCGTGATCGATTCGGTCGCGGCGCTCGTGCCGCGGGCGGAGCTCGAGGGAGAGATGGGGGACACGCACGTCGGCCTCCAGGCCCGGTTGATGAGCCAGGCGCTGCGCAAGCTGACGTCCTCGATCTCGCGTTCCAACTGCATGGTGGTCTTCATCAACCAGATCCGCATGAAGATCGGCGTGATGTTCGGCAATCCGGAGACGACGACCGGCGGCAACGCGCTCAAGTTCTATGCGTCGGTGCGCCTCGACATCCGCCGGATCGGCGCGATCAAGGACCGCGACGAGGTGGTCGGCAACCAGACCCGCGTGAAGGTCGTCAAGAACAAGCTCGCGCCGCCGTTCAAGATGGTCGAGTTCGACATCATGTACGGCGAGGGCGTCTCCCGCATGGGCGAGCTCCTCGACCTCGGCGTCCGGGCCGGCATCGTCGAGAAGTCCGGCTCCTGGTTCTCCTACGACGGCCAACGGATCGGCCAGGGCCGGGAAAACGCCAAGACCTACCTCAAGGAGACGCCGGGGGTCGCGGACGCCATCGACGCCGAAATCCGCCGCAACGCCGGCCTGATCGCGGACACGATCATGGAGGAGCCGGTCGCTGCGGCCGGCGATGACGACGGGGGGAAAGGCGCCGCCGCCGGCGCGTAGACGACGAGCGCGCCGTCGTCGGAGCTTTCCGCGACGTGCCCGCTCCTTCGGATCGGGGAACCTTGGAACCGGGAGAGGGCCTCGCCATTCTCCCGGTTCGGCGGAGTTGGACGTGACCGGCAGCGGAGGACCGCGTGGGCGCATGCCCGAATCCAGACGCAGGACCGCGGAGGGGCGCGGTGCAGTGAGGAAGGCCGTCGTCTCGGGCGCGGAGGACCGGGAGGCGAACCGGGTTCGCGCCGTCGCGGCGGAAGGCGCAGCCTCGGCGTCGGCCGAAGAGCGATCGGTCATCGCGCCCGACGGCGCGATGCCGCCGTCGCCGGCGGAAGATCTGTCGAATTGCCTCGGTGGTCGGAAGTTCGGGACGATCCTCGCGGATCCTCCCTGGCGGTTCGCCAATCGCACGGGGAAGGTGGCTCCCGAACATCGCAGACTGTCCCGCTACGGGACGCTGTCCTTCGACGAGATCGCGGCGCTCCCCGTGGGAGGCCACGCGAAGGACGTGTCCCATTGCTACCTGTGGGTTCCGAATGCGCTGTTGCCGCATGGCTTGCGTATTCTGGCCTCTTGGGGGTTCCAGTACAAAACCAACCTCGTCTGGCACAAGGTCCGCAAGGACGGCGGATCGGACGGCCGCGGCGTCGGCTTCTATTTTCGCAACGTGACCGAAATCGTCCTGTTCGGAGTGCGCGGCAGAAATGCCCGCACGCTCGATCCCGGACGAAGGCAGGTGAACCTGATCGCCAGCCGGAAGCGGGAACATTCCCGGAAACCGGACGAGCTGTACGATCTGATCGAGAGCTGTAGCCGGGGGCCGTACCTCGAACTGTTCGGTCGCGGTTCCCGCGGAAACTGGACCGTGTGGGGGAATCAGGCGGATCCGGGCTACCGGCCGGACTGGCCGACCTACGGTTACAACTCGATGGTTGTGTCCTCTTGAGTTCGTCCGAGCTTGAACGCGCGGGCTTTGACGCGCAAACCGGGAACCATGCGAAGGGGGTTTTACCCAATGCCCCCAGCGATTGAAAGGGCGCGGCGTTTCGCGCAAGACGAATTCGGGAGCGCGGCGGTCCACCGGGACGGACTGCGAGAACGGATCGAACGAGGAGTCGGAAACCCATGTCCGCTGTTGTCGATCAGGATACCGGCGGGGGGTCTATCAAGCAGGAAATAGAGTCATGAACGACACGTCGAAACCACAGACGCCATCGACGCCGGATCCCTCCGCGATACCGGTTCGATCGCGGGCTCCCGATAGCCCGATGCCGACCGCTCCTTCCGTCAACGCGACGGGCACCGGGCGCCGTATCGCGTCGCGCCGTGGGAAACGGATGATCGCGTTCGGCTGGTACGGCGGGAAGTTCTCGCATCTGGATTTCCTCGTTCCCCTCATACCCGACGACGCCGCGCATTTCTGCGACGTGTATGGCGGATCGGCGGCGGTCCTGCTGAACGTCGGTCCGTATCCCGTCGAAACCTACAACGACATGGATTCGGAGCTGGTCAATTTCTTTCGGACGCTTCGCAATCAAGGTCCGAAGCTGATCAAGGCGATCGGCCTGACGCCGTTTTCCCGCGAGGAACTGGTCCGCGCCTGCGAGCCCGCGGAGAACCTGTCCCGGCTCGAACGGGCGCGGCGCTTCTACGTGCGGGCGCGGCAGACGCGCACCGGCCTGGCTCAGAAGAGCAGCGAGGGCCGGTGGGCGCATTGCGTGCTCACGTCCAGGGCCGGCATGGCCGGCGCGGTGTCGCGCTGGCTCGGTTCCGTGGAGGGACTGTCGGAAATCGCCCAACGCCTGCAACGGGTCCAGATCGAGAACGCGCCCGCGGTCGAGGTCATTCAACGCTACGACACCGACGAGACGGTCTTTTACCTGGACCCTCCCTACGTTCACTCCGCGCGCGGCGACACGTCCGCCTATGGGTACGAAATGACCGACGAGCAGCACGCCGAGTTGGCGGACGCGCTGAACGGTATTCGCGGCCGCGCCGTCATCTCCGGATATCGGACCGATCTGTACGACCGCCTCTTTTCAGGTTGGAGGCGGATGGACGCCCCAGAGCGGTTGTGCCATTCCGTTCGCCGGACTCGCCAAGAGTCGGCATGGCTGAACTTCTGATACCGTCGGTTCCATGGACAACGCTGAAATCCGGCAGTGGCTCGACGATGAGTGGCGTCAAATCGTGGAGACGGGATCAAAGGATGAGGATCACATGGTCGATCTTCTCGTCAACTCGCGCGTCACGTCGATCCGCTACGCGCTCCTGACGCAACTGCTCGGAAAGATCGCAAATCCCGAACGGAGCCTGATGTACCTGCAAAGCGGAACGACGGATGAAGGTGCGTGGAATGCCCGGAGTTTCTGTGATGCAGTGATTGTGCCATGGGTGGCGAGCAATCACGACGTGATTGGAAAGAGTGCCGAGCCTTATGCCAGCAAGCCCTTGCGTCGTGTGCGTCTGACTCCTAACATGCCTGACGTGAGGGACAAAGCTGAATGGCAAAGGCTTGTGGCTTTCTTCGACCTGTTGGACAAAGCAGATACTGAAACTCTACGGCAAGCATTCAGGAGGTGCTTGGCGAGCGTGGCTCGTCGCCTCGCCAAGCAATCGTTCAGGTATCGAATTCCCCAGCGTGTCAGCCTGCTGGACTTGGAGTTGACCTTGGAGACGTTCCTTTCCGAACAGAGCGGAGGTCTGAGACTATTGGCCGTGACTGCTGCTTTGATGAGAACGATCGGCGAAGGATTCTCACTGTTCTCCATCATTCGATCTCAAGGAGTGAATGAGGCCGATTCCGCCTCGGGAATGCCCGGGGATATCATGTGCTATGGAAAGGACAATCAAATCTCCCTTGTCGTCGAAGTCAAGGACAGGAATTTGACCTTGGTGGATCTGCGATCATCGTCACGAAAAGTCAATGAGGAGAGCGATGATCTATCCAGTCTTTTGTTTGTGGTTCCCAGTGCGAAGCAGAGCGAGAGTGCGGAGATCGATGAATGGATCAAATCCACATGGGCGTCTGGTCTGAATGTCTATCGGACGGATATATTATCTCTCGCTTCGTCGGTTCTGATGTTGTTGGGAGAGGAATGGAGGCCGAGGCTATTGCGAGAGATCGGAAGTGATCTCGATGCACGCGGTAACCATGAGCATCGTCTTGTGTGGTATGAGTTGCTGTCTGCGCTGGCGGAAGCTTGAGTCAGGATCAGCGTTGCGAGAGGGTTTGCCACCATCACGCGGATAGAGTCGGTGATTGCCAACTTAACCGATAAGTATATTGATATACCAGTCCAGGATTGCACCTTGGACTCGCTGGTGCCACGTAATGACCCAATGCGTCCGGTCGCCGCGGCCGGGCGGCGACGAGAAGGTAAGGCATCGTTGGCGATGCGCGGACGACGAACCTGTCACCATCGGAGCTCCCTGAGCTCCGTTGGCGGACTTTCATGGGTAAGCGATAAGTGCGAATGAAGAACATCGACGCCACGCCGTCCGCGTATCTTGAGCGAAATCCCGAAGGTTCGCAAAAGCGCCGGGTGCGCAACGGCGATGCCACGAACGATCTGGTGTTCAGCGCGAGCGCGGACGGCAATGACCGTGTGTTTCCGCGCATTCTCGGCCTGTACGTGAGCCCGGGGAGCGTCATCGCCGACGTGACCTACGGCAAGGGCGTCTTCTGGCGGCGCGTCCCGCGGGATCGATACGAGCTGCTGGCGACCGACATCCGGGACGGGGTGGACTGCCGCGATCTGCCCTACGGGGACGGGGAAATCGATTGCGTGGTCCTGGATCCGCCCTATATGCACACTCCGGGCGGAACGGCGCATGAGGCCCACGTCCCGTTCGAAGAACACTATCGCAACAACGCGAGCGGCAACCGGACCGCAAGCAAGTATCACGAAGCGGTTCTGGACCTGTATCGCGATGCCGGCCGCGAGGCGCGCCGTGTCTTGAGGGATCGCGGCGTTCTTATCGTCAAGTGTCAGGATGAAGTGTGCTCCAACCGCCAGAGGTTCACCCATGTGGAAATCATGCGGATGTACGACGATCTGGGCTACGTCGCCGAAGATCTCTTTGTCGTCATGCGGAACAACCGCCCGGGCGTGAGCCGCGCCATCAGGCAGGTTCATGCGCGCAAGAACCATTCCTACTTTCTGGTCTTCTGGAAACGGAGCGAGTCGAGCGGATGGGCGCGGTCGTGGAGGGGATCGGACGGAAACGGATCCGGTATCGGAAATTGATCGCGTCCAACGGCCTGGATTCAGGAGCGCGAGCAATACAGAGAGAGCATATGCCCAAACCGAACTGGAAAAATCGCACGATCTGGACGGGAGACAACCTGGACGTGCTTCGGGGAATGAACTCCCAGAGCGTAGATTTGATCTATCTGGACCCTCCGTTCAACTCGAACAAGGCGTTCTCGGCTCCAATAGGGAGCGAGGCTGCGGGCGCCGCGTTCAAAGACACGTGGCACCTGAGCGAGATTGATATTGCATGGCATGGAGAGATCGCCGACAGGGAACCAAGCCTGTACCAGTATCTTACGGGAATCCCCGCCACTCACTCGAAGGGTATGAAGGCGTACCTGATCATGATGGCGGTGCGACTGCTGGAGATGCGCAGGGTGTTGCGACCCAACGGTAGCCTCTACCTACATTGCGATGACGCCGCCGGACACTATCTCAAAGTGCTTCTGGACTGCGTGTTCGGAGCGAGATGGTTCCGTAACAGCATCACATGGCAGCGGTACGGCTCACACAACGACGCGAAGAGATACGGCCGAGTCGGGGATTACATTCTGTTCTATGCCGGACCGAACGCGATCTGGAACCCACAGTTTCAGCCCTTGGATGCGGAGACCATCGAGAAGAATTATCGTCATAGAGACGACCGCGGGAGGTTCACGACAAGTCCATTGCAGGCGCGTACCCTCTCAGGGGGCGGATATGAATTCACATGGCGAGGGATCAAGGACGTCTGGAAATTCCCCGAGCATCGGCTGAATGATCTGGAGAACGAAGGACGGATCTACTGGCCACCGCGCGGACGAATCCCGCGCCGGAAGGTGTACCTCGATGAAAACCGCGGACGCCCCCTGGCTGACGTCATGACGGATATCGGCATAGCCTCGGGAAAGGAGCGCACTGGGTATCCGACACAGAAACCATTGGCTCTTCTTGAACGCCTGATCTCGGCAAGCAGTAATCCTGATGACGTCGTGCTGGACCCGTTCTGTGGATGCGCTACGGCTTTGGTGGCGGCGGAGAAGCTCGGGCGTCAATGGGCTGGAATCGACCTGTCGCCGAAGGCCGCGGACCTGGTGCGTACACGGCTACAGAATGAAGTGGCGATCGACGCCGGCGCGAAGGGACAGCAGGGACTGCTCGGCCGGTTGACCGTGCTGACGCAGCCATTGCGGCGTACCGATCAGGGGAGACTCCCTGACTACCGTACGCACAAGCATTCATTGTACGGACAGCAGGAGGGTCGTTGCGCCGGCTGCCGCACGCATTTTCCGTTCCGCAACATGACCGTGGATCACGTCGTGTCGCGATCGAAGGGTGGGAGTGACCATATGGAGAACTTGCAGCTACTCTGCAACGCCTGCAACAGCTCCAAGGGCAACCGGGAACAATCGTACTTGATCGCGAAGCTCAAGGCGCAAGGAGCCATTCCCTGAAGAAAAACGGACGAGCGCGTTCCACGGCCGATTCCGGAACTGCGGACCGTCGAGACGTCTCCGCGGGACTGACGATGGGCATCGGCGGCGGAATGTGATCCTCTGATACAATTCCCTGCGAAAAAGCTGGCCGACATGGAACCGATCGAAACATTGCCCGAGGCGCTGCGCGCCGCATCGGCGTCCGCCCCGCGAAGAGGGGGCGCCGCGCCTCCGGGGCGCCGTGAGAGGTGGGACGGATGACATCGGCGAACGACGTCCGGAAGACGTTCATCGACTATTTCGCGGCGCGCGGCCACGAGCCCGTCGCGTCGAGCCCGCTGGTGCCGCGCAACGACCCGACGCTCATGTTCACGAACGCCGGCATGGTGCAGTTCAAGAACGTGTTCACCGGCGCCGAGACGCGCGAGTACGACCGCGCCGTGACCTCGCAGAAGTGCGTGCGCGCCGGCGGCAAGCACAACGATCTCGACAACGTGGGCTACACCGCGCGGCACGCCACGTTCTTCGAGATGCTCGGCAACTTCTCCTTCGGGGACTACTTCAAGGAACTGGCGATCGAGCTCGCGTGGAAACTGGTGACCGGGGAATTCGGGTTGTCGCCGGACAGGTTGCTGGCCACGGTATACGCCGAGGACGACCAGGCCTTCGATCTGTGGAAGAGAATCGCCGGATTGCCGGAAGGCCGGATCATCCGCATTCCGACCTCCGACAACTTCTGGGCGATGGGGCCCACGGGTCCCTGCGGGCCGTGTTCCGAGATCTTCTACGACCATGGCGACCACGTTCCCGGCGGCCCTCCGGGCGGCCCCGACGAGGACGGCGACCGGTTCGTCGAGATCTGGAACCTCGTCTTCATGCAGTTCGAGCAGGTCTCCGAGGACGAGCGCATCGACCTGCCTAGGCCCTCGATCGATACGGGCATGGGGCTGGAGCGGATCACGGCCGTGCTTCAGGGCGGGCACGACATCTACGGCATCGATCTGCTCCGCGCCCTCATCGAGGCGTCGGCCGAGGCGAGCGGGCGGGCCGCGGACGCGGACCACGCCGTGTCGCACCGGGTGATCGCGGATCATCTGCGCTCGGTCGGTTTCCTGATGGCCGACGGCGTCATGCCGTCGAACGAAGGACGGGGTTACGTATTGCGGCGGATCATGCGCCGCGCCATGCGCCACGCCCATCTGATGGGCTGCGAGGAGCCGCTGCTCTGGCGCCTGGTTCCCGCCCTGGTCGCGGGAATGGGCCAGGCGTATCCGGAACTCGGGCGAGCCGAGCCCTTGATCGCCGAGACCCTCAAGCTGGAGGAGACGCGTTTCAAGCGGACGCTGGAGCGCGGCTTGAGGCTTCTCGACGACGCTGCGGAAGACCTCGACGAAGGGCGGCCCTTGCCGGGCGACGTGGCGTTCCGGTTGTACGACACCTACGGTTTCCCCCTCGACCTGACCCAGGACGCCTTGCGGAACCGCGGCGTCGAGGTCGATACCGACGGCTTCGAGGCGGCGATGGACCGCCAGCGGGAGGAGGCGCGGAAGGCGTGGGCCGGCTCGGGCGAAGCCGCGACCGAGGCCCTGTGGTTCGAGGTGCGCGAGCGCGTCGGCACCACGGAATTTCTCGGTTACGAGACCCACGCGGCCGAAGCCCGCGTCGAGGCTATCGTCGTGGATGGCGCCGCGGTGGAGAGCGCCGCGGACGGGACGGAAGCCCTGATCGTCGTCAACCAGACCCCGTTCTACGGCGAGTCGGGCGGCCAGGTGGGAGATGCGGGCGCGATGCTCGGAGACGATGGCGTGAAGGTCGTCGTCCGCGATACGCGGAAACATCTCGGCGACGTCCACGCGCACGTCGGCATGATCGAGGGGGGGAGCCTGCGCGTGGGCGACGCGCTCGAGCTCCGCGTCGACGGCGAACGGCGCACGCGGGTGCGCTCCAACCACTCCGCGACGCATCTCGCGCACGCGGCGTTGCGCCGCGTCCTGGGCGATCACGTGGTCCAGAAAGGCTCGCTGGTCGCGCCGGACCGATTGCGGTTCGACTTCGCCCACCCCAGGGCGGTCACCGTCGAGGAACTCGAAACCATCGAGTCGGACGTCAACCGGAACATCCGCCGGAACGCGGCCGTCGGGACGGTCCTCATGAGTCCCGACGAGGCCGTGGAGCGCGGCGCCCTCGCGTTGTTCGGGGAGAAGTACGGCGACGAGGTCCGGGTGGTGGCCATGGGCGGCGGCGAAGGCGCGCCCAGCTCGGTCGAGCTCTGCGGCGGCACGCACGTGGCGCGCGTGGGCGACATCGGTTTCTTCAAGATCGTCGGCGAGA
The DNA here is from genome assembly GCA_965242505.1 of Alphaproteobacteria bacterium. Lineage (GTDB taxonomy): Bacteria > Pseudomonadota > Alphaproteobacteria > UBA2966 > UBA2966 > UBA2966. Next base: position 459,222 of record OZ251449.1, read on the forward strand.
GCGCCGTCGCGGCGGGCGTTCGCCGTATCGAGGCTCTCACGGGCGAAGCCGCGGTGGAGCGCGCGCGCGCGGAGGAACGCGCCCTGAACGAGGTCGCCGCCGAGCTCAGGATCTCGCCGATGGAAGCGGCGGAACGGGTCCGCGCCCTCGTCGAGGAGCGCAAGCGCCTCGAACGGGAACTGGCCGCCGCGCGGCGCGAGCTGGCGGTGGGCGGCCCCGCGGCCGGGCCGGAAGCCAGGGAGGTCGCTGGCGTCAGGTACGTCGGCCGGCGCGTCGACGGCGCCTCGTCCCGCGACCTCAAGGCGATGGTCGACGACCTCAAGCGGTCGGGAGAGGGCGTCTACGCGGTCGTCGGGGTGACCGGGGGCAAGGCGTCGCTGGTCGTCGGCGTCACGGAGTCCCTCGCGGCGACGTTCAACGCGGTCGATCTGGTCAGGAGCGGCGCCGCGGCGCTCGGCGGCAAGGGCGGCGGCGGGCGCCCCGACATGGCGCAGGCGGGCGGACCCGACGGCGGCCAGGCCGACGCCGCGCTTGCCGCAGTCGAGGAAGCGATCGGCGCCCGCGCCGCGGCGTAGCCCGCATTTCTCTACTGCTTGTCCGCAAGCTTCATCCGGCGACGGGGGCGCCGCAGGCTCCGTTCGCACTCCTCCCCCTTGGCGCAACCCCTACCCCGACCCTCCCCCTGCAAGGGGGGAGAAGAGGGGTGACGGAGGGAGCCGTTAGACGCTCCTCCCCCATAACAGGGGGGAGGTCGGGAGGGGGGTGGACAACGGTCCCGCAACTCCGCCAATCCTCGATCCTTCACCAGTATGAGCAATACGGGGTAGCCCGGTCCGGGCGAAGAGATCTCGTCGACGTCGCCGGGCGTGGAGAGTGGGGGGAAGCGGAGCCGGTGAGCGTTCCCGAACGGATCCGGCGGTGGCGAAGCCCCGTTTCCTTTATTTGGTCGCTATCCGTTACGGCGCCTTGAAATGCCGGATTTTATGCCGTCGAAGCAGAGTCTTCAGGTCGCCGGGAATATCCGTCTGAGTTACGAGCAAGGCGACGACTTTCGGCATGTCCATGGCCTTCATGACCGCGCGGTACTTGATGCACTGGAAGACACCGCGCCTGAAATCATCATAATCGGAGTCGCGCGACTTCACTTCGATGGCGACGGTCATGTCCCGACCGCGATAGACGACGTCGACTCGATCGGCGGAGGCGAGGACGAATTCGGTCTCGGTTTTGAAATCCTTATATGATTTCTCGATTTCACCTGGATTTTTCTTCACCCACATCCTGAGTCTTTTGTGATTTTGTCCTTCGCCCTTTCGATCATGCCGGATGCCGTCCTTTTCCTTTCCGTCCGGTGATTTGGGAATCGGAAGAGGCTCATCGAATGAATGGTACACTTGGCCCCAATCCTTGAAATCATAGACATCCGTCATGATCTTTTTGCATACTTCATCTTTTTGCATACTTCGGGCCATCTCTTAGAATCAATATCTCCATCATCCAGATAATCCTCCATGAATTCACGAGCTCCGTCACTTGGGAGCTTGGTTTTCTTTAGGACAAGAAGAACGTTCAACGGGGGATATTTCTTCTTCTTCTCTGGCCATTTCTTCCGAATTTCGTACATCAATGCGCCCGCCAATCTACCCACATTTCGAGCAATGATCCCATCGAATCCGATTTCGGTAAGGCGCCGTGCGGCATCTCCATAAGTAATCGATGATCTCCGCTTGGCTGCGTCGATCAGCAACCATATCAGATGCTTCGTGGCATTGGTCATTCGACGCCTTCCAGATTGGCGTTTCGGTTCGTCGGGATACGCGTGGCCCGTTCCTTGTGGAATATCCGCTCTACGCGTCCATCCGCGCCCGCAGTCCCTCGTCCAGCTTGTCCAGGAACCGGCTGGTCGTCAGCCAGGACTGATGCGGCCCGATCAGCATGGCGAGGTCCTTGGTCATGGAGCCGCTCTCCACGGTGTCGACGCAGACGCGCTCGAGCGTTTCGCAGAAGATCCCGAGTTCCTCGTTGCCGTCGAGGTGGGCGCGATGCTTCAGGCCGCCGGTCCAGGCGAAGATCGACGCGATGGGATTCGTCGACGTCTCCTTGCCCAGCCGGTGCTGGCGGTAGTGGCGGGTGACCGTTCCGTGCGCGGCCTCGGCCTCCACGGTCTTGCCGTCGGGCGTCATCAGCACGGACGTCATCAGGCCGAGCGAGCCGAAGCCCTGGGCCACCGTGTCGGACTGCACGTCGCCGTCGTAGTTCTTGCAGGCCCACACGAACCTTCCGCTCCACTTCAGGGCGGCGGCGACCATGTCGTCGATCAGCCGGTGCTCGTAGGCGATGCCGGCGTCGTCGAACCGGTCCTCGAATTCGGCCTCGAAGACTTCCTGGAACAGGTCCTTGAAGCGCCCGTCGTAGGCCTTGAGAATCGTGTTCTTGGTCGAAAGGTACACCGGCCACTTGCGGGCCAGTCCGTAGTTGAAACAGGCGCGGGCGAACCCGCGGATGGACTCGTCGAGGTTGTACATGCCGAGGGCCACGCCCCCGCCGGAGAAGTCGTAAATCTCGTATTCGATCTCCTCGCCGCCGTCTTCCGGTTCGTATCTGAGCGTGAGCCTGCCGGGTCCCGGCACCACGAAGTCGGTGGCCCGGTACTGGTCGCCGAACGCGTGCCTGCCGATGACGATGGGGTCGGTCCAGCCGCGAACCAGGCGAGGGACGTTCCGGCAGATGATCGGTTCGCGAAAGACCGTTCCGCCCAGGATGTTGCGAATGGTGCCGTTGGGAGAACGCCACATGTTCCTGAGGCCGAATTCCTCCACCCGGTCTTCATCCGGCGTGATGGTGGCGCATTTGACCCCGACGCCGATTTCCCTGATGGCGTTGGCGGCGTCGACGGTGACCCGATCCTCCGTGGAGTCCCTGTTTTCGATGCCGAGGTCGAAGTAGACGAGCTCGAGGTCGAGATACGGCAGGATCAGTTTGTCCTTGATGAACGCCCAGATGATCCGCGTCATCTCGTCGCCGTCGAGCTCGACCACCGGGTTTCGCACCGAAATAGTCGCCATGCCGCGCTCGCGCCCCCACACTCCCCAGGTTCCCGACCCGCCGGAAGATAACACCCGCTCCCAAGGGGGTGAAGCCGCCGGGTCCGTTCGCGCTCTTCCCCCTGCAAGGGGGAGGGAGAGTCAAGAGGACGGAGGTTTCCGTTCATGCTCCTCCCCCCTGGACAGGGGGAGGTCGGGAGGAGGCGGACCGCGACCCTACGGTTCGGCGAGGAGCGCCTCGATCTCCGCGACGGCGTCGTCCACGCTTTCGATCACGGCGAACAGGCCGCGGACGGACGGGTCGGCGAAACCACGATTCACGACATGGTCGACGAGGTCGACGAACGGCCGCCAGTATCCGCGATGATCGATCAGCGCCACGGGCTTGCGATGGAGCCGAAGCTGGCGCCACGTGATGATCTCCATGGTCTCGTCGAGGGTCCCCAGGCCGCCCGGAAGGACCGCGAACGCATCTGCGAGGTCGAACATCCGTTGCTTTCGTTCGTGCATGGACTCGACCACGTGGATTTCGGTGAGGCGGTCGTGCGCCCGTTCCGCCCGTGTGAGATGGCGCGGGATCACGCCGATGGCGTCGCCTCCGGCGGCGAGCGCCGCGTCCGCCACCGCGCCCATGAGACCCGCGCTTCCCGCGCCGAAGACGAGCCTGATCCGCCTTTCGCCGAGCGCCGTCCCCAGACGTTCGGCGGCCGTCCGGTGCATGGAGTCGGCGCCCGTCCGGGCGCCGCAGTAGACGCACAGCGAGGTCAGTCTGGGCGAGGTCGGTCCGGTCATGCGCGATCGGCTCCGCGTTCCTGCGAGGGTGGGGGAGGTACGGTTCGGCGTCACAGTCAAACATGCCGGACCGGTCGGGGCCACCGGCGGAATGAATCGTTGCGGCGGTCGGTCGCCATGCGGCAGGATTTCCTCCAGGTCGCCATGGATTGCGGGGAGGCGGGACCATGAAGGGCATGAGGACGAGTGCGGCGAGAGGCGTTCTGCTGGCGGGCGCGGTGGCGTTGTTGTCGACGGCGGCGGGTCCGGCGGCCCACGCGGACGCTTCCGCGGACGTCAAGTATCGACAGGCGGTGATGAAGGCCCTGGGCAACCACATGGGTTCGATCGCCGCCATTGCCAAGGGCGAGGTCGGACATGCCGGGCACATGGCCGGCCATGCCGCGGCCATCGACGCGCTCGCGTCGATGACGGGCGACGTCTTCCCGGAGGGATCCGGCGGCGACGCCACCCGGGCGAAGGACGAGATCTGGCGCGATGCGGCCGGGTTCGAGGCTGCGGTCGAGGCCTTCCGGGCCGCCGCCGCGAAGTTGCTCGAGGCCGCCGAGGCGGGCGACGCCGAGACCGTCGGCGCGGCGCTGGGCGGCGTCGGCAGGACCTGCGGCGGTTGCCACAGGGCGTTCCGCAAGCCGAAGTCCTGAGTCCGGGGGGCAGGAAGCATCGGGCCGCGCGCCGTCCCCGGGAAATGCCGACCGGAACGCGCGCGTCCGTCGCGGCCGTCTTCGTCCTGTCGCTGCTGTCCGCGGGCGCGGCTCTCGCGGACGACGCGGCCGTCGAACGGGGAGAGTACCTGAGTCGCGCCGCGGGATGCGCGGGATGCCATACCGACGTGGAGAACGGCGGGCCGCCTTTCGCCGGGGGCAGGCCCCTCGAGACCCCGTTCGGCGTCTTCTATTCGCCGAACGTCACTCCCGACCGGGAAACCGGGATCGGAACCTGGTCGGACGAAGACTTCGTCCGAGCCCTTCGCGAGGGGGTGTCGCCGGACGGCGCCCATTACTTCCCCGTGTTTCCGTATCCCAGCTACACGCGGATGACCGGCGCCGACATGCGCGATCTCAAGGCCTATCTGTTCTCGCTCGACGCGGTGCGCCGGGAGGTCCCGGCCCATGACGCGCCGTTCCCCTTCTCGTGGCGGTTCCTGCAAATCGGGTGGAAACTGCTGTTCTTCTCCAGGGGCGAATATCGTCCGGATCCCGCCCGCGGCGCCGAATGGAACCGGGGAGCCTACCTCGTGCGGGCGCTGGCGCACTGCGGCGAATGCCACACGCCTCGCAACGTCCTCGGCGCCCCCATGGACGATCGTTTCCTGGTGGGAACGCCGGACGGCCCCGATGGCGCTCCGGTTCCGAACATCACGCCGGACCCGCGAACGGGGATCGGGAACTGGTCGGCGGGAGACCTCGTCCAGCTTCTGAAGTCGGGCCTGAAACCCGACTTCGACGACGTCCAGGGCTCGATGTACGAGGCGATCGAGCACGGCCTGAAATTTCTGACGGACGAGGATCTGGGGGCGATCGCCGCTTACGTCCTGTCGCTCGATCCGATCGTCAACGACGTCGAGCGGCGGGAATAGGCGCGTTTCTCGTACTGCCTGCCCGCAGGCCGCATCCGGCGACGGGGGCGCCGCGGGGTCCGTTCGCGTTCCTCCCCCCTGGCGCGCGCTCCTCGGTCCCTGCCGGCATGGGAAATGCGGGCCAGATGCGTTTTTGCTGGGAACCGCGTCTCCGTCGGGTCTATAATGCGCCGGACCCATGAAGACGCGACGCTCCCGGCACTCGTCGACCAAGCGGTTCGCTGCGGCCGTGATTACGGCCGCCGCGGCGGGCGGCGCCGTGATGTTCTACGCCATCGCCCCGACCGAATCTCCGGAACCGGTCGTCGCGCCGGAGCCGGCGGCTCCGTCCGGGAACGAGGGCCGGTCGGAACTCGCCGAAGCGCCGCCCGCCGCGCCGTCTTTCGTCAACCCCACGTTCGACGTGGTGCGGATCGACCGCGACGGAAACGCGGTCATCGCAGGGCGGGCGTCCCCCGGATCGGAGGTGACCGTCCAGGCCGGAGAGGACGTCGTCGGGACGGCGACCGCTGACGATCGCGGGGCGTGGGTTCTCGTTCCGGAGACGCAACTCGAAAGCGGATCGCAGACCCTTTCGCTTCGCGCGCGCGGCGAGGAAGGCGAGACGGCGAGGTCCGATGAAGTGGTGGTGCTGGTGATCCCCGGGCGGGACGGGACGGGGGCGGGAAGCGCCTCCGGGGAGGACGCGGCGGAACCCCGGCGGGTCGTCGCGGTCGCCACGCCGCGGGAAGCCTTCGGCGCCAGCCGCGTGCTCCAGGGACCGACCGCTTCGCCCGGCGTCCCGTCGGACGGCGCCGTGCGGTTGAGCACCGTCGACTACGACGAGCGGGGCCGCTCGGTCCTGGCGGGGGTGGCGCCGCCGGAATCGGAAGTGCGGGTCGAGATCGACGGTCGCGCCGTCGGCTCGACCGTCTCCGACGAGACGGGGCGTTGGGAGTTGACCCCGGCCACGGACGTCGCGGTCGGGAGGCACGTCCTGTCGGTCAGGAGCGTCGACGACGCGGGCCGGACCGTCGCATCGACGGCTCTGCCGTTCATACGCGCGGACGTCGCCGGCGCGGGTTTGCAGCCGGGCGGACTTCTGTTCACCGTCCAACCCGGAAACAGCCTGTGGCGGATCGCGCGCGCCACGTACGGACAGGGCACCCTTTACACGGTGATCTATTCCGCGAACACCGAGCAGATCGAGGATCCGGACCTGATTTATCCCGGCCAGGTTTTCGCGTTGCCGCCGCGGAGTTGAGTTCCCGGGTTCCGAACGCCCGTCTGGATCTCGCGCGGGCCGACGCGCGCGGTTCGGGGCCGGCGAGACGATGACCCCGCCGTCCGTCGAAGACGACGCGCCGACAGCGCGCCTCGGAGCCTTGCGCGCGCTGCTGCCCTATCTGTGGCCGCGCGGCCGGCCGGAGCTGAAACTCCGCGTCGCGATCGCCCTCGGGTTTCTGGCCGCGGCGAAGGTCACGACCGTCTACGCGCCCTTCCTCTACAAGGCGGCCGTCGACGCGCTGACGGCCGAAGGCGCGGCCGTCGTCGCCGTTCCGGTATTCGCCATCGTCGGGTATGGCGCGGCTCGCGTGATGGCGCAGGCCTTCGGCGAGCTGCGGGACGCCGTGTTCGCCCGCGTGGGCCAGCACGCGCTGCGTTCGATCGCGCTCGACACCTTCCATCACCTTCACCGGCTGTCCCTGCGCTTCCATCTGGAGCGGCAGACCGGCGGGCTCTCCCGGTCGATCGAACGGGGGACCAAGGGGATCGACTTCCTGTTGCGCTTCATGCTCTTCAACGTGCTCCCCACGCTGCTCGAGATCGGGCTGGTCTGCGGCATTCTCTTCTACCGGTACGACTATCGGTTCGCCGCGATCACGTTCTTCGGTGTGGTCGCCTACGTCGCGTTCACCGCGATTTTCACCGAGTGGCGCCTCAAGTTCCGGCGCGAGATGAACCGCTCGGAGAACGAGGCCAACACGAAGGCGATCGACAGTCTGCTGAACTTCGAGACCGTCAAGTACTTCGGGAACGAGACGCACGAGGAGGGGCGGTACGACCGATCCCTGGAGCGGTACCAGAAGGCGGCCGTCAAGAGCCAGGTCACGCTCTCGGGACTGAACATCGGGCAGGGCGCGATCATCGCGCTGGGGCTGGTCGGCGCGATGCTGCTGGCGGCCGTCGAGGTGCGGGACGGCGCGATGACGATCGGGGATTTCGTGCTGGTCAACACCCTCCTCGTCCAACTCTATCTCCCGCTGGGTTTCCTGGGCTTCGTCTACCGCGAGATCAGGCAGGCCCTGGTCGATATGGAGGCCATGTTCGACCTGCTGTCCGTGGAGAGGGAGGTCGAGGACCGGCCGGGCGCGGGCGCGCTGGACGTCGGCCGGGGAGAGATCGTCTTCGACCGGGTGCGCTTCGGATACGAAGCGGAGCGTGAAATCCTCCATGGCGTGTCGTTCACCGTCCCCGCCGGTCGGACGCTCGCCATCGTCGGGCCGACCGGCGCCGGCAAATCGACGATCTCGAGACTGTTGTTCCGTTTCTACGACGTCACCGGCGGCGCCATCCGCATCGACGGCCGGGACGTCCGGGACGTCTCCCAGGATTCCTGCCGGGCCGCGATCGGAATCGTGCCGCAGGACGCGGTGCTGTTCAACGACACGATCGGATACAACATCCGGTACGGAAGCCCCGACGCGACCGACGCGGAAGTCGAGGAGGCCGCGCGCATGGCCCACGTCCACGACTTCGTTTCCAGTCTGCCCCAGGGGTACGGGACCGTCGTGGGAGAACGGGGGCTCAAGCTTTCCGGGGGCGAGAAACAGCGCGTGGCGATCGCGCGGACCATGCTGAAGAAACCGACCGTGCTCGTGTTCGACGAGGCGACCTCCGCGCTCGACTCGCGAACCGAGGAGATGATCCAGGCCAGTATCCGCGACGTCTCCGCGGATCGCACGACGCTGATCATCGCGCATCGGCTGTCGACGATCGTCGATGCCGACGAGATCATGGTCCTCGACGCCGGCCGGGTCGTGGAACGGGGAAGCCACGGCGCGTTGATGGCGCGGGACGGGTTGTACGCGGCGATGTGGCGCCGCCAGCGGCGGGCGGCCGAGTACCAGGAGAAACTGGCCGAAGCGTTGGGGCCGCTGGAGCGCGGCCTCGGGAACGGACGGGACGGTCTCTTTTGAGTTCGGAGTGCATCGTCGCCGTCCGGCCGGAACGGCGGGGAGGCGGGGGCCGTCGAGGACGTCGCCGCGGCGATCCTCGCCGACTCCGGACGAGCCTCGCGGACAGGCGGGAAGGCGATTGCTTCGGAGAACGGGTCGTTTACCGTTCCCGCGGACGCGCCGGCCGGGTAGACTCCGCCGCGCCGCGGCCGCCGGAGCACGGATGAACGTTCTCGAATCCGCACTGGTCCCGATACACCGCGAGGGCTATCGCTTCGTGGCGATCTTCGCCGCCGTCGCCCTGGCGGCGTTCTTCGTCTTCGCGCCCCTGGGATGGGCGGGGCTCGTCCTCACGGCGTGGTGCGCCTGGTTCTTCCGCGATCCGGAGCGCGTGTCGCCGGTTCGTGACGGACTCGTGCTCAGCCCCGCCGACGGCGTGGTGCGGACGGTGGAACCGGCGGTCCCGCCGGCGGAGCTCGGTCTCGGCGACGCGCCGCGGCCGCGGGTCGCCATTTTCATGAACGTGTTCGACGTGCACGTCAACCGGATGCCCGTGGACGGCGCGGTGGCGCGGACCGGCTATCGTCCCGGGAAGTTCGTGAACGCCGCCCTCGACAAGGCGAGCGACGACAACGAGCGGCAGGCCGTGGCGATCCGGATGGCCGACGACCGCCGGATCGCCGTGGTGCAGATCGCCGGATTGATCGCGCGGCGGATCGTGTGCGACGTCGCCGAGGGCGACCGGGTGCGGGCGGGCGCGCGTTTCGGGATGATCCGCTTCGGAAGCCGGGTGGACGTCTACCTGGATCCGGGGATGTCGCCCCTCGTCGTCGCCGGACAGCGGACGATCGCCGGCGAAACGGTGATCGCCGACGCGCGGTCCGACGAAGAGCCGCGCCGGGGAGAGGTGCGATAGATGATCCTGAAAGCGCGCTCCGCCGGATTGCGATCGCTGCCGGTCAACAGTCTGGCGCCCAACATGCTGACGGTGCTGGCCCTGTGCGCCGGCCTCACGTCGATACGCTTCTCTCTGGACGGGAGCTGGCAACTGGCCGTCATGGCGATTCTCGTCGCCGCGTTGCTCGACGGCGTGGACGGGAGGTTGGCGAGGTTGCTGAAAGGCACGTCCAAGTTCGGCGCCGAGCTCGACTCGTTGTCCGATTTCGTCTGTTTCGGCGTCGCGCCGTCCATTCTCCTGTACCGGTGGACGTTGAACGATCTGGGCGGCGTGGGGTGGATCCTGGCGCTGGCGTTCGGCGTCTGTTGCGCCTTGCGGCTGGCGCGGTTCAATACGGCGCTGGACTCCGCCAACCAGCCGACGTGGATGGCCAATTTCTTCATGGGGGTTCCGGCGCCCGCCGCCGGGGGTCTGGTGCTGCTGCCGGTCATGCTGAGCTTTCAGGTCGCCGGGTCGTTCTTCCACAGCCCGCTGGTCAACGCGCTCGTGGTCGCCGCCGTCGCTTTCCTGATGGTGAGCAAGGTGCCGACCTATTCGTTCAAGCGGCTGCGGGTCCGGCGCGAATACATCCTGCCCATGCTGATCGTGGTCGGACTGCTCGCCGCCATGCTGTGGAGCTATCCCTGGCAGGCGCTGACGGCCATCGGCGTTCTGTATCTGGCGAGCATCCCCCTGAGCGTGCGGAGTTACCGCCGCTACTCCGCGTCGGCGGACGAGGGCCTGTCGGCCGAGGAGCTCTCGGGCGCCCTGTCGGAGGAGGAAGAGGCCGGCGGTTGACCGGTCGCGGTGCCGACGTTCGCCCCCTCGAGAGCCGGGAGATCACTCCGCCGGAACCGGTCCGGCCGCCGGGTCGCGCCGTCCGGACCGGCGATCGCGCCGGTCCCGAACCCAGTCGCCCACGTTGGCGCCGAGCGCCAGCAGGGACGGAATCACCACCAGGGTCAGGACGGTGGCGAACGTCAGGCCGCTGGCCACCGCGGTCGCCAGCTGGACCCACCATTGGGTCGATGGCCCGCCCACGGCGATCTCGCGCGTGAACAGGTTGATGTTGAGCCCCAGCACCATGGGCATGAGGCCGAGCACGGTCGTCACCGCCGTGAGGATCACCGGGCGGAGGCGTTGCGCGCCGGTTCTCACCACCGCTTCCATCGCCGGGACGCCGGCTTCCCGCAGCCGGTCGTAGGTGTCGATCAGAACGATGTTGTTGTTGACGACCACGCCCGCCAGCGTGATCACGCCCACGCCCGTCATGACGATCCCGAAGGGCTGGCCGGTGACGATGAGTCCGATCATGACGCCGATCGTCGACATGACGACGGCGGAAAGGATGAGGAACGCGCGGTAGAAGCTGTTGAACTGCGCGACCAGGATGATCGCCATGATGAAGAGCGCGACTCCGAAGGCCTTCGACAGAAAGGCCGCGGCCTTCTTCTGCTCCTCGTCCTCGCCCTTGAATTCGATCTCGACGCGAGGGTCGAATTCCTGGGCGTCGAGCCAGGCGCGAATCTCGCCGACCTTGTCGTCGGCCAGGACCCCTTCGGCGACGTCGGCCTTGACGGCGAGGACCCGGCGGCTGTCGGTCCGGTGGAGGGTTCCCACCTTTTTCCACGGCTTCCGGTCGACGAAGTTGCTGATCGGGATCGAGCCCCGTTCGGTCTCGACGCGCAGCGTGTCCAGCTGATCGAGGGTCCGCTCGTCCGTCGGATAGCGCACCCGGATGTCGACCTCGTCGTCGGCGTCGTCGGGCCGGTAGTCGTCGACCTTGAGGCCGGTGGTCACGAGCTTGACCATGTTGCCCACGTGCGCGACGTCGACGCCGAAACGGCTCGCCTGCTCCCGGTCGACGGAGATCCGCCATTCGATGCCCGGCGCGGACCGCGTGTCCTCTATTTCGACGAGACCCTCGATCGTCCGGATCTTCTCGAGTATCCGATCCAGGACCGGTTCGATGGCCTCGGGATGCCTCGAAGAGACGTGCACCTGTACGGGCTTGCCCGTGGGCGGCCCGGCGTCGGGCTCCGTCGCTTCCACGAGCACTCCCGCGAGATGGGCGGTCCTGCGCCCGATCTCCGCGAAGATCTCGTGGGCCGGAGGGCGAAGGGTCCAGTCCTCGAATTCGATCTGAACGACTCCGATCACGTCCTCGGACAGTTCTCCGCCGCGGCCGGCCTGGGCGCCGACTCGCGTGTACACGGTCTCGATGCCGGGAACCTGGAGTACCTCGCGCTCCACCTCCCGCGCCAGTCGGTCCATCTCGTCGATCGAGAGGTTCCCGCGGGCGTGAACGAGAATCTGGCCGAACTCCGGTTCGACGTCGGGGAAGAATTCGATGCCGTTCCCGTGCAGCGCGTAGTAGGCCTGCACGCCGACGAGCAGCGCCACGGCGGCGGCCAGAACCTTGAACGGATGGCGGACGACGGCGGAGAGCATGCGGACGTACCGTCCCGTCGCGCCCTTGATGGCGTCGAGATCCCCGCGCTCGCCGGCCGCCAGCGCCGCCAGGACCTCGGGGCTCGTGCTGTTGGCGCGCCCGATGTGGCTGCCCACCGTGGGCACGAAAACCAGCGCCATGGCGAGCGACGCCGTGAGAGTGGCGATCAGGGTGATGGGCAGAAACTTCATGAACTCGCCCACCATTCCCGGCCAGAACAGGAGCGGCATGAAGGCGGCGAGCGTGGTCGCCGTCGACGCGGTGATCGGCCACGCCATGCGCTTCGCCGCCCGCGCGTAGGCTTCGCGCCGGTGGACGCCCTCCGCCATGCGCCGGTCCGCGAATTCGGTCACGACGATGGCGCCGTCGACGAGCATCCCGACGGCGAGAATGAGGCTGAACAGCACCACGATGTTCATGGTCAGGCCGAGCAGGGAGATGACCAGGATCCCCGTCAGGAAAGACCCCGGGATGGCGAGGCCCACGAGGCCGGCGCTGCGGATGCCGAGGGTGCCGACGATCACGATCATCACCAGGATCACGGCGGCGGCGACGTTGTTCTGAAGATCCGTGAGCATGTCCCGGATCTGTACGGACTGGTCCTGGATGAAGGAGACCTTCACCGCCTCGGGCCATTCCGAGGACTCCGCCTCCGTGACCCGGCGCACGTCCTCGATGGTGTCGATGATGTTCTCGCCGAGCCGCTTCTTGATCTCCAGCGCGACCGCGGGCCTGCCGTCGAAGCGCGCGTAGGCCCCGGCGTCCTTGAAGGCCCGTCTCACCGTGGTGATGTCCCCGACCGTGACGACGGCGTCCCCCTCGACCTTGACGGGCAGGGACAGGATGTCGTCCAGGGACTTGAAGAGGCCGGGCACCTTGATGGAGAACCTGCCGTGCCCGGTGTCGAGCGCGCCGGCGGCGACCAGCTGGTTGTTGCGCGCGACGGTCTCCAGCAGCGGTCCGTAGCGGACGTTGTAGCTCTCGAGGCGCAACGGGTCGATGACGATCTCGAGGACCTCGTCGCGGTGGCCGGCGATGTCGGCCTGCAAGACGCCGGGAAGCCCCTCCAGTTCGTCGCGCAGGCGGCGGGCGAGCCCCAGCAGCGTGCGTTCGGGAACGTCCCCGGACAGCACGACGACGATCACCGGAAACAGGCCGACGTTGACCTCGTTCACCGTCGGCTCCTCCGTGTCGGCGGGCAATTCGCTCTTGGCGGCGTCCGCGCCTTCCCGGACGTCCCGAAGGGCGGTGTCGGCGTCGAATCCGGCCTCGAACTCGAGCAGCACCGAGGCGTGGCCCTCGCTGGCGTTGGAGCGCACTTCCCTGACGCCCTCGATGGACCGCAGCTCCTTCTCCATGGGCCACACCAGGAGGCGCTCCGCGTCCTCCGGCGAGATGCCTTCGTGGGTCATCGAGACGTAGATGATGGGGATGTTGACGTCGGGGTTCGCTTCCTTGGGAATGCCGACGTACGCGGCCGTCCCGCTGATCAGGATCAGCGCCAGCGCCAGAAGCACCATGCGCGAACGGCCCAGGGCCGAGTCGATGATCCACGTCACGACGCCCGCTCGGTCCGTTCGGGAATGGGCCGCACCGTCTGTCCGCGGCGCACGAACTCCTGGCCCACGGTGATGACGGTCGCCACCGGCGGAAGCCCGGTGACCCAGACCCCGTCGGGCTCGGAGGCGAAGACGCTCACGGGCTTGAACTCGACGACGGCGTCGCCGTTGACGATCCGCACGCCGAGCGCGCCTTCGTCGTCGAGGGTCAGGAGCGCGGGCGACAGGAAGTGAGCCTGCGCGGATTCGACGGGGATGCGGATTTCCGCGGTGACGCCGCCGCGCAGCGCGCGGGCCCGGTTGGGGATCTCGAGCTCGACGCGAAAGGTGCGCGTCGCGGTCTCGGCGATGCCGCCGATGTAGCGGACCTTGCCCTCCACGGTCTCGCCGTCGGCCAGCCGGGCGACGCCCGCGTCGCCCTCCTCGAGCAGGCCGACGTCGAGTTCGGAAACCTGTCCGACGACGAGGTAGGGGTCCTCGTCCACGACCCGCGCAACGACGTCGCCCGGTTCGACGAAATCGCCGAGCTCCGCGTCGCGGGTCTCGATCACGCCGGCGAAGGGGGCGCCGATTTCGGTGCGGTCGACGTCGATCGAGATTTGCGCGGCGCGCGCGATCGCCGCGTCGAGCTCGGCCGCCGCCTCGGCGAGCTTGGTTTCCGCGCGAAAGCCTTTCTGGCGGAGCGATCTCGCGGCGTCGAACTCGATCTGCCGCTGGCGGACGCGCGCCTCCGCTTCCGCCAGCTTCTCGGCGCGGTCTTCCATGGCCAGCCTGACGATCGTGTCGCCGCGGCCCACCCGCGCGCCCTTTCTGGCGACGACCTCGGCGACCCGCCCTCTGGTTTCCGCCTTGACGTCGACCCAGCGGCTGGCCTCGGTTCGGCCCCGCAGGACGAGGTCCCGGGACCGGGGGCGGGCGATGCTCTGGCCGACGCGCACGTCGACCGGCTCGTCGGCTCCGGCGGTGGACGCGCCGTCGGCCGCCGCCTCGGCCGCGTCCGTCTCCTCGGGCGCGCCGTCGGTCCCGAGCTGGCCGGACGCCACCCACCCGGCCGCGACGACCGCGAACACGAACGCCAGAACGTACGATTTCCTCATGGCCGGGACTCCCGTCCGGACGCGTCCCCGAACGTCGGGAACCGGAGGCGGGGAGTCCCGACGTCCATGGCGTTCCCCAAGGCGGCCTCCGTTTCGGGATACATATGATCCCGGCGCGTCAATTCAAGGAACGAACCAGGGCGGGGCGGTCGCTTTTCCGCCCGTCCGCGGAAATACGCGGACGATGCGAGACGAATCCGTCCTGCGTCCGGGGCGCCGCCGGTTTCAGTCCCGGAACCCGTCGGCGACCTTGACGTCGATGAGCCTGGGACCCTCCCGTTCGTAGGCCGCGCGCAGCGCGCCGCCCAGATCCTCCACCCTCTCCACGCGTTCGGCCCACACGCCCATGGAGCGCGCCAGTCCCGGGAAGTCGATGGCCGGGTCGCGCATGTCCATGCCGATGAAGTCGTCGTTGTCGTGGAAGGCCTTCAGGCGCTCCTTGAGGATGCGGTAGCTCGAATTGTTGCAGATCACGTAGGTCAGGGGCAGCGACCGCCTGGCGGCAGTCCACAGCGCCTGTATGCCGTACATGGCGCTGCCGTCGCCGATGATGGCGGTCACCGGGCGGGTCGGATGGGCGAGGGAGACGCCGATGGCGCCGGCGACCGCGAAGCCGATGCCGCCGCTGTCGAGGCCGTAGAAGTCGTTGCCGCCCCTGAACGGCAGCAACCGGGGGAGCTGCCGCGTGCTCAGCACGCCTTCGTCGACGACGATGGAGTCCGGCGGCAGGGCGTCGACGATCTCCAGCATGGCGCGCGCGGGATCGATGGCCGCGCCGGGTTCGCCCGCCAGGATCGCTTCGCGGGCCTCCGCGCGCTGGACGCTCCAGTTCCGCTCGGCGATGGCGGCGAGCCGCGAGGCGGCCGCGCTCGCCTGGGCGTCGGTGCGAACCCGCTCGATGCGGTCCGCCAGCGCCGCGAGCGTCTCCTTCATGTCGGCCCGCACGGCCATCGCCGCGGGATAGTTCTTGCCCATCTCCCAGTCCTGCTGGCCGATGTGCAGGATCCGCGTGTTCGCGGGCACGGCGTCGACCGGCGCGTGGACCGACATGCGGAACACGTCTCCTCCCAGCGCCGCCACCAGGTCGTAATCGGACAGGACGTCCCGCACCTGCTGTTGCGCGCGGGTGAGTCCGCCGATGAAGGTCGGATGCTCCGAGAGGTAATGCGCCCCGGACGCCACGGTCTGCTGCATGGCCGCGGCGCCGATCAGCTCCGCGAGCCGGGCGGCCTCTTCCAGGGCGTTCGATTCGGCGACCTCCTGTCCGCAGACCAGCAGCGGGCGTTCCGCGGCCAGCAGGCGGTCGGCCAGGGACGCGATCACGTCCCGGGCGGGGACGGTCCGCGTATCCACGCGCGTGCGGCGCCCCAGCTCGGCGGCGACCCGCGCGTTGAGCACGTCGCCGGGCAGGGACAGGAACACCGGGCCCGTCGGCGGCGTCAGGGCGACCTTCGCGGCCCGTCGGACCACCCGCGGCAGGTCTTCCGTCCGGGTGACCTCGAAGGCCCATTTGACGCACGGCGCCGCCATCGACGTGAGATCGCCATAGAGCATCGGTTCCATGAGGCCGTGCCCCTGCTCTTGCTGTCCGGCGCTGACGATGACGGGCGAGCGGCTCCACATCGCGTTGAATATGGAGCCCATGGCGTTCCCGAGGCCGGGCGCGACGTGCACGTTGCAGGCGGCGAGCCTGCCCGACGCGCGGGCGAACCCGTCGGCCATCGCGACGACGATGGACTCCTGGAGTCCGAGCACGTAGTCGAGACCGGGACGCCCGGAGAGCGCGTGCATCACCGGCAGTTCGGTCGTGCCCGGATTGCCGAACAGATGAGTGACCCCTTCGTCCTCGAGGAGGCTCAGGAAGATCGAGCCGCCGCTGGCGATGTTCATGTCGTCGTCCCTCGGGCGCGTCGTCTAACGATCCGACCGGACCGTCGCCGCCTGTGTAATCGGCGCGCCGCCGGGTGGCAAGAGCGCGCCCGGTCCGCCGCCGCCATGGACGCGAATCGGAACCGATCCACCCCCCTCCCGACCTCCCCCCTGTCAGGGAGGAGGAGTGTGGATGGCTCTCTCCCGTCCCTTCTTCTCCCCCCTTTGTAGGGAGAGGGTCGGGGTGGGGGTCGCGGCAGAGGAGAGGAGCGCGAACGATGACCTGGCTCAGACGCATGCGAGACACGGTCCGGGCCGGAGACTTGACCGAGCGTATCGTATTTCGTTCCGTTGGCCCGTGATCAAGAGCTTCGCCGACAAGCGCGCCGCGGCCGTCTTCGCGGGCCATGCCGTTCGCGGCCTGCCCATGCGGATACAGCGGCGGGCGCGGGCCAGGCTCCTGGCGGTCGATGCGGCCGGACGGCTCGACGACTTGAGGGCGCCGCCCGGCAACCGGCTGGGGGTTCTCCGGGGCGACCGCCGGGGGCGGCGCAGCATTCGCGTCGACGAGCAGTGGCGCATCCGTTTCGTCTGGCGCGACGGCGACGCGTGGGAGGTGGAGATCGTCGACTGCCATTGAGGAGATGAAACGGCCATGACCATCGAACGCGAAGACGTGGACCGGCGAAAGGTCGACTTCTCGGACGTGGCTTCGGGCCGGCGGTTGCCGCCGGTGCACCCCGGCGATGTCCTGCGCGACGAGTTCCTGAAGCCGATGGAGCTCAGCGTGTACCGGCTTGCCCGCGAGGTCGGGGTTTCGCGCCCGCGGCTGAACGACGTCGCGCTCGGGCGGCGCGCCGTCACGACCGACACCGCGCTGCGGCTGGGGCGCTATTTCGGGACGACGCCGGAGTTCTGGATCAACCTTCAGACCCGTTACGACCTGGACGTCGCCGAGCGCACGCTGCGCCGCCGGATCGAGCGTGAGGTCGCGCCGCGCGCCGCATGACGTTTCCGCCGCGAACGGGAAGCCGTGAAACCGTTATCTGCTTATCCGCAAGACTCGTCCAGTGACGGGAGCGCTATAGGGTCCATTCATGCTTCTCCCCCCTGGACAGGGGGGCGGACCGCGGCCGGGGCCTGCCGCGCCGGCGACTATGGCGTTTCGATCCCGAGCTCGCGCAGAATTTCTTCCCGCGCCGAATCGAGGTCCGGGACCGGTCCCCGTCGCCGGGGGTCGGGCGTATCCGAGAACTTGATCGGGTTCCCGGCCACCCGAAAGCCGTCCGCGCCCTCCACCTCGACGATCATGTTCCGGGCGAGCACGTGCGGGTCCCGCATGACGGCGGCGACGTCGTTGATGGGTCCGCAGGGCACGCCCGCGGCCTCGAGTATCGCGAGCCAGCACTCCGTCTCCCGTCCGCGCAGGGTCGACTCGAGCTCGGCCTTGAGGTCGGTGGCGCGCTCGGTCCGTTCCGCGTTGGACGCGAACCTGCCGTCCTCCGACAGATCCGGCCTGCCGATGGCTTCGCAGAGGCGCCGGAACAGCCCGTCGTTTCCCGCGGCGATGACGACGTGGCCGTCCGCGGTGGCGAACGAATCGAACGGCGTGATCGTCGGATGGCGCGCGCCCAGGGGGCCGGGAACCTCCCCCGTGGCCACGTGTCGGGCGATCGCGTTTTCCAGGATCGCGACCTGGCAATCGAGCATGCCGACGTCGACCATGCGCCCGGCGCCGGTATGCTCCCGCTCCTTGAGGGCCGCGCAGATCCCGATGCCGGCGAACAGGCCCGCCGTGATGTCGCCGACGGACGTGCCCACCCGCGTCGGCGGCGATCCGGGATGCCCCGTCAGGCTCACGATGCCGCCCATGCCCTGGACGACCATGTCGTAGGCCGGGCGCGGCGCGTAGGGGCCGGTCCGGCCGAATCCGGACACTGCCGCGTAGACCAGCCGCGGGTGCGCGCCGTGAAGCCGTTCCCAGGAATACCCCAGCCGGTCCATGGTTCCGGGGCGGTAGTTCTCGATCAGGACGTCGGCCTCCGCCAGCAGCCGATCGAACACGCCGCGGTCGGCCGGGGATTTCAGGTCGAGGGCGATGCTCTCCTTGCCCCGGTTGAGAGACATGAAATAGGCCGACCGTCCGTTCAGCCACGGACCGATCCGCCGGGCGTCGTCGCCGTGCTCGGGAACCTCGACCTTGACGACCCGGGCGCCGAGGTCGGCGAGCACCATGGCGCAGTAAGGTCCGGCGAGGACCCTGGTGAGATCGACGACGAGCGTTCCGTTGAGCGGGCCGTCGACGGGCGACGGTGCAAGCGCCATGTGACTGCCTCGGTTCCCGGTCGGCGGCCTCCTCGACCCGAGCGCGGCGTATGACATGCCGGGCGGTTTCAGTCAAACCGGGGCCCGCTTGTCCGCAGGACTCGTCCAGCGACGGGGCGCCGCAGGGTCCGTTCGCGCCCCTTCCCCCCGACGCGACCCCCACCCCGACCCTCCGCCCCCACGCTCCTCCCCCCTGACAGGGGGGAGGTCGGGAGGGGGGTCCGGCGGCCCGCGCGGCGTCTCGCGTCGCGAACGAGGACGGGCCATGGCCAGCAGGAGAAATGCGGGCTACAATCCGCGTCCGGCTCCGTCGGAACGACGCTTGGCGGCGGCGCCGGAATGGCGGAGACGTCGAGGGAGGATTCCGATGGTCGTCAGGGACGAGGCCGCGCCCGTCTGCGCGCAGGCCTACCAGGGCTATTTCATGCGGAACGCGCCGCGCGAGGATCCGGAATTGACCCACGTCGGTCCGGGGACGGCCATGGGCGAGTACCTGCGGCGCTTCTGGCAGCCGGTCTGCATGTCGGAGGACCTGGCGGACCTGCCCAAGGCGATCCGCATCCTGGGCGAGGACCTCGTCGCGTTCCGCGACAAGTCCGGCCGGACCGGCGCGCTGCATCGCCATTGCAGCCATCGAGGTACGTCGCTGGAGTACGGGATCGTCTCCGAGCGCGGCATCCGCTGCTGCTACCACGGCTGGCTGTTCGACGCCGACGGGACCATCCTGGAGACGCCGGGCGAACCGCCGGGTTCGAGGCTGAAGGAGAGCTTCAGGCACGGCGCCTATCCGACCCACGAGGAGGGCGGGCTGGTGTTCGCCTACATGGGGCCGCCGGAATTGCGGCCCGGCTTCCCGGTCTTCGACGGTTACGATCTCTGGAACACCAGGATGAAGAGTTTCGAGGTGACCATGCCCTGCAACTGGTTGCAGGTGACGGACAACTACGTCGATCCGATCCACTCGATGTTCCTGCACAGTTCGTACGCCTCGACCCAGCTTACGGAGAGCTTCCTGCTCCGGCCCTATTGCCGCTTCCTCGAGACGCCCGGCGGGTCCGGCATCACGCACAGCACGACGCGGCGCACCACGGACGAGCTCGTGTGGAACCGCATGAACCACGCCCTGACCCCCAACATCGGAGACTCGGGTCGCCGTGGGAGAAGGGCCTCGAACCCGTCATGTTCCGCCGCGTCTACGCCACGCGCTGGTCCGTCCCGGTCGATGACGAGAACACGGTCATGTTCGGCTGGCGCCACCTCAACGACTTCGTCGATCCCTGGGGCAAGGCCGACGAGGCCGGGATCGGCAAGGAAAAGGTGGACTTCGACGCCCAGGCCGCCCGCCCCACCTACGAGGCCGGACAACGGGACCCCGGAGACTGGGAAGCGTGCACGTCGCAGCGGCCGATCGCGGTCCACGCCGCGGAGCACCTGGGGGCGACGGACGCCGGCGTGCAGGCGCGCCGCCGTATGCTGCGGCAGGCGGTGCGCGGCGAACGCGACGACCTTCTGCCGGCGCCGGCCAACGGCGGGTCCCGGCGGGTCCGGACGTTCTCTCAGGACACGACGTTGCGGATCCCCAGACGTCCCGATCCCGACGAGGACTGGGCGCTTCTGGGCGAGGTCGGCCAGCGCGTCCACGACGCCATCGCCGCGGCCGATCATCTCCGGGGCGAGGAGCGGCAGGCCTTCGTCCAGCAGCGTCTGGTCGAGGTCGAGGCCGAGCTCGGCTCCCCGGCGGAATGAAACGGCATCGCTACACCCCCCTCCCGACCTCCCCCCTGTCAGGGGGGGAGGAGCGTCAACGGCCTCTCCGTCCCCCTTGTTCTCCCTCCCCCTTGCAGGGGGAGGGTCGGGGTGGGGGCCGCGCCGGGGAGGCGGAGCGCGAACGGTCCCTGCGGCGCCCCCGTCGCCGGACGAAGCTCGCGGACGGACGGAATGAGAGAGGAGGGGTAGATGTTCGAGGTCGACCGGTTCGTCGAGGATTGCCGGGAAGCGCTCCGCGAGAGCGACGCCCGCGGCGCCGTCCGCGAGGTCGTCGCGCGCGCCGCGGCGCATCCCGACGAGGTGGCGCGAGGCCTCGGCGAACCCGCGCGCGCCGGTGTCGACACGATCCACCGGAGCGCCGATCTGACGATCCTCAACGTGCTGTGGGGGCCGCGCATGACCATGCATCCCCACAATCACCTCATGTGGGCGGTCATCGGCGTCTACGGCGGGCAGGAGGACAACACCTTCTACAAGCGCGTCGCCGGCGGCCTCGAGGCCGTGTCGGCGAGACGGTTGACGACCGGAGACGCCGCGCCGTTGGGCGTCCCGGTCATCCACTCGGTGCATAATCCGCTGGACGGGATCACGGCCGCCATCCACGTGTACGGCGGCGACTTCTTCGATACGCCGCGGAGCGAATGGGACCCCGAGACGCATCGGGAGCATCCCTACGACGTCGAACACACCAGGCGCGTTTTCGAGGAATCGAACAGGCAGCTGGAGAGTTGAGCGCCGGAGCCCGCGGGCGGCCCCGCCGGGACCCCTGCTATGCGCCGGGGAGCAACCGCTCGAGCGTGAAGCGCGGGTCCTCCCGGCTCGGGATCTTGCAAACGGCGCTCGCCCTCGCCAGGGGGGTATCGCCAGCGCTCAGGATGCAGGATCCGAAGGCGAGATTGCGCGTGACGCGGACGACCTCGGTCTCCCCCTCGACCCAGTCTCCGGCGCGACCGGGCGCGACGAAGTCCACGGAGAGATTGATGGTGGGCAGGAACGCGCGGATGCCCGCCTGGGCCACGATCCCGAGCGCGATCTGCAAGTCGGCGAAGGTCGCCAGCATCCCTCCGTGGCAGATGCCCGCGGCGTTGCAGTGACGCTCTTCCAGGCGGATCCCGAGCCGGAGCCTGTCCCCGTCGAACTTCGCCAGCAGCGGGCCGTTGACGTCCACGAAAGGACCCGGCAGACGGAGCCTGGCGAACCCCTTGGGGAGCTCCGGTTCCGCCGTGTCCGCCGCCGCCACGATTCCGCTCAACGCCGCAACCGGCCGCCGGTCGCCTCCTCGACGGCCGTGACGATCCTGGCGGAAACGGCGTCGATCTCGGCTTCGGTCAGGGTCCGTTCCCTGGGCTGCAAACGGACGCCGACCGCCAGGGACTTCCGCCCGGCCCCGAGCGAGTCTCCCTCGAAGACGTCGAAGACCGAGACGTCGACGATCAGGTCCTTGTCGGCCGAGGCCGCCGCCCGGACGACATCTCCCGCCGGGACCTCCGAACCGACGAGGAAGGCGAAATCGCGCTCGACGGCGGGCAGATCGACGACGTCCAGCCTGGGCCGCGCGCGCCTCTTCCTTCCCTTCGCCTCGGGCGCGGCGTCGAGGAACGCCTCGAACATCGCCAGGGGCCCCTGGACGTCGAGGTCATCCAGTATCCCGGGATGGATCTCGCCGAAATGGGCCAGCACGGTCCTGGGGCCCAGCTTGAACGTTCCGGCGCGGCCGGGGTGGTACCAGTCCGGCGCGCCGGGCTCCGTCCGCATGTTGGCCGTCGGCGCGCCGACGGCTTCGAGCGCCACCAGGGCGTCGGCCTTGGCGTCATGGACGTCGACGCCGCGGCCTTCGCCCGACCAATGGCGCGCGGCGTTCCGGCCGCGCCGCAGTCCCGCGGCGACCGTGTGTTGGGCGTCGGGCGCCGCGCCGGCGTAGGCGGCGCCGACCTCGAACAGCGCGATCCGGCTCTCGCCTCGGTCGACGTTCCGTTTGCACGCGGCCAGCAGGTTCGCCAGCAGGCTGGGGCGCATCGCGTCGAGATCGCTGTTGATGGGGTTGGCCACCCGGAGACCGGGCGCCGGGCCGCCGAAACGTCCGGCCAGGCGGGATGACGTGAACGACCACGTGACGGCCTCCATCAGGCCCCGGCTCGCGAGAAGGCGCCTGGCGTCGCGCTCCCGCCGCTGGGCGGCGGTCAGCACCCGCCGCGCGACGGGAAAGGGGTTGGCCAGAGGCGCCGACGGGATCGCGTCGAAACCGTGGATGCGCGTCACTTCCTCGACGAGATCGGCTTCGCCGTGAACGTCCGGTCGCCATGGCGGGACGGCGGCTTTCACGTCGTCGCCGACGGACTCCACGTCGAATCCCAGGGAGTCGAGGATCTTCCCGACCTCGGTCCGCGGCAGGTCGATGCCGCCCAGCCGCCGCACGCGGCCGGGACGGAGCGTGATCTCGCGCCGCCAGTCCGGAGGGCCGCCGGCGACGACGATCTCGCTCGGCTCGCCGCCGCACAGCTCCAGGACCATGCGCGTGGCGATCTCCATGCCGTCGCGCGCGAACGTCGGGTCGACGCCCCGTTCGAACCGGTAGCGCGCGTCCGACTCGATCGCGTGGCGGCGTCCCGTGGCCGCCGTCCGCACCGGGTCGAAGAGCGCCGACTCGATGAAGACGTTGACGGTCCGCTCCGTGCAGCCCGACGGCTCGCCGCCGATGACGCCGCCGAGCGCCAGCGCGCCGGCGTCGTCGGCGATGACCGTCGCCTCGGGGTCGAGCGTGTACGACCTGTCGTTGAGCGCCCGCAACGTTTCCCCGCCCTTGGCGAGCCGCGCGTGAATCCCTCCCGACAGCTTGTCGGCGTCGAACACGTGAAGCGGGCGGGCGAGGTCGAACGTGACGAAGTTGGTCGTGTCGACCAGCGCCGAGATCGGCCGGAGTCCGATCGCCTTCAGTCTGTCCTGGAGCCATCGCGGGCTGGGGCCGTTTCGCACGCCCCGGACGTAGCGGCCGACGAACATCGGGCAGGCGTCCCGCGTCCCGGCGTCGAAGCGGAGCTCGACGCCGACCGGGCTCTCGAATCCGCCGGGAACGGGGTCGATCCGAAGCGGTTTCAGCGTTCCCAGCCCCGCCGCCGCGAGGTCGCGCGCGATGCCGCGCACGCCCAGGCAATCCTGGCGGTTGGGGGTGATGGCGATCTCGATCGTGGGGTCGCCGATCCCCATCGCGCGGGCGAACGGTTCTCCGACCGGCGCGTCCTCGGGGAGCTCGATGATGCCCTCGTGCGCGTCGGAAAGCCCCATTTCCCGTTCCGAGCACAACATGCCCCGGCTTTCGACGCCCCGGATCCTGGCCGCCTTGAGCTTCGTTCCGGCGCCGGGAAGGGTCGTTCCTACGGGCGCGTACACGCCCTTCATGCCGGCGCGCGCGTTGGGCGCCCCGCAGACCACGTCGAGGACCTCCGTTCCCGTGTCCACGGCGCAGACCCGGAGCCGGTCCGCGTCGGGGTGCGGGCGCGCCTCGACGACGCGCGCCACCGTGAACGGGTCGAGACCCGCGGCCCTGTCCACGACCTCCTCGACCTCGAGGCCGATGGCCGTCAACGCGTCGGCGATCCGGTCGACCGTCGCGTCCGTCTCGAGATGGTCCTCGAGCCAGGAGAGGGTGAACTTCATCGGGCGAGCCCTCCCGCGAGGGTGGGCACGTCGAAGGGGGCGAAGCCGTAGTGCCTCAGCCACCGGAGATCGCACTCGAAGAAGGCGCGCAGGTCCGGGATGCCGTATTTCAGCATGGCGATCCGGTCGATCCCCATGCCGAACGCGAAGCCTTGCCATTCGTCCGGGTCGAGGCCCACGTTCTCCAGGACGTTGGGATGGACCATGCCGCAGCCCAGTATTTCGAGCCAGTCGTCGCCCTCGCCGATCCTCAACTCCCCGTCCCGGCGGGAACAGCCGATGTCGACCTCCGCCGAGGGTTCCGTGAAGGGGAAGTGGCTGGGGCGAAACCGCATACGCAGGTCGTCGTCCTCGAACATGACGCGGGCGAACTCCTCAAGGCAGCCCTTGAGATGCCCCATGTGGACGTCGCGGTCGATGGCGAGCCCCTCCACCTGGTGGAACATCGGCGTGTGCGTCATGTCGGAATCGCGGCGGAACGTCCGCCCCGGCGCGATGATGCGATAGGGGGGGGAGGCCGCCCGCATGTGGCGGATCTGCACGGGAGACGTGTGCGTCCGCAGGAGGAGGGGGGCGCCGTCCCGCTCCGCCTCGAGGTAGAACGTGTCGTGCATCTGCCGCGCCGGATGCTCGGGCGGGATGTTGAGCGCGGTGAAGTTGTGGAAGTCGTCCTCTACGTCGGGGCCTTCGGCGACGGCGAACCCCATGTCGGCGAAGATGGCGACGATCTCGTCGATCGTCTGGCTGACGGGATGAATGCGGCCGCGCGCCTCGTCCCGGATCGGCAGCGTGACGTCGACGCCCCCGTCCGCCAGCCGGTCGGCGAGGGCGCGGTCCCGCAACGCCGCCCGCCGGTCCTCGATCGCCGCGGCGATGCCGTCCTTGAGCGCGTTGAGCGCGGCCCCGCGGGCGCGGCGCTCCTCGGGTTCCAGCGCGCCGAGCCCCTTCATCAGGGACGTGATCGCGCCCTTGCGGCCCAGGGCGCGCACGCGCGCGGCGTCGAGGGCGTCCAGACCGTCGGCCGCCTCGATGTCCGCGCGGAGCTCCGCTTCGAGTCTGTCGATGTCCCGCATGTTTCCGCTCAAGAGGGAAGGGGCCGCCGGTTTCGAGGCCCCTCCGCGGCCGTTCGGTCGACCGCTCCCGCGTCCGGGGGACCCCGGGTCAGGCGGCCTTGGCGAGCGCGGTTTCCGCCTGCTCGGCCAACGCCTTGAAGGCCTCGGGCTCGCGCGCCGCGAGATCGGCGAGAATCTTGCGGTCGACCTCGACGCCGGCGAGCTTGAGGCCGTTCATAAATCGGCCGTAGGTCAGGCCGTGCATCCGGGCGGCGGCGTTGATGCGCTGGATCCACAGCGCGCGGAAGGCGCGCTTGCGGTTGCGCCGGTCCCGATAGGCGTACTGCAACGCCTTCTCGACCCGTTCCAGGGCGACGCGGTACGAGGAGTGGCCGCGACCGCGATAGCCCTTGGCCTGCTTGAGTATCTTCTTGTGGCGGGCGTGTTTGGTGACGCCCCGCTTGACGCGAGCCACCGGCGGTCTCCTCAGGCGTAGGGGATGAATTTACGCACGATCCTGGCGTCGGGCTCCTGCATGATCGCGGTGCCCCGCTGGTTGCGGATCTGCTTGTTGGTGCGCTTGATCATGCCGTGGCGCTTGCCGGACTGGTTCATGCGGACCTTGCCCTTGGCGGTCAGCCGGAACCGCTTCTTGGCGCCGCTCTTGGTCTTGAGCTTCGGCAACCGCTCTCTCCACAAATCGCCCGGGCCGCGAACCGTTCGGAACGGCGCGCGGCGGCGCGGCCGGGAAGGCCGCCGCCACGGCGCGGCCTTATAGCCGCCATTCCCCGCCGATGCAAGCGTTCGTTCTCGTTCGTGGCACACGGAGCACCGGGTTTCGTCCGCGGTCGGTCGGCGTCCGCGCCGCCACCTCCTCCTCGAACCCGCCTTCGGTCCGGATCCGGTATCGGGACCGCCGCCGGGCGCCGTTGTTGCGCTCGACATCATCTTCCGCACCCCTTGTATCCGTCGCCGACAGACTCGGCAGCCCGTTTTCCTGCAAAGGTGCGGGTCACTTCGCTGGCGATGGCGGGCCGGTCAGGCCAGAGCGCGGGCGCGCCACCATCGTCCGGTCTGCCCTGCTCCTGCCGTGAGCAGCGCCGTAAGCGCCTTTCCGCCTTGATGTCCGTCGTCTGGCGTGAAGATCACGGCATCGTTCACACCTGCCGCCCGCCAATCGACCCGTTCCACTACTTCCCGGTAGGGTCGGTAACCATCTTTGGCGGGTTCGGTGGATTCGGTGGGTATGAAGGCCCGCATGCGTTTCAGTCGGTGGCGTTTCGCGTAGGCAGCGATCGTTTCTTCAAGCAGGCCGTTCGGCCACCACGTCAGGTCGAGGCGGGCATCGTAGTTCCCGATCGGTTCGTTCGCGAGCAGAATGCCGTAGCCTCCGCTCAAGATAAGAACATGCAGATTTTTATCGATCGCCTTGCAGAGTGCTTTTCTTGCCACATCGTAGAGAGAACCGTTATAGCGCCGCCATGCCGGAACCATGGTCGTCTCGTAGATATCAGCCCGTTTACGGACCTTCGTGCGCGCATCGCTTAACCGACCCGCGAGGTCATCCGAAAGGTGCTGGGTAATTTTCGGGCCCGTCTCACGCATTCCGTGACATGGCGATTTTTTCTTTGAACATGGGAGTATCAGCAAAGTTTCAGGAAGATGGCTCGTTTCAACAGTGGAGGAAGAGATATCTTGGTGTGGTTGGTCTACAGAAGTCAAGGGAGAGAAATCGGTCGTGACCTTCGACCGGTCCTCGTCCATCAAATAGTTGACGATTTTTCCTGCTGGGCCAGGAACGCGTTTCAGCTGGCCCTGGTTTTCCAACCGATGGCAAATCTGGTTGACCTGCTGGCGCGGCTCAATGCCAGTCAATCTCGATATCTCGTCATCGTCTAATCCGGGCTGCTTGCGTAGCAGCTCGACGATACGTTCGCGGTGCGTCATTCGCCGATCTCCACATCCTCACATGCGGCCCAAGTCGGCGACCAGACGTTCGACGAGATCAAGGAACGCTGGATCGTGAACTTCGGCCACATGGTTGTTGTTCCAAAGACCGGGGTAGCGTACCCGATCACGCGGACAGTCTCCACCAAGCCAGCCGGTGGGTCAAGCGCCTGTCCGCGTTCACGGCATACGGAACGTCGGGTTTCGTCCGCGGATCGGTCGGCGTCCGCGCCGCAACCTCCTCCCTGACCCCGTCTTCGGTCCGGGTCCGGTATCGGGACCGTCGCCGGGCGCCGCGGGGAAGCCCGCCGCGGGTCACTTGCGCCGGGGCCGGGCTTCGCTCAACCGCCGGTAGACGTCGGTTCCCCGCAACGCCCTGTTGTCTTTCGCGTAATCGAAAGGCGTCTCGCCATCGTTGTCGCGGGCGTTCAGGTCTGCGCCGCCCTCTATAAGCGCTGCGACAACCGAAGGCTCGTGGTTTGCCCGCGCCGCCGTATGTAGCGGCGTCCCGCCGTCTTCGTCGCGGGCGTTCGGATCCGCGCCGCCCGCTATAAGCGCCGCGACGACCGAAGGCTCGGAGTTGTTGAGCGCCGCCGTATGTAGCGGCATCCAGCCGAATTCGGCGCGGACGTTCGGGTTTGCGCCGCCCGCTATAAGCGCCGCGACAACCGAAGGGTCATCCGCCATATGTAGCGGCGTAAAGCCACCATCTTCGATGCCAGAGTTCGGGTCTGCGCCGCCCTCTATAAGCGCCGCGACGACGGAAGGTTCGGGGTTGTTGCATACCGCATGTAGCGGCGTCCCGCCGTCTTCGTCGCGGGCGTTCGGGTCCGCACCGCCCGCTATCAACGTCGCGACAACCGGAGGGTTATACGCCGTATGTAGCGGCGTCTTACCGTCTTCGTCACGGACGTTCGGGTCCGCTCCGCCTTCTATCAGCGCCGCGACAACCGGAGGGTCATACGCCGTATGTAGCAGCGTCTTACCGTCTTCGCCGCGGACATTCGGATCCGCGCCGCCCGCTATCAGCGCCGCGACAACCGGAGGCTTATACGCCATATGTAGCGGCGTCCCGCCGTCTTCGTCGCGGGCGTTCGGGTCCGCACCGCCCGCTATCAACGTCGCGACAACCGGAGGGTCATACGCCGTATGTAGTGGCGTCTTACCGTCTTCGTCACGAACGTTCGGGTCCGCTCCGCCTTCTATCAGCGCCGCGACAACCGGAGGGTCATACGCCGTATGTAGCAGCGTCTTACCGTCTTCGCCGCGGACGTTCGGATCCGCGCCGCCCGCTATCAGCGCCGCGACAACCGAAGGCTCGTGGTTTGCCCGCACCGCCGTATGTAGCGGCGTCTCGCCGTCTTCGTCGCGGGCGTTCGGGTCCGCGCTGCCTTCGATCAGCGCCGCGATAATTGAAGGCTCGGAGTTGTACCGCGCCGCCCGATGAAGCGGCGTCTCGCCGTCTTCGATGCTGGCGTTCGGGTCCGCGCCGCCCGCTATCAGCGCTACGACAACCGAAGGATCGGAGTTGTCGCATGCCGCATGATGTAACGGCGTCTGTCCGCGTTCGTCGCGGACGTTTGGGTCCGCACCGCCTGCTGTCAGCGCCATGACAACCGAAGGTCCGGGGTTGTCGCACGCCGCATGATGTAACGGCGTCTGACCGCGATCGTCGCGGGCGTTCGGGTCCGCTCCGCCTTCTATCAGAGCACGGACAAGCGAAGGCTTGGGTATCTTCGCCGCATAATGTAGCGGCGTTCCACCGGCTTCGTCGCGGGCGTTCAGATCCGCGCCGCCCTCTATCAGCGCCGCGACAACCGAAGAAGAAGACAAGCGCTCCAGCGAAAAAAGTGGCGTCTTGCCCTTGTAGTCGCAAGCGTTCGGGTTCGCGCCGCCCTCTATCAGAGCAGCGACAACCGAGGGCTTGGAGTTGTCGCACGCCGCATGATGTAACGGCGTCTGGCCGCGTCCGTCGTGGGCGTTCGGGTCCGCGCCGCCTGCTATCAGCGCTACGACAACCGAAGGGTCATACGCCGTATGTAACGGCGTCTCTCCGTCTTCGTCGTGGGCGTTTGGGTCCGCTCCGCCCGCTATAAGCGCTGCGACAACCGAAGGGTCATACGCCGTATGTAACGGCGTCTCGCCGTCTTCGTCGTGGACGTTCGGGTCCGCGCCGCCCGCTATAAGCGCTGCGACAACCGAAGGGTCATCCGCCCGATGTAGCGGTGTAGAGCCGGCTTTGGTGCCGGCGTTCGGGTCCGCGCCGCCCTCTATCAGTGCCGCGACAACCGAAGGGTCATCCGCCCGATATAGCGGTGTCCATCCGTATACCCCACCGGCGTTCGGGTCCGCGCCGCCCGCTATCAGGGCCGCGACAACCGAAGGGTCATCCGCCGTATGTAGCGGCGTCCATCCGTTTTCGTCGCGGGCATTCGGGTCCGCGCCGCCCTCTATCAGCGCCGTGATAATCGAAGGATCATCCGCCGTATGTAGTGGCGTCCATCCGTCTTCGTTGCGGGCGTTCGGGTCCGCGCCATCCGCTATCAGCGCCGTGACAACCGAAGGGTTATCCGCCGTATGTAGTGGCGTCCATCCGTCTTCGTCGCGGGCGTTCGGATCCGCATCGCTCATGCCGTCACTCGCCATCCGCCAGCGCCGCCACGGATTCGGGCGGCAAGGTCACCGCTTCCCTCGCTGCCAAATGAAGCGGCGTCAAGGCGCGTTCGGAGACCGCCAGGGTCTTCCACTCAAGACCGCGCACGGCGCTTTCCGTCGATCAGCGCCTGCGAGTCGCTCATGACCCGCTCGTGTGGAGCAGTGGGATGCGGATCGTCCAGGGCTTCCCGCACCTTGGCGCGGAACCACGCGTCATGGGCTTCGGGATCCGCGGTCAGGCCGGTCGGCAACCCGCCCTCCGCGGCGACACGGGTCAGGAGGATCCGCACGGCATCCGAGAGCGTCAGGCCGACGCCGGCCAACGTGTCGGCCGCCTTGGTCTTGAGTTGATCGTCCACGCGAACGTGGAGCATCGACGTTTGGGCGGGCATTGGACGTTCCTCCATTTGCAACCATATGAATCTCAATTGAGATACGTCAAGCGTTTGTCCTCGTTCGTGGCATACGGATCGACTGCTCCGACCGCGTGTATGCGGCGATGGCTTCTCGATCCGCTCAAGGGTTGCATTGCTTCCCAGCCTTACCTTTTCGTTCTCAGTACCTTGCCGCCGGCGGCTTGACGGGCAAGGGGTAGCTCAGCCTGTCTTTCGCCGCGGTCATCCTCTCTCCCAAGCCCCGGATTCCTTCCTTTCGGAGTCCGGATACCCCTTTTCTCCTCCTTGTCTTGGTTCGCCCCATTCGGTGGCGGGTGTCCTTGGCCGTCTCATTCCGAACCAGAACGAGCCAGCCATGCTTCAGTTCAGTCCACAGTGCTGGCGTACCCTTAGCCCCTGGCCCTTTGCCTGAGCTAAGCCTGTTATCCTTTGAGCTTCTCTTCCCTCGACCGCTTGTCCTTATGTTCTCGCAGTCCTGAGATCCCTGATATCTGGCGCGTGGTCCCGTCGGAAAGGAGAAGGTCGAACTGCACGCCCCGCAGCGCCGCCGGGCGGTACTCGGCAACCAGGTCGAACCGGGCCTTCACTGAGTGATGCACGATCGGTCTGCACTCATCAGTGCTGACCGCCCGATCGTTGTCCCGGACGCAGACCTTCCTCACGTCCTTGGGGTAGAACTTCTCGAGGCCCGTCGTGTGCCAATGCGCCATGCCGGTGACATTCGGATGAATCAGGATGTCGTCTACGTCGAGAAGTTTGAGGATTTCCCCCTGCTCCTTCAGGAGCCTGTGGATTTCCTCCGCCGTCGGTTGCGCAATGTTGATGTCCTTTTTCAGAGCCTCTCTGCATTTCTCGATCATGAAGTTCAGGCTGACGTCCGCGAGACCGTCATGCCAGTATCCGCCACCGATGTCGCTGTGCACCCCTGGGAACCACACCTCGGTGATCCGATCAGGGTTCTCCTTGTCACAGTTGATGAGCGTCGGCTCGAATGCCACCCGATCCTCGTCCAGCGAGACGATATGGACGGCTCGGGATATGCGTGGGTTCAGGGTCCCATTCTCGAATACGACATCGCTGCTGATCGCTTCGCCCTTCGTGTGGACCCCGTCCATGGCCGCCACGGTGTCGAAGACTCCCAGGAAGGCGATTCGCAGCTCGGGGTGCTCATCGAGCGCTCTGCTTGCGAACTTCCGCGCGAGCGCCGCGCCGCGGCTGAATCCGAATACGACGATGCGGTCGTTCTCGGTCGGTTCCAGTTTCTCCAGGTCTTCCGACGCCTGTTTCAGGATCCTCCGCGCGTCCCCCCAGCTCGGCGCCAGTGCGCTATTGATCTTCCTTCTGGCGTTCGCGATGAGACTGCCGATGAGAGGGAGGGTCTCTCCATCCTCCCCTGTCCCGATCCCGTTGTAGTAGTGCGTCTTCTGGAACCCGCCTGCCCCGGTGCGGGTTTCGCTCCTGTCTTCTTCCAGGCCGCCGCCCATGAGCACATGCAGCTTCAGGATATTGCTCACGCTCTCGTCGTGCTTGAAGCTACTCGCATCTTGCGGCTCGTTTCCGGTGCCGTCGAAGCTGAATACCAGGGTGCGCGTTGCCGATGCGTTCATTCGCCGCGTCTCCGTAGCATTTCGCAGCACGGTTGCTTCTGACTCCAATATAGGGTATTTCTCGCCGGATGCCCGCTTTCGCGGGTGTGACGAGACCGGGCCTTCGGAGCCTGTCCCCGCGAAAGCCGAATCCCGTCCCGAACGAACGCCGGGAGTCCTTCACACGCCCGAAAGCGGGAATCCGTTTCGATCGCTGGGGAGGAGCGCGAACGGACCCTGCGGCGCGCTCAGGCGCCCGTCGCGTCGATGGCGTAGCCGACCGAGCGCACGGTCCGGATCAGTTCCGGGTCGCCGGGGACGTTCAGCGCCTTGCGCAGCCGCCGGACGTGAACGTCGACGGTCCTCAATTCGACGTACCTGTCGGTTCCCCACGCCCTGTCGAGCAGTTGCTCGCGGGAGTACACCCGTCCGGGCCGCTCCATGAGGACCCGCAGGAGCCGGAATTCCGTCGGCCCGAGTCGGATCGGTCGTCCGTCCCGCGTCACCCGGTGCGTCGTCAGGTCCATCTCGACGCCGCCGTGGCGCAGGACCTCCTCGAGCAGTTCCGGGGAAGACCGGCGCAGCACCGCCCGCACGCGGGCGATCAGCTCGCTCGGCGAGAAGGGCTTGGTCACGTAGTCGTCGGCGCCGCTTTCCAGTCCGCGGACGCGGTCGCCCTCCTCGCCGCGGGCGGTGAGCATGACGACGGGGATGCCGCGGGTCTCCTTGCGGCGCCTCATCCGCCGGCAGACCTCGAGCCCCGACACGTGCGGCAGCATCCAGTCGAGGATCACGAGGTCCGGGGGTTGCTCGTCCAGCGCCAGAAGCGCCTCCTCGCCGTCGATGGCGACTTCCGTCCGGAACCCTTCCTTCTCGAGGTTGTACTTCAGGACCTCGGCCAGGGCGCTTTCGTCCTCGACGATCAGGACGAGGGGGTTCATTCGCTCCCTTCCGCGCCGTCCGTCCCGGGTTCGACGATCACGACGCTCGACTCGTCGCCCTTGGGGCGGTCGCCGGGCGGCAGCGCCCCCGAAACGAGGAACTCGACGTTCTCCGCGATGTTCGTCGCGTGATCGCCCACGCGCTCGATGTTCTTGGCGATGAACAGCAGGTGCGTGCACGGCGTGATGTTGCGCGGGTCCTCCATCATGTACGTGAGAAGCTCCCGGAACAGGCTGGTGTGGAGCGCGTCGACCTCCTCGTCCCGGGCGATGACGTCTCTCGCCTTGTCCAGGTCCTGCTCCATGTAGGAGTCCAGAACCGTCTTGATCATGCCCATGACGAGCGCCGACATGCGGCGGATCGTGTGGACGGGTTCGGGCGGAACGTTTCCGGCCAGCGCGCCGGCCCGCTTCGCGACGTTCTTGGCGTAGTCCCCGATCCGTTCGAGATCGGCGGACACCTTCAGCGCGACGACCACGAGCCGCAGGTCCTCGGCCATGGGCTGGCGCAAGGCCAGCAGGCGGACCGAGAGCGAGTCGACGTCGTGCTCGAGATCGTCGATACGCTTGTCCTGGGAGACGACGCGGGCGGCGAGCTCGGCGTCCCGTCTCGTCAGCGCCTGGATGGAATCGGCGAGTTGCGCTTCGACGAGGCCCCCCATCCGGGCGATCGTGTCGTTCAGCAGGTTGAGCTCTTCGTCGAACGACGTGACGATGTGGTCCGTTGTCATGGCGTGTTCGCCTCGCTCGCGCCGGCCTAGCCGATGCGTCCGGTGATGTAGGATTGCGTGCGCTCGTCCCGCGGCGCGGTGAAGATGTGCTCCGTGTCGCCTTTCTCGACCAGGTCGCCCAGGTGGAAGAAGGCGGTCTGCTGGGACACGCGGGCGGCTTGCTGCATCGAGTGGGTGACGATGACGATGGTGTAGTGCTGGCGAAGCTCGTCGATGAGCTCCTCGATCCGCGCCGTCGCGATGGGGTCGAGGGCCGAGCAGGGCTCGTCCATCAGGATCACCTCGGGTTGCACGGCGATCGCCCGCGCGATGCAGAGCCGTTGCTGCTGGCCGCCCGAGAGGCTGGTGCCGGGGGCGTGCAGCCTGTCTTTCACCTCGTCCCACAGACCGGTGCGCTCGAGGCTCGAATTCACGATCTCCTCCAGTTCGGCGCGCGAGGACGCGAGGCCGTGTATCCGCGGTCCGTAGGCGACGTTGTCGAATATGGACTTGGGGAAGGGGTTGGGTTTCTGGAAGACCATGCCGACCCGCGCGCGGAGATGTACGACGTCCACGTTCGGCGCGAGAACGTCGTCGCCGTCGAGCATGATGCGGCCGACCACCCGGCAGCCGTCGATCGTGTCGTTCATCCGGTTGAAACAGCGCAGGAACGTGGACTTGCCGCATCCCGACGGTCCGATGAGCGCGGTGACCTCGTTCTTCCGGACGTCGAGATTCACGTTCCTCAGCGCGTTGGCCTCGCCGTAGAACACGCCTACCTCGCGGGCGGTCGCCTTGACCTCGCGGACCTCCTCTTCCGGAGATGCGGCGACTTCCGCGGCCTCCGCCGCCGTTTGCTCCGTCATGGCCGCTACCACCGCCTTTCGAACTTCTTGCGCAGCAGCACCGCGCCGGCGTTCATGACGACGAGAAAGAACAGCAGGACGACGATGGCCGCCGACGTCCGTTCCGTGAACGCGCGCTCGGGGCTGTCCGCCCACAGGAACACCTGAACGGGAAGCACGGTCGCCGCGTCGAAGGGGCCGCCCGGAACGTCGACGATGAAGGCGACCATGCCGATCATCAGCAGCGGCGCGGTTTCGCCCAGCGCCTGGGCCATGCCGATGATCGCGCCCGAGAGGATCCCCGGCATCGCCAGCGGCGCCACGTGGTGGAACGTCGTCTGGACTCGCGAGGCGCCCATGCCCAGCGCCGCCTCGCGGATGGAGGGGGGTACGGCCTTCAGGGCCGCACGGCCCGCGATGATGACGGTCGGCAGGGTCATGAGGGCGAGCACCATACCGCCGACGACGGGCGCGGAGCGCGGCAGGTCGGCCACGTTCAGGAAAACCGCGAGGCCCAGCAGTCCGAACACGATCGACGGCACGGCGGCGAGGTTGTTGATGTTGATCTCGATGAGGGCGGTCCACCGGTTCTTCGGCGCGAACTCCTCCAGGTAGACCGCCGTGGCCACCCCGAGCGGAAACGCGAGGACGAGAGTCACCAGCATCGTGTAGAACGACCCGACGACGGCGCCCCGGATGCCCGCGAGTTCCGGTTCGCGGGAGTCTCCGGCCGTGAAGAACCGCGTGTTGAAGCGCGTCTCGACATCGCCGTCGGCGGCGAGCGCGTCGACCCAGGCGATCTGCCTGTCGTTCAACCGGCGGTCCGTTTCGGGAACGTCCCTCGGCATCTTGCCCTTGACGAGCATGTCCACGTCGTCCCCCGCCACCAGCCACAGGTCCCGCGTGGCGCCGATCAGGTCCGGGTTCTCCAGGACCATGGCCCGGAGGTCGAACGCCGCGCCCGTGCTCACGATGTCGTAGAGGCGGCGCTTGTCGCGCCGTCCGGTCGCCTCCGGGAAGCGGTCGCGGAGGCTGGCCTTGACGATGCCGCCGAAGTCTCCGCCGCGGATCGCCTCGGCGGAGTTCGTCCCCTCCGGGTCGATCTTCTGCGGGTCGAAGAAGACTTCCAGCCTGACGTGCGTCTGCACGAACGCCGTGTAGGCCGAACCGACGATGGTGACGAACAGGGTCAGCAGGATGGCCATCGCCGCCGCGATGGCGCCGATGCCGTAGAGACGGAACCGGCGCTCGGCGGCGTGGCGGCGCCTCAGGCGGTCGGAGACCGTCTTCGATACGGCGCCGGGCTCCCGTTTCGGTCGCGCCGCGTCAGTCATATTGCTCCCGATACCTCTGAACGACCCTCAGGGCGACGAAGTTGAGCGACAGCGTGACGAAGAACATGACGAGGCCCAGCGCGAAGGCCGCGAGGGTCTTGGGGCTGTCGAACTCCTGGTCGCCGACGAGCAGGGTGACGATCTGCACCGTCACGGTCGTCACCGATTCGAGGGGATTCGCGGTCAGGTTGGCTGCGAGTCCCGCGGCCATGACCACGATCATCGTTTCGCCGACCGCCCGCGAGACGGCCAGGATGATGGAGCCCACGATCCCGGGCAGCGCCGCCGGCAGGACGATCTGCTTGATCGTTTCGGAGCGCGTCGCGCCCAGCCCGTAGGCGCCGTCGCGCAGCGATTGCGGCACGGCGTTGATGACGTCGTCCGAAAGCGAGGAGACGAACGGGATGATCATGACGCCCATGACCACGCCGGCGGCGAGCGCGCTTTCCGAGGACACGTCGAGGCCGAGGCCCTCGCCGAGTCTGCGGAAGAACGGCGCCACGGTCAGGGCCGCGAAGAAGCCGTAGACGACGGTGGGAATGCCGGCCAGGATTTCCAGCAGGGGTTTCACCGCGCCGCGGAGCCGGCCGGGGGCGTATTCGGAGAGATATATGGCCGACAGCAGCCCGATGGGCGCCGCGACGGCCATGGCGATCAGGGTGATCAGGAACGTGCCGGCGAAGAGGGGAACGGCGCCGAAGGCGCCCGTGCTGCCGACCTGGTCCGCCCGCAGCGCCGTCTGCGGGCTCCATTCCAGGCCGAAGAGAAAGTCCGTGAACGGGATCAGATTGAAGAAGCGCAGCGCCTCGAAGAGGAGCGAGAGCACGATGCCCGCGGTCGTGAAGATCGCGATCGTGGAGCTGACGATCAGGAAGACGCCGACGGCCCGTTCGACGCGCTCGCGCGCGGGGAAACGCGGCGAGATGCGCCCCCGGGCGAACGCGCCGCCGCCGATGACCAACGCCAGCGAAAGCGCGGCCAGCGCGCCGATGGCCATGGTTCGCAGGGAATCGTACCGATCGGCCGCGGCCCGCATCTCCGGATCGACCTCCCTGGAGACGATGTTGCCGCCGGCGAGGTTCCTGACGTCGTTGATCAGGAGGCCGAGTTCGGCCTCGCTCAGTCCCTGCGCGCCCGGCAGGCCGGCGGCGAGGAGCGATTCGACGATGGCGCTCTGGAAGAAGGACCAGCCCAGGATCAACAGCAGGGCCGGCGCGCCGCACCACACGGCGACGTAGTATCCGTAATGGCCCGGCAGGGAACGCAGGTCCCGCGCTCTGCCGGCCGCGGTCGCCAGGGCGCGGGAACGTCCCAGAAAGAAGCCGACCGCGGCCAGGACGAGAACGACCGCGGCGAGAAAGGAGATTTCCATCGGCGGCTGGCTGTGGGATGGCGGCTCCGCGAAGGGAGGGACCGGCGGCCCGCGATGCGGCCGCCGGTCCGGGCGATGACGCCTACGACCCGTAGGGGATCATCTTCGTCGCGGCGTCGCGGAACATTCCTCTCTCCCGATCCGGCATCGGGATCAACCCCTTGTCGGTGAGGTATCCATCGGGGCCCCACGCCCTTTCGCTGGTGTACTCGGCGAGGAACGCCTCCATGCCCGGGATCTTCCCGATGTGCGCCTTCTTCACGTAGACGTAGAGGGGGCGCGACACCGGATAGCTGGCGTCGGCGATATTGTCGAACGTCGGCGCGGCGCCGTCCATGACGCCGCCCTGAAGCAGGTTGGCGTTCTGGTCGAGGAAGCTGAAGCCGAAGACGCCGTGGGCCTTCGGGTTCTCGACGAGCTTCTGAACGATCAGGTTGTCGTTCTCGCCCGCCTCGATGAAGGCGCCGTCCTCGCGGATGCCGTGGCAGATGGCCTTGTACCGCTTCTTGTCCGTCTTCTTCATGGCCTTGATCCAGTCGAACTTCTTGCAGCCGCCTTCCATGGCGAGCTCGACGAAGGCATCGCGCGTGCCGGACGTCGGAGGCGGCCCCAGGACCTCGATCCTGGTGGCGGGCAGGGACGGGTCGACGTCGCTCCACGTCTCGTGCGGGTTGGGAACGAGCTCGCCCTCGCCCTGCGGAACGTCCTTGGCCAGCGCCAGGAACAGGTTCTTGCGGCTGATCTTCATCGGCGGCGAAGCCTTGGCGTTGGCGAGGACGATGCCGTCGTACCCGACCTTGACCTCGATGATCTCGGCGACGCCGTTCCTGGCGCAGGTCTCGACCTCGGACGTCTTGATGCGGCGGGACGCGTTCGTCATGTCGGGGTGCTCGACGCCGACGCCGGCGCAGAACAGTTTGAGGCCGCCGCCCGACCCGGTGCTCTCGACCACCGGGGTCTTGAACCTCGTGGCCTTGCCGAAGGTCTCGGCAACGGCCGTGGTGAACGGATACACCGTCGACGAACCGACGATGTTGATTCGGTCGCGCGCCTCGGCGGACCCTCCGACCGCGATGCCGGCCAGCACCGCCAGGGACAGCAGCTTGCTGTTCATTCGGGTTTCTCCTCGTTGCGAATTGGACGGACGGACGAAGCCGCGATGGCGTTCGCCGACGTCGGTCCCGATGCCCCGGTTTCTATGCCGGCCCCGCGACTCCCGTATGACCGTTTCGTTACGGTTTTATGACGAAAAGGCCCGTCCATCGCCAGGATTCCGGGCAATGCAGTGAATGAGAAAGAACGTTTATCTATCTGAAATATATGGCGTATCCTGAAGGAATGCCGGCACCGTCACCGTGAACGTGCTGCCGGACTCCGGGGCGCTCTCGATGAGAATGTGGCCGCGATGCCGGCTGACGATGTGCTTGACGATCGCGAGTCCGAGACCGGTGCCTCCGAGCGCCCGCGACCGGCCCTTGTCCACCCGGTAGAACCGTTCGGTGAGCCGCGGGACGTGAACGGCCGGGATGCCGTCTCCCTGGTCCCGCACGCTGACGGCGACGCCGCGCGCGCCCGACTCCGGCATCCGTTCGACGGGACGGGCGGCGATTCGCACCGGGTTTCCGGGACCGCCGTACTTCAGGGCGTTGTCGATCAGGTTCCGGAACACCTGGCTCAGTTGGTCGCGGTCTCCGAGCACGCCGGGAAGGTCGTCGGGAAGGTCCACGTCGATGACGTTGCCGCTCTCGCCGCGACGGCCTGCGTAGGTTTCCGCCACTTCGCCGATGACGGCCCCGATGTCGATCTCGTCCTCGGGGCGGACGTGCTCGTTCGCCTCGACGCGCGACAGCGAGAGGAGGTCCTCGATCAGGCGCGTCATCCTTCGCGCCTCGTTGTCCATGATGCCGAGGAACTTCTCGCGGGCGGCCGGATCGTCCCTGGCGGGGCCGCTCAGCGTCTCGATGAAGCCGGCGAGCGCCGCCAGCGGCGAGCGCAGCTCGTGGCTGACGTTGGCCACGAAGTCCGCGCGCACCTCGTCGACGCGCTTCGCGCCCGTGACGTCGTGCAGCAGGACGACGGCGCGCGCGCCGTCCCCGTCGTCCGACTCGGGAATCGCGGCGACCTTGACCTCGAAGACGAGGGGCACGCCGGCGGCGACCTCGAACTCGACCGCGTCGGAAGCGTCGCCCGCCAGCGCCGCGTCGACCGCGTCCAGCACCGCCGGGTGGCGCAGCGAGGCCGCGAGATCCCGGCCCGTTTCGGCGATGTTGAACGACTCGCGCGCCGTCCGGTTGGCGTAGACGACGTGGCGGGACCCGTCGAGCAGGATCACCGGGTCGGGCAACTCGTCGAGGACCCGGCGTTCCACGGGCTCCGCCTCGACCGACTCGTTCTCCGTCTGGACGGGGGGTGGGCTCCCGGCCCGCCGCGCCGCCCACAGGGCGCCGGCGGCGATCAGCGCGATGACCGCGATGCCCTCGCCGACGCCGACCGCGCCGGTCGCGAGCAGCGCCGCGACCAGGACGATGCCCGGCGCCATCCCCATCATGACGATTCGGTCAGGCATCGGTCGAATCGCGCGTCGCCCTCCGCGTCGTTTCGGCATACGCTCCAGCGTCCTCCTCGGGACGAGGGTTCCGGGGCCGCTCCGGGCTCGTCCATCCTGTACGGCCGTCCCCGACCGCATGGTCTTCGGCGAACCTCGAAGACTTCAAGCCGGGACACTACCCGAAATCGACGACGGGTGCGGGATTCGTTAAGGTCCCGAATCGACCGTTCCGGTTGTGGATGGAAGGAAAGCCGATGCCGAACGAAAATTCCCGGCCCGTTCCCGGGCGCCTTGCCGCCTCCGCCGTTCTCGTTCTGCTGGCCCTTCCGGCGCTCGCCGCCGGTGGTTCCGCGAACGCCGCGAACGAAGGCGCCGTTTTCAGCTGGACGGGGACCTACGCCGGCGTCTTCGCCGGCGCCGGCCGGATGGACAACCGGATCGTCGACGTCGACGGCTTCGCCGCCTGGGGCAATCCCGGTTTTTCCGTCGATTACGACGACGCCGGGACCGTTGTCGGCGTTCTGGCGGGAAGGAAACTCGACGTCGGCGGCGTACCCTTCAGGGTCGAACTCGACGGCGCGTTCGGCGACCTGTCGGCGAGGACGACCGGCTTGGATCCGCCCAGACCCAGTGAGAACCCCACATGCCCCCAAGGCGGGGACGAGACGACGGAATCGAAGTTTCGATGGATCGTCGCGGCGCGCGTCGGAGTCGAGCGGGCGATGGGCCCGGCCACGGTTTTCGTCGCCGCAGGTCCGGCGGTCGCCCGGATCGTCAATTCGCTGACCGATCTTGATCAGAAACACGACGAAGTTCGCGATGTCTGTTCTCCCCGGTACTTGGACTCCGACGATTCCTTTCGCGATGACGACACAGCGGTCGGGTGGACGGTCGGCGTGGGGGTCGAGACCGCCTTGGCTGACGCCTGGACGTTGCGGCTCGAGGGCTCGTATCTGGATTTCGGGCGGAGCGCCCATTCCGCGAACCGGTCCGGCGACGGCCGGTGCTGCGGCGCCGGAACCGTTCGACGGCCCGTCTCCTACAGGATCGAGAACGAGCTCGGCGTCCTGCGTCTGGCGGTCGTCCGTCGGTTCGACTGGTAGCGGCGTCCGCGCCGCGGGCCGTCGCGGTCACGCCTTGTTCGAGGTCCCGGACGCGGCCGCCGAAATCGTCTCGACGCATCGCTCGATATCGCGACTGAGTTCACGGCCGCTGAAGCGCATGACTTTCCATCCTTCCGCTTCGATGGCCGCATCCCGCGTCGAGTCGCCTTCGTGGTCCACGTGAAACGGGCTGCCGTCGCACTCCACGTCTATCCGAACGTCACCGTGCGTGACCGCGAGGTCGAGTCGATGACCGGCGACGACCACGCCCGTCCGGGCGGCGATCCCCCGCGTCAGGAGGGCTTCGTGGAGTTCGAGCTCGAGCGGGCTGTCGAAGCCGCCGGCTTCAAGACGCGCCACGTATTGCGCGAGTTCGCCGAGTACGTTCCGACGCGCCAGACATGCTTCGATATTTCCGACGATGACCAGTCGCCGCCGCGCACGGCTCAAGGCGACGTTGATCAGATTCGGGTCGGCTGCGAATCTTACCTGACGTTCTGGCATCGATGTATCGACTACCGGTGAGAAATACATGATGTCGCATTCGTCGCCCTGGAATCGGTGCGTGGTTGCAACCTTCCACGGTTGCATATCCTCGTTCGCGACCTGGTTGGCGAGCTGACCCCGGATCAGGTCGGCCTGGGCTCCGTATGGCGTTACAACTCCTATGGAAAGTTTCAGGCCCTTCGCTTTCGGGAGCGTCTCGAGGATCTGGTTCGTGACGGCTTTGGCCTCGGCCCGATTGGTCCAGCTGCGCCCGTTCGGTCCTCGGGCGCTGGTTCCCGAGACGCGAACCCATTCGATGGCTCGCGCGCCATCGGGTGGTTTGGCGTCGCTGCACCATTCGAGCTGTCCTTCGTAGAAATGCTTATCGGCGAAGCCGACGATGGCCGGATGGGAACGGAAGTGCAGATCGAGGAATATGGGCGATGCCTCCACCCGGGTCGACGCGAGGCCGAAGCAGCTGCGGTCGCGATAACTGAACTCCTCCGCGCGTTCGTCCGTTAGCCCCCATCTCCGGGCAATCTGCCTCTCGCGGGAACGGCTGAGCGATGTGATGTGAACGAGCTGCCGCCGGTCGCCCAGAATCAGGGCGCGCTTCGCCCGAACCAGGATGGGTAGGGCGGACGCCACGTCGCACTGCGACGCCTCGTCGATCACCGCCAGGTCGAACAACCCGGATTGAAGCGGCAAGTTGGTTCGGGCGGACAGATTCGTGACCGCCCACACCGGGAGGGCTGGGAGGGCGGTGGGAATAAGCTTGAGCGCGCGTCGAAACCCCGTTCCCGTCGATGTCGCGCGCCCGAAACTCTCGGCGCATTCATTGGCGGCGACGCGGGCGGCGGAGTCGTCGCGGCGGATTTTCCCCCACCTCGCGTCCAGCAGCGTCCGCCCGGCGGCGACCCGCTCCTCGGACAGGCTGTGCAGCCGATCGTCGAGCTCGTGCTTCTGCGGCAATCGCCCGAGATGAGCCTCCATCTCGGCGATCTCGCGTCTGCATGTCAGAGCGTTGCGCAACCCGTCGGCCAATTCTTCGATCGGCAGGAAATCTCGTCGCGGCGAGAGCGATCTTCCCGGACTGCCGGCAACTGCGGCGAGACACCCCTCGACAGCGGACCGGTCGAGGCCGAGGAGCGGTCCGAGCCGCCCGAGGGCGTCTCTCGCGCGTTCCAGCCGTTTTCGGTGCCGGCGCCATCGCCCGAACAGGCCCAGCCATCGACCGAATTCGTCGAGCGCCTCCCGTGCGCCGGCCAGCGCCGCATCCAGTTCGGCGGAATCGACGTCGAAAAGCGTATCGTCGGGAAGTCGGCCAAGACATTCGTGCAATTTGGCGCGCAGTTCGGTCAGCCGACCCTCGGCCCGCATCCGATCACGCAAGACAAGGTGGATCTCCTGCAACTGTTTCGCGACCTTGGCCCAATCGTGACGCGCCATCACCGGATCGACCGATCGCGGGTCGGTGGACAGCACCTTGGCGATGTACTCTCCGACCTCGTTTCGGCGGTTCGAAGCGCCTACACGAACGATGGCGGCGTCGGGAGACGTGAAACGCAGACGGTCGACGACGACATCCACTGCTCTGTTGTTCTTCGACGCGACCAGGACGGTCTCTCCCCGTGAGACGGCCGCCGCGACGGCATTGACGATCACCTGCGATTTTCCGGTGCCGGGCGGGCCGGTCACGACGGTAAGCGCATTTTTCATCGCGGCGTGGACGGCTTGGTCCTGCCTTATGGAGGAAGGGACGACGGTCGGGTGCGGTTCCGGAGGCGGAACAGCCGTCGGCGCGGCTTCACTGAGCAGCACGGCGGCTGGCCCGGTGGCAAGGAGCTCGGGTGTATTGACCAACTCGTCGAGGTCGCCGATCAAAGACCGGATATGTGTGCCTGGCGTCGCGGCCATGATGACGCCCGTGTTCTGGATACCCGTCCGGTTCGACATCGGCGTCAGGTTTTCGGGATTCAGGTCGTTCAGGCCTTCGACCCCGCCGTCGCGCAGCGACTGAAGCATGGCGTCGGCGCGCTTGCTCGGCGCCGTGGCCTCTTCGACTTGGGGGGTGTCTTCTATCGCCTGGACGAGCGCGTCCCGTTCGCGACGGTCAGCGCCAAGAAGCTCCAGCGCGAGAGAGTTTATCTCGACTGTGTTTCCGCGTCGCTTGCAGCGCCATCCACGGTCTTGCCTGGTCGCTCGTACATCGGTTACCAGCAAAGGACAGGCGGCTGTTTGTCCCGACGTTCCATCCGGATCCGTTCCCACGACAAGAGGCCATCCGGCCGTCAGTGTTTCGCCGATCTCCTTTTCTCTCTGTTGGAACCAGCGTCTCGTCGTTTCGTCGTTTGGCA
The DNA here is from genome assembly GCA_965242505.1 of Alphaproteobacteria bacterium. Taxonomy (GTDB): domain Bacteria; phylum Pseudomonadota; class Alphaproteobacteria; order UBA2966; family UBA2966; genus UBA2966. The sequence goes on from OZ251449.1 coordinate 502,783, forward strand.
CGATGATGTCGCCGTGAAAGGGACTCGCGCCTTTGGCGAGCTCGACATGATTGTGAGACCGCAGACGCAGCGAGCTGGCTGCCTCCGCCTCGACGCACCCGAGAAAATATCCGGCGAGCGCCGCGCGCGGATCATCGGGCGGCGCCGTTCGCTTGATCTCCGTCTCCCGCACGTGGATTTCGGGTGCGCCGTTGAAAGTGCGAACCGCGCCCTTGATGCGGACCCGCGCTCCAAGCTTCGGAGCTCTGCCGGCATCCCACCAGATCACAGGCAAGCTACCCTCACGCTCGACGCGCAGCATCGCCTTCACGAAGGGAGGGCCGTTGTCCGGTCGGATGATCTCTCGCTCGCTGACGGCGCCCTCGCGGACGACGTTCTGATCCGATCTCAATCGCATATCGGGACTGCGATCCGAGTGGCCGACCGCCCGTTCAACCCTCCGCCGTTTCGGGTTCCAGCTTGTCCTGCGTCCGCAGCTCGAAGTCGCTGGCGTCGTGCCGCTCATGCAGTTGCATTTCCGGTTCCCCGTGGATGCGGTTGACCATGCGCCCGCGTTTGATGGCCTCGCGCTCGCCGATCGCCTCGGTCCATCTGCGGACGTGCCTGTACGAGGGCGCGTCGAGAAACTCCGCGCCGTCGTAGAGCCGGTTCAGCAGGAGCTGTCCGTACCACGGCCAGATGGCCATGTCGGCGATCGTGTACTCGTCGCCGCACATGTACCGGTGCTCGGCCAGACGCCGGTCGAGCACGTCGAGCTGCCGTTTGGTCTCCATGGCGAAGCGGTTGATGGCGTACTCGATTTTTTCCGGGGCGTAGGCGTAGAAGTGGCCGAACCCCCCGCCGAGATACGGCGCGCTGCCCATCTGCCAGAACAGCCACGACAGGCATTCGGGCTTGTCGGCGGGGTCCCTGGGCAGGAACTCCCCGAACTTCTCCGCCAGGTACAGGAGGATCGCGCCGGATTCGAACACCCGCGTCGGTTTCGAGGCGCCGCGGTCCATCAACGCCGGAATCTTGGAGTTGGGGTTGACCTCGACGAAGCCGCCGCCGAACTGGTCGCCATCGCCGATCCTGATCAGCCAGGCGTCGTACTCGGCTCCGTCGTGGCCCAGCGCCAGCAGCTCCTCGAGCAATACGGTGACCTTCACGCCGTTCGGCGTGGCGAGCGAATAGAGCTGCAACGGGTGCTTCCCGACGGGGAGCTCCTTGTCGTGCGTGGGGCCCGCCACGGGGCGGTTGATGTTGGCGAACCGTCCGCCGTTCTCCTTCTCCCACGTCCAGACCTTGGGCGGAACGTATTCCGATGCGTCGTTCATTCGTGCAACTCCCTTCGGGCGACCGCGGCCCCGGTCCCGATGCCGGCGCGGCTGTCGGCGCATGGCGCGCCGCGCCCCACTATAGCGCGTCCCATGATCCGTCCGAACCGGGTCACCGGGCCGCCAGATCACTCGTCGGCGAAGGCGTCGATCCGCCGATCGATGTCGTCGAGAGTCGTCGGAGGGCGGATCCCGCATGAGAAATGCGAGCGAGGCCGGAGCCGGGCGCCGGTTGCCCGGATCCGCGGCGCTGGCTATACAACCGCCATGCCAAGGGGAGAACTGAAATGGACGTCGACGCCGTCATCGGCGCGGCCCTGAAGGCGGGGCGCGGCGTCCTCGACGAGGAGAGCGGCAAGCGCGTGCTGGCGGCGAACGGGATCGAGGTTCCCGCTTCGCTGTTGGTCGCCGAACCCGGCGGCGCGGCCGACGTCTTCGCCAGGCTGAGTCCCCCTCTCGTGGCCAAGGTCGTATCGCCCGACGTCGTTCACAAGAGCGACGCCGGCGGCGTCAAGGTCGGCATCGGCTCCGCCGCGGAGCTCGAGGCGGCGCTGTGCGAGATCGAGTCCGCCGTCCGGGCGCATACGGACGACGTCGAGGGCTATCTCGTCGAGGAGATGGCGCCGGCCGGCCACGAGGTGGTGGTGGGCGGATCGACCGACCCGACCTTCGGCCCCGTCGTCATGTTCGGTCTCGGCGGGATATTCGTCGAGGTCTTCGCGGACGTGGCCTTCCGCATCTGCCCCATCGCGCCGGTCGACGCCCGCGAGATGATCGACGAGCTCAAGGCCGTGAAACTGCTGCGCGGCGCGCGCGGAGGAATCCGCGCGTCGGAGGAGGCCATCGTCGATGCGCTGCTCAAGGTCGGCGGAGAGGGCGGCATGATGCTCTCGCTCGAGGGCAGGGTCACCGAGATCGACATCAATCCTCTCATCGTGTCCGGGAACGGGGCTGTGGCGGCGGACGCGCGGTTCGTCCTGAAACGGGACTGATCCCGCGTCATGGGCGGCGATGTTCGACCGTCGGCCCGCGAGGCCGATATCCGGGAGCGCTTCCGTCCTCTCTTCGAGCCCCGCGTCTACGCGGTCGTCGGCGCCTCCACCTCGAAGGTGACTCTCGGCAACGAGATGATCCGCCACCTGCGCGGCATGGGGTACGACGGCGCCGTCTACCCCATTCATCCCCGCGCCGGCGAGGTGGAGGGGCTGAAGGCGTATCCGTCGCTCGGCGAGACGCCCGAGCCCGTCGACTTCGCCTATGTCGTCGTCGCCGCGCCTCAGGCGCCGGAGACCCTCGCCGCGGCCAGGGGGCGCGTGAAGTACGCGCTCGTCGTCTCGAGCGGCTTCGGCGAACGTGAGGAGCGACGGGGCCTTCAGGAAGAGCTCCTGCGCGCGGCGCGCGGCGCCGGTGTCCGCGTCATCGGTCCCAACTGTCTCGGCGTCTATTGTCCGAACGGCCGCGTCACCTTCATCGCGGGGTCCCCCCGCGACCCCGGTCCGGTCGGCGTCGTCTCTCAGTCGGGCGGCCTCGGGGTCGACGTCATCCGCCGCGGCGGCGCTCGCGGCATTCGCTTCAGCCGTCTCGTGACGGTGGGCAACAGCGCCGATCTGGACGCCAGCGACGTTCTCGAGTTCTACGCCGCCGACCCGGCCACCGGGGTGATCGGCCTCTATGTCGAAGCGGTCGGTAACGGTCGCCGTTTCGTCGAGATCCTGCGCGGCCTCGACGGCGCGAAGCCGGTCGTCCTGATGAAGGGCGGGATGACGGAGCAGGGGAAGCGCGCCGCTGCGTCCCACACCGGGGCGTTGGCCAGCGACGAGCGCGTCTGGCGGGCGGTCGCGGAGCAGACGGGGGCCGTGCTCGTCGATACGCTGGACGAGTTTCTGGACGCCCTGTTGGCGTTCCAGTTCCTGGAGCCCAGGGCCGATCGCCCGACGCGGGACGTGGTGGTGTTCGGCAACGGCGGCGGCGCCAGCGTCCTCGCCGCCGACTGCTTCGCGCGCGCCGGGTTGGACGTGCCCCGGTTCGGGGACGAGACCGTCCGTCTTCTCGAGGAGATGAACTTTCCGCCCGGGACCAGCATCGACAATCCGATCGACGCGCCGGGCGGAACGTTGCGGGTGGACGACGGGCGCGTCGCCGGACGGATCGTGGATGCCGTCTACGCTTCGGGCGAACCGGATGCGTTCGTCATGCACGTCAACCTTCCCGTCTTCGTCCTGTCCTACGACCAGGGGGCGGACTACGCCGCGCACATGGTGGAGTCGTCGCTGGAGGCCCAGGCGCGGGCGGCGGCGCGCACCCATTTCCTCCTCGTGCTGCGCTCCGACGGGTCCCTCCAGGTGGAGGAACGCAAGATCTCCGACCGGCGGAAGGTTCAGGCCATGGGCGTTCCGGTGTTCGACGAGTTGCCCGACGCGGCGGGGGCGCTTGCGGCGATGCGCCGCCATGAACGCTTTCTGCGCAAACGGCGATCTGCTCGTCCATGAGAGCCCGCCGGTGGAGTGGAGGGTTTTCCCGGCGTTCCCGACGGGAGCGTCATGGCGCCGCCGGTCGGGGTCGCCCGTCCCGAAACGACCTCCTCCCCCTGTCCAGGGAGGAGGAGCGTCGACGGCTCCCTCCCGTCCCCCTGCCGGGGGAGGAGCGTGAATGGACCCTGCGGCGCTCCCGTCACTGGACGAGTCTCGCGGATGAGCGGGAACGGCGATGAGTCGCCGGAAGCGAAGACGGGAGCGGCGGCGGCGGCCCGGCAAGCCGGCGGCGCGGGCCGTTTCCGCTCCCGCGCCCCGGTTCGCGCGGCGCGAGGTCCTGGCCGTCCTGGCCCTCGCCGCGCTGGCGGTCGGCTGCTACCTCCCCGCCTTGTCCGCCGGGTTCGTCTGGGACGACGAGGCGTTCACCGACGCCGCGGCGGTGCGGGAATGGTCCGGTCTGTGGCGGATCTGGTCCTCCCCGCGCGCCATCGAGAACGAAGGGCATTACTGGCCGCTGGTCTATACGAGCTTCTGGCTGGAGCACAAGCTGTGGGGGTTCGCCCCGGTCGGCTATCACGCCGTCAACGTCCTCCTGCACGTGGCCAACACCCTTCTCGTCCGCCGCTTGGCCGAACGGCTGGCCGTCCCCGGCGCGTGGCTCGTCGCCGCAGTGTTCGCCGTCCATCCCCTGCGCGTGGAGTCCGTCGCCTGGATCATCGAGCGCAAGGACCTGCTCTCGGGCCTGTGCTACCTCGCCGCCTTCCTGGCCTGGCTCCGCTTCACGGAAGAGCCGCGGGCGCGGGGGGGGGGGCATTACGTCCTGGCGCTGGCGCTGTTCGTGGCCGGGATGCTGTGCAAGTCCATCGTGGTGACGCTGCCGGCGGCGTTCCTGATCGCGCTGTGGTGGCGGCGGGGCCGGGTGACGGGCGTCGACCTGCGGCGGGTGGCGCCCTTCTTCGTCGTGGGAGCGGCGATCGCGGCGGCGGACGTGTCGTTCTACAACGCGCGGGAGCCTCTGTCCCTGGGCTACACGGCGGTGGAGCGGTTGTTGATCGCGGCGCACGCGCTGTGGTTCTACGCCGGCAAGCTGCTGTGGCCGGGCGGGCTGGCGGTGGTCTATCCGCACTGGGAGGCGGGCGCCGGGGACCCGGTGGCGTGGGGCTACGTTCTGGCCTCGGCGGGGGTGGCGGCGGCGTTGTGGTTTCTCCGCGGGCGGGTGGGCCGGGGTCCGCTGGCGGGGGTGTCGTTCTTCGCGGTCACGCTGTCGCCGGTTCTGGGGTTCGTGGACTACGGCTACATGCAGTTCTCGTTCGTGGCCGACCGGCATCAGTATCTGGCGGGGTTGGGGCTGATAGCGGTGTTGGTGGGCGCTGCGGCGCGCGGCGCGGAACGTTTGCCGACGGAGGCGTGGCGGCGGTGCGCTGCGGGCGCTGCGGCGGCGGGGCTGGCCGTCCTGGCGGCGCTGACGTGGCGGCACGCCGGGATATACCGCGACGAGGTGGTCTTCTTCACCCATATCGTCGCGCACAACCCCGCGGCGCGCGGCGCGCAACAGAATCTCGGCAAGGCCCTGCTCGACAGGGGACGCCCGGAGGAAGCGCTGGCCGCGTCCCGCGCCGCCATGGAGCAGGAGCCGGACGACGTGAAGGCCCATGCCAACGCCGGTGTCGCGCTCATACGGATGGGCCGGCTCGACGAGGCGGAGGCTCGGCTCCGCGCCGCTCTGGCGCTCGACCCGCGCCATCCGGTCGTCCTCCAGAATCTGGCGGAATCCCTGAGGAAGCAGGAGCGGCTGGACGAAGCGCTCGGCTACTATCGCGCCGCGATGGAAGCCGACCCCGGGAACGCCCTTCCGTACGCTGGCATGGGCCACGCGCTGTTCGGTCTCGGGCGGTACGAGGAGGCCCTCCGGAACCTCGACCGGGCGCTGGCGCTGGCGCCGGGGCTGGAGTCGGTGCGGACCATGCGCGACTCCGCGTCGTCGCGCCTGCGGCGGGCGGGGGATCGTTGAGGGGGCGACGGCGATGAGCCGCCGGAAGCGAAGACGGGAGCGGGGGCGACGGCCGCCCGGCAAGCCGGCGGCGCGGGCCGTTTCCGCTCCCGCGCCCCGGTTCGCGCGGCGCGAGGTCCTGGCCGTCCTGGCCCTCGCCGCGCTGGCGGTCGGCTGCTACCTCCCCGCCTTGTCCGCCGGGTTCGTCTGGGACGACCGGGTCTTCACCCGGGCGCTCGCGGTTCGGGACTGGGACGGCCTGGGCCGCCTCTGGTTCTCGCCTTCGGAGATCGAAGACGAGGGGCATTACTGGCCGCTGGTCTATACGAGCTTCTGGCTGGAACACAAGCTGTGGGGGTTCGCCCCGGTCGGCTATCACGCCGTCAACGTCCTCCTGCACGCGGCCAACACCCTTCTCGTCCGCCGCCTGGCCGAACGGCTGGCCATCCCCGGCGCGTGGCTCGTCGCCGCAGTGTTCGCCGTCCATCCCCTGCGCGTGGAGTCCGTCGCCTGGATCATCGAGCGCAAGGACCTGCTCTCGGGCCTGTGCTACCTCGCCGCCTTCCTGGCCTGGCTCCGCTTCACGGAAGAGCCGCGGGCGGGGCGGGGAGGGCGGCATTACGTCCTGGCGCTGGCGCTGTTCGTGGCCGGGATGCTGTGCAAGTCCATCGTGGTGACGCTGCCGGCGGCGTTCCTGATCGCGCTGTGGTGGCGGCGGGGCCGGGTGACGGGCGTCGACCTGCGGCGTGTGGCGCCCTTCTTCGTCGTGGGAGCGGCGATCGCGGCGGCGGACGTGTCGTTCTACAACGCGCGGGAGCCTCTGTCCCTGGGCTACACGGCGGTGGAGCGGTTGTTGATCGCGGCGCACGCGCTGTGGTTCTACGCCGGCAAGCTGCTGTGGCCGGGCGGGCTGGCGGTGGTCTATCCGCACTGGGAGGCGGGCGCCGGGGACCCGGTGGCGTGGGGCTACGTTCTGGCCTCGGCGGGGGTGGCGGCGGCGTTGTGGTTTCTCCGCGGGCGGGTGGGCCGGGGTCCGCTGGCGGGGGTGTCGTTCTTCGCGGTCACGCTGTCGCCGGTTCTGGGGTTCGTGGACTACGGCTACATGCAGTTCTCGTTCGTGGCCGACCGGCACCAGTATCTGGCGGGGTTGGGGCTGATAGCGGTGTTGGTGGGCGCGGCGGCGCGCGGCGCGGAGCGTCTGCCGACGGAGGCATGGCGGCGGTGCGCTGCGGGCGCTGCGGCGGCGGGGCTGGCCGTCCTGGCGGCGCTGACGTGGCGGCACGCCGGGATGTACCGCGACGGGGTGACGCTGTTCACCCACGTCATCGCGCACAACCCCACGGCGCGGTTCGCCCATCGCAATCTGGGCGAGGCGCTGACCGTGGAGGGACGCTGGAACGAAGCGCTGGCCGCCTTTCGCGTCGCCGCCGAGCAGGCCCCGGACGACGACCGCGATCACTCGAACGTGGGGGCCGCGCTGGTCATGCTGGACCGGCTCGACGAGGCGGAAGAACGGCTCCGTCACGCCCTGGCGCTCGATCCGAAGTCGGTATACGCCTTGCAGAACATGGCCTCGCTGGCGGTCAGGCGGAAGCGCTACGGCGAAGCGCTCGATCTCTATCGCCGCCTCGTCGAGGTCAATCCTCGCAATCCGAGCGCCCACCACGGCGTGGGCACCGCGCTGTATTTTCTGGGAAGGCCCGCCGAGGCGCTGAAGGCGCTGGAGCGGGCCCTGGCCCTGGACCCGGCGCGCGACGACGTACGCACCAACCGCGACGAGGTGCTGGCGGTCATGGGGCGGCGCGCGCGATGATCCGGCGCGGGCGACGGCGGAGAACGGTTTTACGATGAGCCGCAAGAGGCGCAGACCGGCGAGGCGGCCTCCGCCTCCGCCGCGATGGTGGAAACCGTCGCTTCGCGCGACGCTCCCCGACCTGCATCCGCTCGAGCCGCGGGCGGACGCCCTCGGCGTCGGGCTGCTCTTCGTCGGCGCGTTCGCGCTCTACGCCGTCTCGGCGCCGCGCACCGTGATGTTGGAGGACGACGGCCTCTTCATCACCACCGCGACGTTCGCCGGCGTCGCGCACCCGCCGGGATATCCCCTGTACGTCCTGCTCGGTTGGCTCGCTTCGCTGGTTCCCCTTGGCGAGGTCGCCTGGCGGGTCCACGCGCTGAGCGGCCTGATGGGCGCGCTCACCTGCGCCAGCGTCGCCTGGCTCGTGCTGCGCCGCACCGGCGACCGTCCCGCCGCGTGGCTGGCCGGCGCCGCGCTGGCGGTCTCCGAGCATTTCTGGTCGCAGGCGATCGTCGCCGACGTCTACACCACCAATACCGCCGCGGTGTTCCTGACCCTGGCCCTCGCGCAGGAGGCGGCGGCGGCGCGGAGCGCGCGCCTGTGGGTCGCGGCGGCGGCGGTCTACGGCCTCGGCCTCGCCAACCACTATCCGCTGCTGATCCTGGCGAGTCCCCTGTTCCTCGCCTACGCCGCGGGCGCGGGGAGGGACTTCGCGCGCCGGGCCGTCTATCTGGTCCCCGTCGCCGCGCTCGCCGCGGGCGCCCTTTACGGCTGGATGGTGTGGCGTTCCCACCAGCCGGCGCCGGTCAACTTCCTGGGGCCGATCGGATCCTGGGGCGAGTTCCTCTCCTTCGTCGACCGCAGCATCTACTCGCACATCGACCGGAATCCCAACGCCGGCCTCGCCGACAAGCTGTTCTTCGCCGGGCATTTCGCGACGCAGGCGCTGCTCCAGTTCGGCGTCGTCGGCGCGCTCGTCGCGCTGTGGGGCGCATCCGCGTCCTTCCGGGGCGGCTGGCGTCTCGGGCTCTCCTGCGAGGCGCTGGCGTTCGTGGCCAGCAGTTTCCTGCTCATCGCCATGCTCGGCTTCAACTACGAACCCCTGCGGATTTCCACCTTCCGCCCCTATCCGCTGGTCGCCTACTGTATCCTCGCGTTATGGCTGGGCCATGGCGCGCACGCGCTGACCCGATGGGCGCGCGCGCGCCGCGCGCCGCTGCTTTCCGTCGTTCGCGCGGCCGGCGCGCTCCTGGCGGCGGGCCTCTGCGCGTGGAACGCCGGGGTCAACTACCGGCCCCATGACCGTTTCGCCGAGGAACAGGCGCGGGCATTGTTCGACATCGCCGAGGAGGACGGCGCCTTCGTCCTCTATGCGGATCCGTTCGTCGGCCCGATGTCCTATCTTCACTGGGTGAAGGGGGTGCGCCCGAACCTGCGGTTGCTGGAGTATCACGGCGTCTACATCGCCGACCGCGTCGTGCGTCCGTTGTCGTCCACCAGGCGCAAGACCGCCGACTGGGCCGAGTTCCTCCGGAATACGGACCTGCCGGTGTATTCCCTCTGGTACGGTCCGGCCTTCTCGAAGGCGGGTCTGGCGCATCTGGGCTTCTTCGTGCAGGTCCACGAGGGCGCCGGGCCAGGGCGGATCGAGATCAGGGCCAACGACAAGGCCAAGGCGTTCTTCAGGAAACTGATCGCGATGCCGGCGCCGAAGGACCTGCCGAGCGCCATCCATCGCAACGAGATGCTGAGGGCCTACGGCGAATACCTGGGTCTGGCGCAGGTCGACGAACGGTCTTCGATGAACGGCTACGTCGCCGACGTCACGCCGTTGGCGGAAGGCGACTACTGGTCGCTCATGGGCATGTCCAAGGCGCTCGCGACCCAGCCGGGCGACCGGCCGCTGCGGTTGGCGGAAACCTATCTGCGGCGCGCCCTGGAGCTGGCCGGGGACGATCGCGGCAAGGAGACCCGGGCGACGGAACGCTTCGTCGAGGGGCAGATCGCGTTGCGCCGGGGCGATACCGGCAGGGCGAGAATGCTGTTCCGGGAATCCCTGTCGATCGACCGCGGCGCGGACAATCATGCCCGCCAGGCGCTCGAGCGGCTGGATTCTTCCGGCGGCGGTCGATGAGGGATCGGAAGGGGACGATGGCGAAGCGGCGGAAGGGTGCGCGGAAGGCGCGCCGCGCCGGGCGGCCCCGGCGGGAAGGGGGCGGGATGGCGCGTCCGCGCGCGGCCCCCGGCGCCGCGCCGGCGTCCCCGCCGCGCCCGCGCGGGCCCGAGGTCCCGGTATGGAAACACCTGTGGTCCGTGCTCGCGCTGGCCTTCGCCGCGCGCGCGTGCGTCGCCTTGTCCGGCGACTTCGCGCTGCATCCGGACGAGATCATGCAGTATCTGGAACAGGCGCACCGCCTGGTTTTCGGCAACGGCGTCGTCCACTGGGAACAGTTCTACGGCGCGCGTTCGTGGCTGGCGCCCGGCCTGATCGCCGGGGTCCTGGCGCTGTTCGACGCCGTGGGCCTCGATCGGCCCGTCTGGTACGTCGGCGGCGTCAAGCTGGTCTTCTGCGCCCTTTCCCTGCTGGTTCCGGCCGGGATGTACTTCTTCGCCCGCCGCCACTTCGACGAAAGCGCGGCCCGGGTGGCGCTCGTGGCCGGGGCCTTCTGGTACGAGCTGGTTGGCTTCGCCCACAAGCCGATGACCGAGTTCGTGGCTACCGGCCTGCTGATGGCGTTGCTGGCGCTGTGCGCGCGCCCGGTTCCGTCCCGGCCGGGGGTCGTCTGGCCGGCGGCCCTCCTGGCGGTGCTGGCCGCGGCGGTGCGGATGCAGTACGCCCCGCTGGCGCTGGCGCTGCTCGGCCTGCTTTTCCTGCGCGTCGGCGGAACCTCCGGGCCGGGGGGCGCGTGGTGGCGGAGCGCGCGGGCGCAGCTCGCGCTTGCCGCGGCCCTGTTCTTCCTCGCGGTCGGCCTGTTCGACGCGGTGACGTGGGACGCCGAACCGTTCCACTCCTATCTCGCCAACCTGCGGTTCAATCTGGCGCTGGAGGAGGCGCGCGCCGGTTCGAGCCCGGCCTGGCAGTACCTGTGGTGGCTTCTGCTCTCCACGGCGGGGTTGAGCGCGCTCTGCCTGGCGCTGTCGTTGCGCGACCCGCGCCGTTACGGTCTTCTTTTCGGGCTCGCCGCCTTGGCGCTGGTCATCCATTCCGCGGAAGCGCACAAGGAGTACCGCTTCGTTTTCGTCGTCGTTCCGTTGTGGCTGCTGATCGGCGCCGATGTGGCGGCGCGGCTCGCCGCCCGCCGGCGGGCATGGGTCCTCGGCGCGGCCGGCGCCGTGTTCGCCGTGGTTTCCGCGGCCGGACTTCTGAACACCCTGCCTCGCCAGGACGACGTCTACAGGTTGATCTTCGCGCCGGAGGAGACTCCCGTCAGGTTCGTCCGCGACCGGGATCCCCTCTTCGCCGCCTATCGCTACCTCGCCGAGGCGCCCGGCGTTCTCGCCGTGTGGCACATCGACCGCCACTACCACGCCCTTCCCGGCTATTACTACCTGCACCGGGAGATACCGCTTTACGACGCGACGACCGGCGCCGCTCTCGTCGGCGCGGACATGCCGACGGTCCTGGCTTCGGTCAGCCACATCCTGTCCGCGGACCCGGGCCTTTCCGCTCCCGGTTACGCGGAGGAACAGACCTTCGGCGACATCCGCGTCCTGCGCCGCCTGGAGAACGACGCTCCCGTCCGCCGCTGGCGCGAATTCACGCCGACCGTGACCGAAAGATCGGCCGACCGGATCATGCCCCGGCTCTACCCCGACGCGCCGCCGCCGCCGGCCGATTTCGGGATCCGCTTCGTCGCCCCGGAATGACGGCGCGCGGATCCTCATGACGCCGATTCTCCCGGTGGTGCTGGCGGGCGGGTCGGGCGCGCGCCTCTGGCCGCTGTCCCGCGCCCTCCACCCGAAGCAGTTCCTGGCTCTGACCGGCGGCCGCTCGATGATGCAGGAGACGTTGCTGCGCCTCGCCCCGTTGGACGGCGCCCTGGATCCCTGCATCGTCTGCAACGAGGAGCACCGGTTTCTGGCGGCCGAGCAGTGCCGGGAGATCGGGCGGCCGTGGAGCGCCATTCTGCTGGAGGCGGCGCCCCGCGGCACGGCGCCCGCGGCCGCGCTCGCGGCCTGCCGCGCCCTTGCCGCCGGCGAGGACCCGGCGTTGCTGGTCGTGCCTTCCGACGGTCGCGTCGAGGATGCCGGGCGCTTCCGGGAGTCGGTCTCCGCCGGGCTCGGCGCGGCGGAGAAGGGGAGTCTGGTGACGTTCGGCGTGCCCCCGTCGGCGCCGGAGACCGGCTACGGATACATCCGCCCCGGGGAGACGCTGGACGGGAACGCGCGCCGCGTCGCCGAGTTCGTCGAGAAGCCCGACCGCGCGGCGGCGGAGCGCTACGTCGAATCGGGCGAGTTCCTCTGGAACAGCGGCATGTTCCTGTTCAAGGCGAGCGCCTGGGCGGCGGCGCTCTCGCGGCACGCGCCGGAGGTCCTCGCCCGTTGCCGCGAGGCGATCGAGACGGGCGCCGCGGACCTGGACTTCTTCCGGCCGGGCCCGGCGTTCACTCGCGCGCCGGCCGCCTCGATCGACCGCGCGGTCATGG